>JAYKJG010000206.1:0-5051 GCA_035286285.1 Prochlorothrix sp.
TGTCGATCTAGTAGGGTGTGTTAGGTAAAGCCATAACGCACCGCAGAGTTAGGCTAAGAATGAGAATAACTCTTCTGCATTCAAGGTTAAAGCTTCATCTGCCAAAGGTAGGAAGTCAAAATCAATGGGGTGCATTTCACTTTTGCCAAGGGGCGGACTTTAGTCCGCACTACGAGCCTTTTGAGCCAGGTTAGGGGCTGGCTTGCTCCAAAGTGAAATACACCCAAATCAATGAGCCGTCTCAGAATTTCTAGAGCAATCTCTATCTGTTCTGTATTAGGAAACCGATCAAAATTTTTGAGGATTTCTTGGGGTGCATTTCACTTTGGAACAATCAACTGTAGGGGTCGCGCCCCCGTGGATCCTCTCTTCAGACGCACAACCGGGGCAACCATGGGGGGATTGCCCCTACCTCAATTGGTGACCCGCCAAAGTGAAATGTACCCTACAGCAGAGCGTAGGGCTTAGTCAACTTTTGCAATAACCCAAACAGCATGAACAATGCCAGGAATATATCCAAGCAGAGTTAGTACAATATTAATCCAGAACTGTTTTCCGATTCCAACCTGGAGAAAGACACCAAGCGGGGGCAGAAAAATCGCAGCGATAAGACGAACCAAATCCATAGATTTTCACCTTCTGGTAGTGTCAGTCTTGAATAGCTTCCAGTTAAGACGACGGTTGAACAACGGTGCCCTACCAAAACACCAGACCCTTTAGAGGGCGGAGATTGTAGAGTCAATCGTCGAGGCACACACCGCCTTGAAAACAGAGAAGCCTAACCCCGGTACAGAGTATCAGAGCAAACCGGAATTGTACAGCAATATTACGATCTCTTCACACAAAACCATCCCTAAGCAGACAGAACTATTCACCCTCACTGCCTCAACTTCAAGAATGCGCCCCCTAACCCCACGCTTTTTTCAAGAGGGCGATCGCCCAGAGACCCCATCTCCCCTGCCCCTTCGATCTCCAACTTGCCCCGATCGACCCCGCTCCTCCCTGCCTCAACCCTGACCTATGGTGCCTGCCCCCGATCGCCCGATCCTGACTGACAACCAACCCTTGGACACCTCAGCACCTAACCCGATCGCCCCCAAAGTCAAAAAAATAGGGTGGCAGTTGCTCACCCTATCCATTCTGTTTCAAAAAATATGTTCTAACGGGCACCGCGATTAATTGTGGCAGGCGGCTTCGCTGCCCGCCATAACCCTGACTTTTCCGTGGGTCACTAGGCGGAAATGTAGATTTTTTGAGGTGCCCTAAAGAAAAAGAGCGAAAGGGCTAGTGAACCAAGAAGTTGCGGCGGAGGTGCCAGGAAATTTCGCGATTGACTTCACTTTCAATGCGGTAGCCCCGCTGGAAACGCTCCAGGGTAATGTCATCCACATAGAACTTAATCGAGAAATTCTTCTCCTGAAGCTGACCCCGGCCTAATTCTAGCTCAGAAGTCCAGACTCGCGGCTTTTGCCACTCATTGCGGCTGGTTTTGAAGCTTTCCTGAATCCAGAGGTAGAGATTAGCCACCGCATCATCCAGACGGGTGTCATCGGAGTCGGGGTTGCTGAGGCGCTGGAAGAGCTTATTGGTTTTGTTGGTCAGCAGATTAATGCGGTTTTCCCAAGCCCGCGCCAAAATGCCGTGATCTTCCGGCAACAGATCTGGATCCTGGAGCCATGCTTGGTACCAAGTCCGGACACTGCCAATGAGGGAGCCTTTGAGGTGGAGTTCTGAGGATTCCTGCAAGAAGGGCTGTTTACGGGTGCGATCGGCGGGGGCAATGCCCAGACCAATGACCTCACAAATGGCTTGGAACTCATCTAGAATCGAGGTAATTTCCTGGCGATCGAGACCGCCTTCTTCCATTTCGTCGATTTTATCGCTGAGACCATCAAACATCTCTTCCGCATGGGCCAAGTAGCGGTTAGCTTCCCGTTCTGCGATCAGCCGTGCCCGTCCCGTCTCCCGCTTGAGGTTGGTCCGCTCACCGGGTATAGCCCGACCAAAGTAGCGATCGATCAACTCCAGCTTGCGATCTAAATCGCCCAAGGTATCGGGGTGGGCCAGGGCAACCATCTCCATGAGGTCAGAGGTCCGGGAAATCTCGGCCTCTGGAGCCAGGTGAATGCTCAGCGTGTAGTAATAATTGGGATTGGGCCGACTGAGGTTGAGAATTTTTTGGTTCTCAAATTTGGAGTTGGGGACATAGACCTCACAGTGCTGGTCAATTAAGTAAAGCTGGGTCAAACGCAGCCCGACCTTTTTGATCACCGCGCGATCGTTCTTTTTCCAGGCAATCACATCCCCAAACTGGAACGGGGTATCAATCAGCAGGACCAAGCCCCCAAAGAAGTTGGCAATAATATCCTGGAGGGCGTAGCCAATGACAAAGGTAACCCCCCCAAAGGCAACCCACAGGCCCGTCAGGTTCAGACCCAAGGACTGGAGAGCCAGGAAGCTGCCAATGACATAAACCAGAACCGGGACCACGGTTTCCAGGATGGGAACCAGCACATCGTCCCATTGGGCTTCGGTTTTCTCGGCCCACTGCTTGAGGTAGTAGAACACCACCTTGTCCAGCACCCGCGCCACGGCATAGGTGACGGCCAAATAAATGATGGCGGAGAAAAGAGCTTCCAGCCAAATGACAGCGGTGTAGATTTCAAAGGGGGCAAGGGACAGCTTGAGAACCACTAGCCCCGCGACGATCGCCGCTGGAATTTTGCATTCCCGCAGGGTCACCAGGCCCGCATCACTGTTCAAGCGGCGAAAAACGGCCCGTAGGGCGAAGAAAACCACCCCATAGGCAACGGCAATTGCCAGCGCGATCAGGGCCAAACTTTGGAAGTAGGCAATCCAATCAGCGGCGCTTTCCAGGGTCACTTCCGGGGTATCCACCTGGGGACCCTGGAACAGCGGCTCCGTTAAGCCTTTTTTGCCCTTAGCCGCTAGCCAGAAGAAATTCGGAAAAATCGACAAGATCGAGATCATTGTGAGTCAGCATCCACACATGCAACGAGTCCAGGGCAATTGCCTCGGACAGGGATCAGTTCAAGGGACCTGGAACCTGGGGGTGGATCTCACGTTGGGCCAAGCAGGCAATCGGTCCTAAACCGCTGCGAAGACGAGGGTCTGGGCCGGTCACCCTTTGCCCTTTGCCAACGTGAGAGAGTCCCCCATCGGGGCCTAGCGGGCCAAGTAGGCTTGGCGCAGTTGCCAGAGCAACTCCCGGTTGATTTCACTTTCTACACGGAAGCCCCGCTGAAAGTGCTCTAGGGTAATGTCATCCACATAAAACTTGACCGTATAGGTGGGGTTAGCCCCCGCAGCTTGGGAATCCAGCTTGGTTTTGCCGACCCAAATCCGGGGCTTTTGCCACTCATTGCGGGTGGTCTTAAAGCTTTCCTGAAGCCAGTTAAAGAGGGATTCCACTGCATCATCCAGACGGGTATCGTCGGAGTCGGGGTTGCTGACCTGCTGATACACCTTGGTGGTTTTGCCCTTGAGCAGTTCAATTTTCTGCTCCCACTCTTTGCTGAGCACTTTGTTGTCTTCCCGCGCGAGGTCTGGATCCTGAAGCCAGGTTCGATACCATTGCCGAATCAGGGGAATGAGGGGGGTCACCTCACTTTGGGTCTCCACCTCATGCAGCACTTCCCGGCGGGATAGCCCTTGGCGCTGACGTTCCTGGACCACAGACAGCCCGATCATGCGGCAAATTTCCAGGTATTCGGCTTGGATTTTGCCAATTTCAGACCGATCGAGGCCGCCCGCTTCTAAATCGCTAATATCGGCCCGCAGTTGGTCGAAGGCGCTTTCAACCTTAGCCAGTTGCAAATTCACTTCTTGCTCTGCGAGGAGCCGTTGCCGCCCGATTTCCCGCTTTTTCTGGACTTGAGTCCCAGACGCGGAGAGGCCGTAGTAGTCATCCAGGAGGCTGAGCTTTTGGTCGAGGTTGCCCAGGGTATCGGGGTGGGCGAGGGCAACGGCCTCCATAATTTGGGTGACCTGGGAGGGTTCCGCATCAAATTTGACGGGCACCGTGACGGTGTAGTAGTAGTCGGTGGTGGGGCGGGTCAGGTTGACGATTTCCTGCTTCTGGAAGACTCCGTTGGGCAGATATAGCTCGGAGTGCTGGTCAATGACATAGAGGTTGGTAACCCGGAGGCCCACTTTTTTAATCACGGCGCGGGTGCCGTCCTCAAGGACAATGACATCGCCGAAGCGGAAGGGGGTATCAATGAGGAGAACCACGCCGCTGAAGAAGTTGGCGAGGATGTCCTTGAGGGCGAAGCCCAAAACGAAGGTAATCCCCCCGATCGCCACCCATAGACCGCTGAGGTCAATGCCGAGGGATTGTAGGGCAACTAGGCCGCCAATGCCGTAGACGAAGACGGGCAGCACGGTTTTGAGGATGGGGATCAGAACGTCGTCCCACTGGGCTTCGGTTTTGGCGGCGTATTTTTCAAGGTAATAGAGCAGGACATCGGTCAGCAGTTGGGACAGCCCATAGGTGAGCGCGATCGCGATGAGGGCTGTATCTAAGTGCTGAATAAGGCGAATGGCCTCGTTGTCTCCGATCGCGCTCAGCGTAGCCTTTAACCATAGCCCGACAGCGAGAATGATGGCGGGAATGCGAGTGACCCGGATGGCCACAAGTCCCGCGTCGGAGTGGATCTTCCGGAGCCAAGATCGCAGAACCACAAAAATTGCCACGTAGGCAAGGGCTGCAACCCCGGCGGCGATCGCGGAGGTTGTGAGAACGCTGGGATCAAACAGACTCAAAACTTCTCCCGCCTCTGCCGCACCATCAGTACTGGCGGCGGCATCGGGAGCTGTGGTGTCAGCGCTACCAGTATTGGGGGCAGCGTTACCTGCTTGAGCCAGCAGATTATAGAAACCAGAGGCTAGTATCATCACCTTGCAGGAACCTGGAGTACTGAAATAAGGCTAAAAAACTGTCCGAGTTCCCTGGGCCACACCCCTGGAGCCATCGAGGTGGGGAAAACTACGGTTGGAAGTTGGGAAACAAGGCCAGTCAGAACGGAGAA
>JAYKJG010000207.1:0-4235 GCA_035286285.1 Prochlorothrix sp.
GTTTTGTCGCCTAGCTCCGCCAGGAAAATCGTCAGGAACGTTGAGGCAAACACTTGCCATGCCGAGGCTGAAGCACGATCGTCCACCTGCCCCGCCTTTGGGTCGGTAGGCTTAACCATGGTGGCAGCAGAAGTAGGGGGCACGGTGAGGGACATAGAACAAACCCATAACAGCTTGTTTCATATTCTATTCATAATTTGTTGTGAATCACAACCCTAGGGGGGCAATTGGGATTATCCCATTACACACCGACCACAATCTCACCACAATCTAAACACAGTGTGAATTATGGGTACCCTTCCCCAGAGTTCAGGCCACACTAAAGCTTACGCTGTCCTAAAGCTGCATTTATGTTGTTTAAACCCCCATAACCATGGCACACCAGTACCTGAGTCACCCAATTTTTCGTAAGCTTTGGCACGCAACTGGCTTTCAGAACCGATCGCTGTGGGAGTGGATGGAACTGCTGATTTTCCCGGTGTTGGTGGGGGTTGGTGCAGTTTATGTTGAGGCCAAGTTAGGGGAGGAGCAAGAGCGACAGGCCGAGGCCGATCGCAAGCTAGAGCAATCGATCGCCACCGATCGCTACCAACAGGAAGCCCTCAACCAATATTTCGATCGCGTTTCCAAGATCCTGGAGGAAAATGACAAAAGTGCTGTGCTAACCGAAGACGAAGGGGGCAACTTTACCGATAAAAAAGACCTCAAGCTGACGGGGGTTAAGGTCGCCATTATCCGCTCCCGAACCCTAACCACCCTGCGCGAACTGGATGGACGGCGCAAGGGCTTACTGGTGCAGTTCTTGATGGAAAATGCCCTAATTCGGGGTGCGAGTCCTTTTATTCCCCTGAATGGGGCAGATTTGCAGGAAGCTGACCTCATGAACCTCAATCTCAGGCTGGAAAACTTGGCAGGGGCCGATCTGCGGCGGGCCAACCTCCAGGGAGCCGACTTAGAAGAGGCCATCCTCAGCAATGCCGATCTCCGGAATGCCGATCTTCGCATTGCCAACTTAACCAATGCCGACCTGACCGGTGCCCAGATCAGTAGCGGCCTCTTGGGCGGAACCCAAATGTTAGGGACGGTGCTCGATCGCGCCGATCTCAGCGGAGCAGATTTGGGCGGAGCCTATCTAGAAGATGCCAGTCTCTATGGGGCCAACCTGTTGGGCGCTTTTTTGGAGAATGTCTTTCTGGAAAATGCCGACCTCTCGGAAACCAATCTCTACGATGCCAGCCTCAGCAATGCCCTCCTCGAAGAAGCCCTCCTCGACAAAGCCCGCCTCTGCCAAACCATCCAAGTCGATGGCTCCGTTTCTGAGCGCGACTGCATTATTGAAGCCCAGGAGCAGAACGAAGCCGTCACCGCCCTCATTGCCAAAATCCGTGACCAGAGTCGGCCCATCAAAGACCTCAAGGCATTGGCCCAGGAGTATATTGTCATGGGGACCAATGCCGATGAAAGCGTCTATGGGGGCTACTGTGTGTTAGAAGAACGGGGGGACGATCGCAGCTTGCAGATGGTGTGGACCATTAACTCCGGAAGCTATAAAGGGGTGGTGCGGCTGACAAATGATCAGAAGCTCTATGTGTCCTTTGGGGGGGACTTTGCGGGAGATGGGATCTATGCTCTGATGCCCGATGGCACGATTCAGGGGGTGTGGCGATCGGAAGGCTCGACGGATCTCGGCACAGATGTTTGGACCCCCAAACCGAAGCGGGATACCCTGGAAATTCAACTGTAACGGGGGTTGCACCTTGCCCAATTAGCGTTAGACTTTGAGGCGTTATTTCGATGCGTTGTGCTGTCGCGCCTGCATCCCTCATTTTGACCCCCAATCCCCCGTGACCTGGACTGCCCCTATGTCCCAGCCGTTGCCTCCTGAGCCTCCGTTAAACCTGGCGGACCTCCGACACCGCTACGATCGTGCCCGCTTTATCCCCCTCCTGCTCACGGCTTCGGTCCTAGCCCATGAAGTCCTCTTTTTGGGCTGGATTTTCTATCGCAAAGGCATCGCCCTCAGCCCGCCCAACCCGACTCCCATTCCCCTGGAGTTTATCGCCTTGGATGACCCTGGGGTGGCCGTGCCGAATCCCCAGACCAACCGCATCGCCCAATTTGCCAACCAAGGCGGGGACCAGACCAGCGCCGATCGGCCCAGCATGGCCCGCAACCTCAGCACCGCCGCCAGCCAAACCCCCGACGAAACCCCCGACCCGACCCCAGCAGAACAGCAACCTGCCCCAACCCACCAACCCCTAGAGTCCAGCCAAACCCAGGAGGCCGGTTCAGGAACCGAGGCTTTTGCCCTCTCGCCCCAGGGCTGGGAAAGACTGGCCCAAAGCACAGCCCCCGCCCCCCAAACTAAGCCTGATGTTGCCATCCCCCATCGGACCACCAGCGAAGTTCTCGGCACCGGCAGTCTCAGCGCCCAAAATTGGCATCCCTACACCCAGCGCTTCAACCACGATCGCGCCGATCGGGGCAGCGGCGTGACAGCCCGCGCCGATGTGGAGTGGGGACCCTATACAGCCCAGCTTCAGCAACAAGTGGAGAGCCAATGGCAGCCCAATGCTGATTTTGAGTCGAAGGTGGAGGTGAACTTTGAGGTCAATCGGTGGGGAACGGTGGAGAAGTTGGAGGTGCTGCAATCGTCGGGGGATGTGACCATTGATTTAGCCGCAAAATCGGCGATTCTTCAGGCCGCGCCCTTTCCGCCCTTCCCCGCCAACTACACCGAGGATCGCATTGCCGTGACCTTTACCTTTACGGTGAATTTAGTCCAGTAAGTTTTGTCCCATGCATTTCAGCCGGTGCCTTGGGGCCGGTCCCTATCCGCCAATCCCCCCCTATGTCTAACCCCAACCCTTTGCCACCCTTTATTTTGGCCTCGGCTTCTCCGGCCCGTCGTCGCCTCTTGCAGTTGGCGGGCATTGAGCCGATCGTCCAACCCAGCTACTTTGACGAAGACCAAATCCAGAGCCACTTGCCCAGCGAGTTGGTGCAAGCCCTCGCCAAGCACAAGGCCAATGCAGTGGCCCAGGACTACCGCGATCGGGGCGCTTTGAGTCAGTCTGGCCAGGGGCTAATCTTGGGCTGTGACTCAGTGCTGGCCATTAATGGCGAGATCCACGGCAAACCCGCCGATGCCGAGGAGGCGATCGAGCGCTGGTTCCAGATGCGGGGCCAGGTGGGGGAGTTGTATACGGGCCATGCTTTGGTGGATGTGGGCCAGGGGCGATCGATCGTCCACAATGCCGTCACCCAAGTCCATTTTGCCAATGCAACGGATGCGGAAATCCGGGCCTATGTGGCGACGGGGGAACCGTTAAATTGCGCGGGCTGCTTTGCCCTAGAGGGGCGAGGGGGGCTATTGGTCGATCGCCTAGAGGGGTGCCACACCAACGTCATTGGCCTCAGTTTGCCCCTGCTGCGGCGGATGTTGGCCGAGTTAGGCTATGCCGTCGCTGATTTTTGGTCTTAGGTGCCCTCACCCCCGACCCCGCGACCCCATTCCCTCGTTCCCACGCTCCGGCGTGGGAATGCCTCCCCCGACGCTCCCGCGTCCCAACCCCGCCCTGTTCCCGAAAACTCCCGCTCCCCCCTCCCCCCATGCTTCATCCCACCGATCGGCTGCTCACCCTCTTGCCCGCTGCCCACCGTCGCCCCTTGGGTTGGCTGGCGATCGTCCTCACCACCCTCGGCCTTGGCTGCCAAGGGCTAGACAGCTTGGGGCTGTGGCACTTTGTCCTGTTGCCGGTGATGCAAATCGCCCTCATTGCCCATGGGGTTGAGGCAGTTTTGGGCTTTTGGTTGGCCCCGCAGTATGGCCAGCCCCGGTTACCGACGGCGATCGGGGTCTTTTTTAAGGGGACGATCGGCCTTGCAGATTTGGTCGATCCCGATCGCGCCGCCTAGTCAACTAGCGATCCGCCGTGAAACCTGAATACTTCTGCTCCCCTCTCCCCGCTTGGGAGAGAGGCTGGGGGTGAGGGGTCTTCAGATCCCACAGGGGACCACGATAGGCTGTTTCTCGTCAGGACATGCTGTACGGGAGCAGGATGGCAAATGCTGTCTCTGATCCAAGCCTTAACGGCTCTGTCCTCCTACCCCTTAAGGTAGAGATTCGCCAAAACTTCACAATTTATTTGGGATCAAGTTCAAGTCTGCTTGACCAAAGCGGGGATCAACTCAAAAAGGATGCAAAACAGACAAGATTTGAGGAATTTCCACCA
>JAYKJG010000208.1:0-32604 GCA_035286285.1 Prochlorothrix sp.
ACCCCTTAAGGTAGAGATTCGCCAAAACTTCACAATTTATTTGGGATCAAGTTCAAGTCTGCTTGACCAAAGCGGGGATCAACTCAAAAAGGATGCAAAACAGACAAGATTTGAGGAATTTCCACCAAAACTCTGGAATAGTCCTCACAGCAGTAGTCTGTATCACATCATCAATTAATGGGTCCATTTCACTTTGGCGGGTTCACCAATTGGGGTGGGGGCAATCCCCCCGTGGTTGACCCGGTTGTTGGCCTCAAGAGGGTCGGCACAGGGGCACGACCCGAAGAGGGTCGGCACAGGGGCACGACCCCTACCTGTCCCATAATTTGGGGTGCAGTTCACTTGGGAGCAACCCAGCCCCTAACCTAGCTCAAAAGGCTCGTAGTGCGGACTTTAGTCCGTACCTTGGCAAAAGTGAAATGCACCCCCTGAATAGTTACACCCCTGGAAGCGCTAGGATAGGCTGTAAAGAGTGCGATCGATCGTTTTTCGAGAGGGGGTTTGCCATGAAGCTGGCTCAAATTTTAGGACGCTTACTCCTGGGCAGTCTGGTTGCCGTGCCGGTGGGGTTGGGGGCAGTGCCCGATCGATCGCCGAACGGGAGCATCGCCCCAGCCCAGGCCATCCAGTTAGCCGATGGCACCACCCAGTTTGTCGATCTGCCTCGCCTGATCAAAACCCACAGCAGCCAAACCGATATCTACGCCTACAACGCCCGCCACTACCTCACCCTCACCCTGCCCGAAGGCGCAACGGAATCCCTCGGAGCGGTGGTGGTGCAACAACGGGAGGGCAGCGATCGGAACTGGCGCTACGACCTCGATCGGCTGCGGGTTTTTTCAGACCTCGATCGCGATCGGGTCCAACGGTGGCCCATGACCCCCCGCTTCGATCGCGACACCCATACCCTCACCCTCACCTTTGACCCACCCATTCCACCGGGCACCACCTTCACCCTTGCCCTAACCCCCCGCCACAACCCCGCCTCTGAAGGCATTTACCTCTGGGGCGTAACCGCATTTCCAGCAGGTGACCAGCCCGTCGGGCGCTTCTTGGGCTATGGGCGCTTCCAGTTTTACCGCCCCGATCGCCGCTGGGGATGGTAGCCTAGCCCCCATCGCTCCACACACCTCAGCCCACCTTTACCCCCCCCACACCGCAATCATGACCTACGACTACGACTTATTTGTACTGGGCGCTGGCTCCGGTGGACTAGCCGCCTCCAAACGGGCCGCTAGCTACGGGGCCAAAGTCGCCATCGCCGAAATGGATTTAGTCGGCGGCACCTGCGTCATCCGGGGCTGTGTCCCCAAAAAGCTGATGGTCTACGCCTCCCACTTCTCCCACCTCTATGCCGATGCCGTCGCCTATGGCTGGAGTCCCGTGGAACCAAGCTTTAACTGGTCCAAACTCGTCAACGCCGTCGATGCCGAAGTGCGCCGCCTCAGCCGCCTCCACATTAGCTTTTTGGAAAAAAACAACGTCACCCTGTACCACGGCAAGGCCAGCTTTGTGGATGAGCATACGGTGATTGTTGATGGCCAAACCGTCACTGCTGAGAAGTTCCTGATCGCCGTGGGCGGCGAGGCCACCAAGCCCAATATCCCCGGCATTGAGCACGCCATCACCTCCCGCGAAATTTTCCTGCTGCCCCAGCAACCCAAGCGCTTCGCCGTCGTTGGGGGCGGCTACATTGGCACAGAATTTGCCGGAGTTCTCAATGGACTAGGCTCGGAAGTCTTCCAGATTATTCGGCGGGGTAAGATTCTGCGGGGCTTTGATGAGGATATCCGCGACGAGGTGCAAACTGGCATGGCCCAGAAGGGGGTCAAGTTTCTGACGGATACGACGATCGAAAAAATCGAAAAAGTCCCCGAAGGCGTGCGCCTAATCCTGAAAGGGGCCAAGGACAGCAGCCTAGTTGTTGATGCGGTGCTCTATGCCACAGGCCGCACCCCCAACCTCACGGGGCTAAATCTAGACGGCGTTGGGGTAGAAACCAACAAGGGCGCTGTGGTGGTTAATGACTGGTGCCAGACCAGCCAGCCCCATATTTTTGCGGTGGGGGACTGCATCGATCGGGTCCAACTCACCCCCGTGGCGATCGCCGAGGGCCGCGCCTTTGCCGATACCCAATTTGGCAACAAACCCCACCACATCAGCTACGACAACATCGCCACCGCTGTCTTTAGCCAGCCAGAAGCCTGTACCGTCGGCATGACCGAGGCCGCAGCCAAGGCCCAGTACGGCGAAGACGGCATCAAACTCTACAAAACCCGCTTCCGCCCCATGATCTACAGCCTGCCCCAGGGTGAGGAAAAGGTGATGATGAAGCTCGTGGTCCACAAGGAGAGCGATCGGGTTTTGGGTGCCCAAATGGTGGGCAAAGATGCGGCGGAAATTATCCAATGTGTGGCGATCGCCGTCACCATGGGAGCCACTAAAAAAGACTTCGATGCCACCATGGCCCTCCACCCCACCTCTGCCGAAGAATTCGTCACCCTCACCTAACTCTCCTGATCAATTCCCAACCCGCAGGGTGGCCACTGCCCACCCTACCCACCTAGACCTAAAAATCACCGTCGTAGGGGCGCGGTCCTCGCGCCCAAAGCAGCATTTGCCCCCAGCCCATATCCCCGAGGGCCGGAAAACCCAGCCCCGCCCAGCAAAATCTGGAAAGTGGAAGATGCTGAGCAATTAAAGAGCTATATCCGAGCTTATCAAGGCTCTGTGATCGAATCTCGCATTAATCCAGCTAATCCAGTTGATATCGCTCGCCGTCACTGGGAAATTTAAAGATGGATATATCTCAATATCTTTATCATCTGGAACAGAATCTGACGATGAACCTGGCCGATCCAGCGTATGAAATGCCGGAAGATTGGGTGTATTCCGGAGAAGCGGCCTTGCAGTTGGCTGAATCGGGTCAGACCCTATGGGGTCATCCCGGCTGGGTCGCAGATTGGGAACGGTTGATTCGATCGCCCAATCCCAAAACCATGGAACGCATTGAGGCAGTGGTTTTGCTACTCTTGGCCCATTGCCCCGAAGCTTGGCAAGACTCAGAACTGGCCGGAAAACTCCGGTATATCGCTGAAAACAACTGGGCGATCGCCTGTGCCGGTCAATCCTCTCTCTGGCCTCGGATTAGTTTGGCCCGTCAGGCAGGACTAAGCATTCAGGTCTAGTTTTGGGGTTGGACCTGCGGGGTTCATCCCTATGCTTTAATTGCAGACAAACGCTGCTCCCTGAGAGGGAAACCCATGGATCTCGCCGTATCCCCTTCTCCCGCCCCCCAGTATCTCGCCATTCCCCAGACTGTGGCCCTACGGGTCACGGCTGAGCAGTTTGAGGCGATCGCCCAAGCCAACCCCGACCTGCAACTCGAACGCACCGCCACCGGAGAACTGATTATGGCCCCTCCCACAGGCGGAGAAACCGGCTATCGCAATATTAAACTGGCCTATTTCTTAGTGAAATGGATTGAAGAAGAGGGCGGTTTTGGCATTCCCTTCGACTCTTCCACTGGGTTTCGCTTACCTAATGGGGCCGATCGATCGCCCGATGCCGCCTGGATTAGCCCCGATCGCTGGGCCACCCTTACCCCCACGCAACGCGAAGGTTTTGTGCCCCTCTGCCCCGATTTTGTCATCGAACTCCGGTCGAAAACCGACAGCCTGACCAAGATCCAAAGTAAAATGCAGGAATATTACGAAAACGGTGCAAAACTCGGCTGGCTTATCGATCCCCAGACCCGCACCGTCGAAATCTACCGATCGGGTCAACCCCGCGAAGTCCTCCAAAACCCCACTGCCCTCTCCGGCGAAACCATCCTACCCGGCTTCTCCCTCACCCTCGATCGCATTTGGTAAAGCCGCCACTGCGCCAGACCGTAGCCAATACCGTAGCTGAAGGGCCGATCGAGCCGCAGATCCAGGCCACCCTGTAAACAAACGTAAACTTTATGTACCAGACGTGAAATTTATAACGCTGGTCTGGCTAGGGCGGGGTAAATAGAAAAGAGAACTGTTTTGGAGAGAGATGTTTCGATCGCTTGTCGCTTCAGCATCAGGGAGCCTTTAACCCCCCTACGGTTTCCAGCCATGTCGCCTCTGTTTTATCCCTACCCTCAACCAGGAGTTGGTTAGCCATGGAATACCAACCCTATCTGATTATCGAACTGCACGAGACTCGCTATGGCCTTAATGCCTATGCTGTGCAAGAAATCTTCTTTTTGCCGGAAATTACCCTGATTCCCGAAGCCCCCCTGGATGTTGTGGGGGTCATTAACCTGCGGGGTGATGTGCTCCCGATCGTGGACCTCCAGCGCCGCTTTGGCTTTCCCACCCAGCCCTACAAACTCAGCGATAGCATCGTGGTGGTGGCCAATGAGACGGGCGATCGCGTCGGTCTGATCGTCAACCGCACTTCCGAAGTCCAAAGCATCGACACCGCCAATATTACCCAGGCTCCCGGTCACCACAGCACCGACCGCCACCACTTTGTGGCCGGTATCGCCAAACTGGAGTCGGAACTCATTACCCTGCTCCAGGCCGAGTTAATCGTGCGCTATGGCACGCTGCTCACGGATTTTACCGATCCGCTGACCCTGCGAGTTGCAACGGACATGAGCGGAGAAAGCAGCATAGGCACCGGTGCCGCCCCTCAGCGCCAGGGTGGCCCCTGGGCCGATCCCTCAGCAGAAAGCCACGGGCAAAATGGGCTAGGGCAAAATCTAGGGCAAAATGAACTAGGGCAAAATGGGCTAGGGCAAAATGGGCTAGGGCAAAATCTAGGGCAAAATGAACTAGGGCACCGAGGCGATCGATCGACCGCCGATCCCCCGATCGCCCCCAGCACAGACCCCCATGCCCCCGTCCCCCCAGGCGATCGGTCCCTAGAAGCCGAATTCTGGCAAAAATCCCAACCCTACCGGCTGAACGTCTTTTTCCCCCACGCTACCACCGACGAGCGCGAAGTCCTACTTAAACGCGCCCACAGTCTCCGCAACCGCACCGAAGAAGTCAGCTTTTCCGGACTGCTTCCCTATGCCGTCGTGGGGCTGCAAGGGGAATTTTTTGCCCTGGGGCTGGAAGTCATCCACGAATTCACCGATGTGGACAACGTTACGCCCATTCCCTGCTGCCCGCCCCACATTGTTGGCAATCTCAACCTACGGGGTGAAATTCTGACCTTAGTAGACATCAGCGGCATCTTAAATCTGCCCTTGGAGCGATCGGAGCAAAGCCACAAGGCGATCGTCGCCCGGTCTGAGGAACTGGTGGCTGGAATCACCGTTGATGAGGTCTTTGACGTGATTTATTTACGTCCTACTGACATTTCTCCCATCCCTGCGGCAGTTCACGCCCTCAATGATGAATATATTCGGGGTATTGCCCCCTACCAGAACAAACAGATGAGTATTTTGGACTTACCCAAACTGCTCACCAGTTCCGAGCTAGTGGTCGATGAAGTGGTATAGGATGGAGTTCTTTCAATGATGCTGACCAACAATACAACAAAACAGTTACGGCTCCGGCACTGGATTACCCTGGGCTATGTTGTCCCGATTTTGACCTTTTTAGTGGCCGTTGTCGTGACCGATCTCAATATTCGTCGCGTTAAAGCTGTAACCGCAGAGCGCGATCGCGCCGGAGACGCAAACCAACATATTGGCAAGATTAGCTTCCAAATTCAAGTTGCTTCCCGATCGACAAGGGGCTACCTCCTCGATCCTAGCCCAGTCTCGTTCCAGTCTTTCCAAGCAGCCCGCGAAGCCTATGAGCAGGAAGTAGCCGATATCCGTTCCCTCATCATCGACCCCAGGCAACAAGAAAACCTCGCAAAACTGGCAGAGCAAACCCAACAGTTAATGGACATCAATGAAGGGTTAATCACCATGGCCAGTCAGGGGCGTGTCGATGAGGCGATCGATCTGTGGAAGCGGGAGTCAGCACGCGATCTGGCCGAAAAACTCACCGCACTGCTGGCCGAAATGGAGGATATACAGGCTGAAATTGTCGATACCAACAAAAAACTATCAGAGGCTGCTCTAGCTAATCTCCAGCGCACTGTTTTTGCCGCTTGCATCATAACAATCCTTTTTTCGCTAGCAGTGGGCAGTTGGATCATCAATAAAGCCTCCCAGCAAATGTCCAGTTCCTCCGCCCTCATTGCCGCCTCAACCACGGAAATTGCCGCAACCGTACAGCAGCAGGAGCGCACAGCCCAGCAACAGGCCGCCTCCGTCAACGAAACCACGGCAACCATGGATGAATTAGGCGCATCCTCGCGACAGTCCGCAGAACAGGCCGAAGCCGCCGCCGCCGGTGCCCGCCAAGCTCTAGAAATGGCCGAAGCGGGAACCCAGGCCGTCGATCGTACCCTCCAGGGCATGGATGCCTTGATGATCAAAGTCCAGGCCATTTCTGACCAAATCCTGCGCCTGAGCGAGCAAACCAGCCAAATTGGTAGCATTTCTGGATTAGTCAGCGACTTGGCCAACCAAACCAATATGCTCGCCCTCAATGCAGCGGTGGAAGCCGTGCGGGCTGGGGAGCATGGTAAGGGCTTTGCGGTTGTATCGGGGGAAATTCGCAAATTAGCAGACCAAAGCAAGAATTCCGCCGAGAAAATCAATGCCCTGGTCCAGGATATCCAAAATGCCATCAATTCCACCGTCATGGCCACGGATGAGGGCAGTAAGACCGTGGAAGAAGGGGTCCGCATTGCCCAGGAAACCGCCACGGCCTTTGCGGGGGTCACCGATGCGGTCAACAATGTGGTGATCAACAGTCAGCAAATTTCTCTGAACGTGAAACAGCAAGCCACAGCGATTCAGCAGGTGGTTACCGCCATGAATAACCTCAATACAGCGGCCCAGGAAACCGCAGGGGGCATTAGCCAAGTGCGCCTGGGTACTGAGCGGTTGAATGAGGCAGCGGTGAACCTACAGACCGTAGTTTAAACCTGGTTTAGCAGCCCGACTGGCGTGGGTCTGGTGCGGATGGGTGCGTTTCACTTTGGAACCATCAACCGTAGGGGTCGTGCCCCCGCCTGTCCTGAGCCTAGCCGAAGGGTGCCGACCCTCTTCAGACGTACAACCGGGGCAACCACGGGAGGTTTGCCCCTACCCCAATGGGTGAACCCGCCAAAGTGAAATGGACCCGCGCGAACTGGGTGCGGATCCAGCACAGCACGACACCTTTACTGGAGGACCAACCATGGTGATGTGGATTGATGACGATGAACTCAGGGATCTGTTCAAAACCTCCAGTGAGGAACGGCTCCAAAACATTGACGCGGGGTTGCTACACCTCGAAAAACACCCCAATGATGCAGCGGTCATCGATGCAATCATGCGCGATGCCCACTCCCTCAAGGGCGACAGCAATATGTTGGGCCTCAAGGACATTGGTACCATTGCCCATGAGGTTGAGCATATTTTCAAGGCGGTGCAACAGGGCGATCAGGTGTTGACGGTGGAACTGTGCGATCGCCTCGCCCACACCCTCGCCGACCTGGGCAAAATGGTGCAGGAAGCCGTGACCGGAGAAGCCTGTGGGGTTAGTGCCTTCTATGTGCTAGCCCAACTGATGGGGGGATCGGGGCCACCCCCGCCAAAAGCAGCCCCTCCCCCAGAACCGGCAACGCCCGCCGCCGCCCTCGCACCAGAAACCTCAAGACCCACAGCCTTAAACCCCGAAATTGCCGTTACCGAAGCCCCAGCCCTCGAAACCGGCGCATTAGAGCCAGAAACACCCGAAACCGGCACACCAGACCCCTCGGTCATCGATGCGGGCCTCGGTGGGGATTCACCCGCCAAGGGTCACGGTGACCCCCGATCGATCGCTGCTAGCCCCTCCGACTCCACCGCCGAGGCCACCGCGATCGACCCCGCCACCAGTCCCGACTCCCTCACCACCGCCACGATCGGCAACCAAGCCTACCGCATCGAAACCATCCGCGTCCCCACCCAAAACCTCGACAGCCTCATGACCCATGCCGGGGAACTCACCGTGACCAAAATCCGGGTAGCCCATCGCTTGGCAGAAATCGAGGCCATCACAACCCTGTGGGAAGAATGGAACCGGGACTTTTTTGTGAACCGCTTTCTCTTCGACGAAGCCAAGGGCAACACCGGAACCAGCCCCAGTTACGTCTCCCGTTACAGCCCCAGCCATAGCGCCAGCTACAGCCCCAGCTACAGCCCCGGTTACAGCCCCAGTTACAGCCCCAGTTACAGCAAAAAACAAAGCGGCATCCCCGCCAGCCAATCCCTCCAAGCCTTCTATAACCGGGCCGAAACCTACCTCCAAAAGCTAGGATCGCTCTCCGAGCATCTCCGGAGCGCCCTCTACGAAGACATCACCCGCCTAGAGATGATCAGCGATGAACTAGAGGAAGGCATTCGGACCCTGCGGCTGCTTCCCCTGTCTACGCTGTTCAATCTCTTCCCGCGCATGGTCCGGGATTTGGCCCGTCAGGAGCAGAAACAGGTGGAATTGGTCATTGAAGGCGGGGAAACCAAGGCCGATAAGCGCATCGTCGAAGAAATGCGGGATCCCCTGATGCACATGATCCGCAATGCGATCGATCACGGCGTTGAAACCCCCGCCCGCCGTCGCCAACAGGGCAAACCCGAAACCGCCACCCTCACCCTCCGCAGCTACCAAACCCCCAGCAGCATCGTCATTGAAGTGCAGGATGACGGCAAAGGACTAGATGTTACAGCCATTAAAGAAACGGCGGTACGGCGGGGTTTAGTGCGCCCTGAAGAGCTAGAAAGCCTCAGTGAGGGTCAGATTCAGAATTTAATTCTCCAGCCTGGATTTTCCACCTGTACCATGGTGACGGAAATTTCTGGGCGGGGCGTGGGGCTAGATGTCCTGCGCACCAATGTGGAGCACCTCAAGGGGACGATCGAGGTTGAGTCCACCCCCGGCCAAGGCTGTCTGATTCGGGTACAACTGGGCACCACCCTCACCACGGCCCATGTCATGATTGTGGCCATTCAACAGCGCAACTATGCCATTCCCGTGGAATTTGTCCAAACGGCCTGCTTGGTCAGTCCGGAGGATATCTTTACGATCGAAGGCCGAGACACGATCGTCTATGATCAACAGCCCATTTCCGTCGCCTCTCTGGCAGATTTACTGGAATTATCCAGCAACGGTAGCAATTTGCCTAAAAAGCAGCGATTGCCCTGCATTATTGTGCGGGCTGGGGCCGATCGCCTCGGTTTGTTTGTGGATGATTTAGTCGATGAGCAAGATGTCGTCCTCAAGCCCCAGAGCCAACTGCTCAAACGGGTCCGCAATGTCTCCGGCGCAACAATTTTGGGCACCGGGGAAGTCTGCATGGTCCTCAATCCCCAGGACTTAATCCAGTCGGTACGGCGCAAACGCAGCGCTGTCTTGAGTAGCAGTAGCAACAGTAGCAGCAGTAGCAGCAGTAGCTCAGCGATCGGGGTCAGCAGTGCCCTACCCCAACAACAGATCGTCCTGCTCGTCGAGGATTCGATCGCCACCCGGACCCAAGAAAAGCGGATTCTCGAAGGCGCAGGCTACCAAGTAATCACCGCCGTAGACGGCTTGGATGGCTTTAACAAGCTCCAGGCCAACTCCGTAGATGCCGTAGTCTCCGATGTGCAAATGCCAAATTTGGATGGCTTGGGCCTCACTGCACGGATCCGCCAACATCAGGAATATAATGAAATTCCGGTCATCCTTGTCACAACCCTAGCCAGCGACGACGATCGACGACGGGGAGCCGATGCTGGAGCCAATGCCTACATCACCAAAGGTAGTTTTAGCCAGGATGTCCTCTTAGAGACCCTCCAGCGATTGATTTAAGCCATGGTTCTGGGGAGATTACCCTATGCCTTCTCTGCCAATTCGGGTTTTTCTAGTTGAAGACTCTCCCATTGCCCTGACCATCCTCAAGCGCATTTTTGCCAGTACCACCGAGTTGGAAGTCGTGGGCACCGCAACCAATGGGCTAGAGGCCCTAGAGGCAATCCCGGCACTGGAGCCTGATATTATTTGCACCGACTTTCACATGCCCAAGATGGGCGGCATAGAACTCACCCAGCGCCTCATGGAAATTTATCCCCGTCCCATTTTGGTGATTAGTGCTTCAGTGCAAGAGGAAGACCGCGATAATGTCTTCCGCGTCTTGGAGGCAGGCGCTTTGGATGTCTTTCCCAAGCCTCGCACCGGCCTCAGTTCCGAATATGACAAAAATAAGGCGGATTTAATCCACAAAGTCAAGCTGCTGTCGGGGATCAAGGTCTTTACCCAACGCCGCCATCGTCTAGCCACCACTACGCCCACCGCTGCCCCCACCCAGGCTACCCCCTCAACCTCAGCGGCCCGCGCAACGGCAACAACGGCCTCGGTTTTGGCCCTGGATATTCGTGCACCCCGGATCTTGGCGATCGGGGCTTCCACCGGTGGCCCCCAGGCTCTTAAGGTGCTGCTGTCGGATTTGCCGTCCAACTTTCCCCTGCCCGTGGTCTGTGTTCAGCACATCAGTGAGGGATTTCTGGGGGGCTTGATCAGTTGGCTCAGCCAGTCCTCTAAACTCCCGATTCAGGAAGCCCAAGCGGGCACCCGACCCCAAGCGGGCCAGGTCTACTTTGCACCGGATCACCACCACCTGACCATCAACGGCCAAGGCCATTTCCATCTGTCTAAGCAAGCACCCGTCGTGGGCCATCGCCCTTCGGTGACGGTTTTGTTTAACAGCGTGGCGGCCTACTACCGCCGATCGGCGATCGGGGTCTTGCTAACGGGCATGGGCAGCGATGGCGCAACGGGGTTACAGGCCATGGCCCAAGCCGGAAGCCATACCATCGCCCAGGATGAAGCCAGTTCCGTCGTCTTTGGAATGCCCAAGGAGGCGATCGCCCTCGGCGCAGCAAAACAAATCCTGCCGATCGAGGCGATCGCCCCCACCCTCCTCAAACACATCCTCACCCCCAACCCCTCACCCTAACTACTTTCTGCCTAGCCCCCCAGTCCCGGCCCAGCTTCCCCCGCTCTACCCTCTCCCCATCCAAAACCACACTCAGAACACACAAAAAATAAGACCAAGACTCACGTCTTGGCCTTAACATCATCAGGGTAACTTTGAATTTGGTGGCGGGGCATGGATTTGAACCATGGACCTTCGGGTTATGAGCCCGACGAGCTACCAGACTGCTCTACCCCGCGTTGCTTTTTCCGTACTCATTTATAATAGACCAAGACCCAAAATTTGACAACCCCCCCCAAACAAATTTTTCACACCCCCCCGCCCCCGCCAACATAGCCCCGGTCAAACCAATGGGAGACGAATGGTAGACTCACAGCAAGAATCCCTACCCCGTCAGGGCGGAAAGCCTTGCCAGAGTAGGGATACAGCTTGATGGGGGCGGAGGGACTTGAACCCTCACGACTTCGCAGTCAACGGATTTTAAGTCCGCAGCGTCTACCATTCCGCCACGCCCCCAGCTAGGGGTGCAGTTCAGCGCAGGGATCGAAACCCCCGTACCCAAACCTAGACCATAGAATATCAATTCCACCATTAACGGGGACTTTCCGCAAGACCCTAGGCGGAGAGGGACCATGAGGGCTGGAGGAGATGGGTCAACTGCTGCAAGCCCTGCTGAATCCAACGGCTGATGGTGATGGGGCTGACCCCAATGCGGTGGGCCACTTCTTTACGGGACAACCCCTGGATAAAGACCCACTCCAACACTCGCCGATCGCGATCGGCCAACTGCTCCAGCGCCGCCTGAAGTTGCTGCCGCTCCTCTTCAAACTGCTGCCACCATTGATAGCTTTCATCCACCAAGGTTTCACCGAGGGGAATGGGGGTGTCGCTGTGGGTGCTCAGGGTGCTATCCAGGCTAAGGGGAAAGCGGTTGCAGTCTGCCAGTTGAATGTCGTGCCAATCCTGGAGGGAAATGTGGAGATGGGCGGCGATTTCCTGGGCGGTGGGGCGGCGGCAGAGGTTCTGGGTTAAGGTTTCGCGGGTTTTTTTGGCGGACTTTTGTAGATCTTTGATGCGGCGGGGAATCTTTAAAGTAGCGCTACGATCGCGCAGAAAATGCAGCATCTCTCCCCGGATATAGGGCACCGCAAAGGAACTAAAGGCGCAGCCCTGACTGGGGTCAAAGCGTTCGATCGCCCGCATTAAACCCAAATGGCCCAACTGCACCAAGTCTTCAAAGGGTTCTGGGCACTGGTAGCTAACACGATGGGCAATTTTATGAACCAGCCCCTGATTCAACTGAACAATGCGGTTCCGCAGGGCAATTGAGGGGGTGCGATGATATTGAATCAGCAGATCCAGGCTGGTGTGGGCAGCGGTACGGGAAGGGGTGCAATGGGTCATGGCCACCATCCTTCAAAAAAGGGTTTCGGCTCGATAGAGGGAGGTTTTCCAGGGTCTTTGCTGTGCTTATTATCGTTAATTTGACCTAGCCTCCACCAGAGTTATTCCACGGGACTTTACGGCGGAGAACCCTAGGCCACTGGGGGGAATCTCCGGGAAATTACGGTTTTTTTGGCCCTGACCCTCCCCCGGCCCAGCATCCGGATTCCCTGGGTGTATCCCCCTTGCGCCCCTGGACAGCCAGAACAGCTATCCCACAACACGCTCTTGGGTGGGAGGAGCCTCTCTGGCCTGTCTCAAGGGGGATAGACCCGATTCCCTGGGAAAACCCTGAGAAGAGCAGTTCCAGCAGCGCCCCAAGTCGGGGTTGCCTAGGTCTCTCCCGCCGGTTCTGCTAGAATTCAGACCAGTCCATTCTCCGGGGGGGGTCTCGTGCTCCCTTCGGAATCTGCCCATTTCTTCACGCTGACGGACTCCCATGCCACACCTGTCTGGACATTTTTTTGGCCGCTCCCTTCCCCTTGGCTCCACGGTCTGTTCCACGCTTTTGTGGACCCTTTGCGCTGTGCCGGTCCTGGCAGAATCAGAACTATCCACATCCCGCTTCGATCGCACTGGGGGTCTGGCCACCCGTCCCGCAGCCCACTCCAACCCGTCCCCAGCCCACGATCGGCTTGCCCTGTACGATCGGCTTGCCCTGATTGATCAAGATTTGGTTTTGGGGGTCATTTATGATCCCCAAGCTGAAGCCGAAAACCCCAACCTGCTCCAGTCCCGTCTGCGTGAAACCGGAATTCCCTACCAAACCCTCAACCTCAAAGAGCTAGACAGCCTCAACGACCTCAATCGCTACACCTTTCTGTTTCTGGTCAATCTGGAGCGCCTCAGCCTTCAGCAGGCGACGCTGTTGGAGCAGTGGTACAACCGGGGGGGACGGCTGATTGTGAGCGGTCCTTTGGGCACCCGATCGCCCAGCGAAGTTCAGCAAGTTTTACGCAACCTCGTCGGAGCCTACTGGGACCAAGGCGGCCCCTTGGGCAGTCAGATGAAACCCAATACAGCGGTGACCTGGGTTCCTCGGCTGGTGGTTCCGGAGCTTCAGGGCGGGGTCATTGTACCGATTCGCATGGATAGCACCCCCGTCGCCCTCTGGCAAGACCAGCGAACACCCAAGGTAGCAGTTTTAGCCACCAGCAGAACCGTCTTTTTGGGCTGGAATTGGGGTCAGTCTAGCCCTGATCTAGCAGCGAGTACCGCCGAGTTCGATCGCCGCTGGCTCCAGGCCAGTCTGCAACATTTCGGCACCTTTTCCCTCTCCGGTTCCAGGCTGAATGGAGAGGTTGCCACCGCCCCACCCACCCGCGATCGGGCCAGCGATCGGCCCAGTAATCGCCCCAGCGGAACCCAAGCCCAACGCCTGCCGGAACCGGCCCCCCTGCCGCCCCTACGATCGCCCCAACCCCCTGCCCCGATCGTCCAGCCCACTGCCCAACCCGCTGCCCAACCCAGGACTCCCACTCCCCGCCCCAGCGCCCCCCCAGCCCGCACCCCCACCCCAGCCCCCTTGCCCACCGGCAACGATGCCCTCGCCGACGACGATCAAGCGGGCCTCGACCCCTCCCAACAAGTCGCCGAGCCGGGACTGGAGATCCAACTCAACCAAGAGCCGATTATTTTTCTTGAAGCCGTAGCCATGCGCCAGGAGTTGAGCAACCTCCTAGGCCGGTTCCAAAGTGGCCACCTTGCCCTGTCCCTGGCCCAAAGCCAAGGGGCACGCGCCTCCAGTCCAAACCCCCAGCTTAGTCTCCAGGCTAGCCTCCCCCCCCCAACGGGATCCACCCCGCTCCCCGGTGCCTCCAGGGCTACCCAGTCCACTCCTTTGGCCCGCACCACCAGCCTCGATCGCATTCTGTCCACCGTCCAAGACACCCTCCGCTCCTTTCCCCAGGAAGTCGCCGCCCGCAACTACGAAAACGCCCGACGGCAGTGGATTTCGGCCCGTCGCCAACTCTGGGACAGCTATCCCCAAAGCCAGCCCCTCCAGCCGGAGGTACGATCGATCTGGCTCGATCGTGGCACGATCGTCAAAGCAGGTTCCCCCGAAGGACTGGCCAAGGTCTTTGACTCCCTCCAAGCAGCGGGCATTAACCTCGTCTTTTTTGAAACCATTAACGCCGGATTTCCCATCTACCCCAGCACCGTTGCCCCCGAACAAAACCCCCTCACCCGTGGCTGGGATCCCCTCGCAGAAGCCGTCAAACTCGCCCACGATCGCGACATGGAACTCCATGCGTGGATGTGGACCTTTGCCGTGGGTAACAAGGCCCACAACCGGATCCTAGGGCGACCCCTGGATTACATGGGGCCAGTGCTGAGCCGCAATCCCGACTGGACCAACATCGACAACCGAGGTCGCCGCATTCATCCCAACGACGGTAAGGTGTACATCGACCCCGCCAACCTAGAAGCACGGGCCTATTTGTTGGATCTGGTGGCAGAAATTACCGATCGCTACGACGTAGACGGGGTGCAGCTAGACTACATCCGCTATCCCTTCCAAGACATGGCCGGGGGCTTTACCTTTGGCTATGGCCAAGCCGGTCGCAGCCGCTTCCAAGCCCAAACCGGTCTCGATCCCACTCACCTCAACCCCCAATCGCCCCTCTGGGGAGACTGGCTCGACTTTAAGAAAACCCAAGTCACGGAATTTGTCGCCAGCGTCGCCGACTTCCTCCATCGAGAACACCCCCATGTCGCCCTTTCCGTTGCCGTCTTCCCCTTCCCCACCCACGAGCGCGTCGCCAAGATTCAGCAGGACTGGGAAACCTGGGCCAAGGCGGGGGATGTGGACATGGTGGTGTTGATGTCCTACGCCATGGACACCAATCGCTTCCAGGAAATCACCGAACCCTGGCTCTTGGATCCAGAGTTGCGATCGACCCTGATTGTGCCCGGTGTCAACTTGCCCCAACTCAGCGATGTCGCCGTGCTCGACCAAGTGCAATTCCTGCGGGATAATCCAGCACCGGGCTACGCCCTTTTTGCCATGGATCATTGGGAAGCAGAACTGCGCGATCGCTTTACGCCCAGCCCCTCCCCCACTGCCCAAGTCCTCCCCCACCGCGACCCCTTCCGCGCCGCCCAACTCCGGTTTACCGCCCTTGAAACCGAATGGGACTTTCTCCGGGGACAAGAGCAACTCTCGGTACGGCCCACAGCAGTGGAATCTTGGCAAAACCAGCGGCAAAAGCTGCGCCAAGCCCTCGCCACCCTCGCCCAGCGCCCCTCCGCTGCCCAGATTCAAGTCGCCCGATCGCAGTTGGACCTGATCCAAACCAACCTCAACGACTGGTTCTATCTCCACGCCCTAGAGCACCCCTACGCCCTGCAAACCTGGGAGCACCGCCTCGACACCATCGAGATCCTCCTCAACTACGGCGAACGCGCAACCCTAGAACAGCGCCGCAACCTCAGCCCTAACTAACGCCTACAGCCCCGCAAACTAGGTCCCCCAACAGTCCCCTCGCCCCCCTCCTCCCAGGGGCAGACTAACCCACTCGGTAGGGACTAGGCTGCCTAACCCTCTGCCTCACCCCATACTCCTGGACAGGGCAACCGCGCCCCCACCAAAACCCTGCCACAGTGAAAGGCTTTCAAGAGGCTTTCAAGACCCTTTAAATCCGAAAGGGCAATTGTAAAGCACCAAAATTGGTCGTTAAAGCCAACTGAAGATGCTCTAGGGCATGAATCAGCCACAGCATTGTTTCCTGGTTGCTGCCTTCGTAGTGGGTGAACAGGATCGAAAACCGCTTTTCTAGATAGGGCTTGACCTTGGTGCAAAACAGCACCAGCCGGAGCAAAACCCCCACCGTTCCCAAGGGGCCAAGGTTATTGAGCAAATCCATAAACACAAAGTGATCGGCCTTGCGGGGGCTTTCCACCACCATAAAATTGACCACCTGGCTACAGGTGCGAATCACCAAAAAGTCATTGAGGCGGCTAGCTTCACTCTCCGGCGAAATTTGCTGAAGATGGCGGGTCAGTTGGCGGTTAAAGGTGCGGTTAGCATAGCCCGACTCGCCCCCCACCGCCGCCATAATGTACTCGTAAAGGAAGACCTTAAACTTGCCAAAATTGTGACTTTGGCCCGCATAGCGGGAAAAATCCTGGGCTACTTCCCGGTAGGACTTGCCCCGATCGACCTTGCCCGCATACTGGCGCAGGGCCGTAGATAGTTCCTGATTGTTCAAAAACGTAGGATTGGCCACTGGCTTGAGGCGACGCTTCAGTTCCTGGGGATCCCGAATGCCTTGGCGCACCAACGCATTGCCCCGAACTTGGTAGGTGAGGTAGAGGGAGAGATCCGCTTCGTATTTCCGTTGGTGCTGGGTGCGCAACCTCAGGGCATGTTGCTGCTGCTCATAGTCGCTGCCCTCGCTCACCAAGCAGTGATCATAAAGGTAGGGATAGCGGCGAATCAGTTGGCCTAGGGGTTCCGTTTGGATCGGCTGGGCGGGGGGTTTGATCTCCTCCATCACCTGGATCAGTCGGTGCAGCGTCAAGTACTGATCACTGTATTGGAAGGCTTCCCAGCACTGATGAAGCCGCACGGTTGTGCGGGCACGGTAGAGAGTACCGCTGCGGTTCACAGGGACTTCCCGCAACAAATCGATGAGTTGCAGGATGGCGGCATTGTTGCGATCGTTCAACCGCCAATGGTTAATCAAAATATAGCAACAACGGTTCAGGAGAAAGGCAAACTCCTGGTCTGTGATCCGGCTCAGCAGGATCTGCTCTAGGGCTTGGCGGATTTCTGGGTCAGGATAACTGGCCCCCTCCAAGAATAAAAGGCGAAACCGTTCTAATAAGCGCTCCGGGGGTTCTTGGGTAACCCGCTCTAGAAAATGCTCATAAAGCGACTGATCGTGATGCGCAACCTGTGTGTTCACGGAACTACGGTCTCCCAGTCCAAAAAAAGCGAGGGTTATTCGGCTTGAGTCGTACATGCTAGAGCTAGGGAGTTGCCCCAGTTGCCCTAAGTTGAGACTGTAGAGAGGTAGAGTAGCGTTCCCTACGGCACCCTTGAGATTGGAACCTGAAAGATAAGGAAAGTAAAGCGAGGGTGACAGTAAAAATCGCCCTGACCCTTCATTACCACGATGCATCCTTGAGCCTAGAGCATTAACTCTAGGTTTGCTAGGGCATCAATCCAAATTTTAGGACAGCTTCACAGAATGGAGTTGATCTAAAAGTCTTGAAACAGCCGATTTTTTTGCTAATTTTTGCCAAAATTCTGGGCTAAGACTTGAATCTGTTGCTGAGATAGCATCTCTTCTCTAAATTAAAACCAAGTTTCTGTGAATCCCACCATTACATAGATTAACAATAAATCAAGGTTTGTATTGTGATCTCCGTAACAGGGCCAGCAGCCCAATCTCACCGCGATCGCCGTTGGTATTGGCCCCAGGAAGCCTTAGGATCAGTCAGAGGATTGTTGCTGCCCGCCCACGGTCGCCGCAGGTCCCCGCCCTTCTCGCTTAGCTCACCATGGCTTTTTCCCTATCCCTCGATCGCCTGCTCACCTTCACCCAGGGCCACCCTTGCCCCGGTAGCGCCCCCCTCCCCCCCCACCCCCTCACCGGCCTCTCCACCGATACCCGCAGCCTCAGCCCCGGTCAGGCATTCCTCGCCCTACGGGGGGAACGCTTTGATGGGCACCAGTTTTTGGCCCAAGCCCAGGCGCAAGGGGCCGCTGTGGCGATCGTGGATGGGGCCTTTCAGCCCAGTGAGGCGGATTTGGCCCTGGGTTTGCCGCTGGTCCAGGTGGCCAATACCCTAGCGGCCTACCAAGCCATTGGGCAGGGCTGGCGGCGACAGTTTGCCATTCCGATCATCGGGGTGACGGGATCCGTGGGCAAGACCACCACCAAGGAACTAGTGGCGGCGATGTTGGCGACCCAGGGGCCGGTGCTGAAAACTGAGGCCAACTATAACAACGAGATTGGGGTGCCCAAAACCCTGCTGAATCTGCGGGCGGAGCATCGCTTTGCGGTGATTGAGATGGCGATGCGGGGGCCGGGGGAAATTGCC
Organism: Prochlorothrix sp.; assembly: GCA_035286285.1. GTDB lineage: Bacteria > Cyanobacteriota > Cyanobacteriia > Prochlorotrichales > Prochlorotrichaceae > Prochlorothrix. Next base: position 18,472 of record JAYKJG010000208.1, read on the forward strand.
GAACTGGCCACGATCGCGGAGCCGACGATCGGGGTGATTACCAATGTGGGGGTGGCGCACATTGAGCGGCTGGGGTCGCGGGAGGCGATCGCGGCGGCTAAGACGGAACTGCTGGAGCAGATGACGCGGCTGGAGGCGGAAACTGTCCAAGCGGGCGGCAAGGCGGGGGCAAGACGGGCAATTCTCAATGCCGATAATGCCCTGCTGATGGCGGCAGCGGCCCAGCGCTGGCAGGGGACGACCGCTACCTTTGGCTTGGAACAGGGTGACCTGCGGGGCAAACTGCTGGATCCGGAGACCCTGCAAGTCGGGGACGATCTGTTTTCCCTGCCCCTGGCGGGGGAGCACAATGCCTTGAACTTTCTCGCGGCCCTAGCCGTTGCTGAAGCCGTGGGCATTCCCCGATCGGCCCTGACCCAACTCCAAGTCACGCTACCGGGGGGACGGGCCAAACGCCTCGTCTGGGGCCAGACGGAGCCTAAGGGCCAAGACATTATTGCCCTGGATGAAACCTACAATGCGGGGCCGGAGTCGATGGCGGCGGCGTTGCGGTTGTTGAAGCAGCTTCCGGGACAGCGCCATCTGGCAGTGCTGGGGACAATGAAGGAGCTTGGCCCCTATTCGGTGCCGTTTCACCGGGAGGTGGGGGAGTTGGTGGCCGCGTTGGCGATCGATCACCTGCTGATCCTGGCGGATCCCGCTGAGGCAGAGGCTTTAGCGGCGGGGGCGGCGGGGGTGCCCACGGAGGTTTTTGCGGACCAAGCCAGTTTGGTGGAGCGCCTAGGGCAAACGTTGCAACCGGGCGATCGGGTGCTGTTTAAGGCTTCGCGATCGGTGGCCCTCGATCAAGTCATCCACCAACTCCAACCCCGCTTCCAGCCCTAAGCCCCAGGGCAAACCTGGCGTAAACACAACTCCACTTCGCCATGGTCCGGCACCCACAGCAGCCAGCGATCGGCGGTGGTTTCGCACAGGAGCAGCCCCCGATCGAAGGCGTATTCCGACGGTGGCTCATAGAGGGCCACCCAATCCCCCGGTTTCAGGGCCGCGCAGCCTTTGGTATAGATATACTGACAACCGCCCAGGAACCAGGTGGTTTGGGTGCGATCGGATTGAATCAGGTCTGCTAAGGGGGCGTAAGCATTGAGGAGGTTCATAACATTTGCTTCAGTAGAGGGGGTCAATCCCACGCTGGAACCCGCCAGGACGTGAGAGGGCATCAACAAAACTTCATAAAGCGATCGGGGTTTTATAGATCCTTATAAATTCTGAATAGAGCCTAAGAAATCTTCATTGTGATCAAATCTGCCGACTCTTTGTATATAAAGATACAAAAATATAAGGATCACATCCATGACTGACTGGCTCTTTCACCTGCTGACCCAGGATCAATGGTTGGCCCTCACGGGTAGCCGATCGATCGCGGCCCAGACCCCGATCGATCGCCCCCACTTCCATCACCACAAAACCAGCCTCCCCCCCTACGCGCCTCCCTCCCTCGCCCAGGAAGGCTTTATTCATCTTTCAACACGATCGCAGGTCTGTGGCGTAGCCGATCGCTTTTACCGCAACCAAGGCACCTTAATCCTCCTGGCGATCGATCCCCAGCAACTCCAAGGCGAAATCCGCTGGGAAGCGCCCGCCCATCCCGACGGTAGCCCCCCCGAAGCCAATGCCCCCCGGTTTCCCCATCTCTACGGATCCCTAAACTGGGATGCTGTAATCGAAGTGTATGATCTGCCCCAACACGGGGGCCAGTTCACCTTACCCCCCGCCCTCCTGTGCCTTTAGCCCTTTCCTAACCCTGGCCCCTTCCCAACTATGGCCCTTTCCGACGGTTTGAAATTTATTTTGCAATTTATGCTGAGCTTGGCCCGGTCTCCCCTGGCCCGGAAGGTGACCTGGTGGGTGTTTTGGAGCCTGGTGGTGGTCGAGGTGGTGATTTTTATTCCCTCCTACCAAAATCGCAAGCAGGAGTACCTCGATCGCCTTGCGGCAGTTTCCAAAGAGCTACTCTTAGCCACCCGCCAAGAAGCCATGACGGGCGAGGACGTGAAGGCGCTCTTTGCCGAGTTTTCCCGGCAGTTAAATTCTGCATCGGTGGTGGAAGGGGGAGCGCTCTATAAGCGGACAACGGGGGAGCGGGTCAGTGCCTTTGGCGAAGTGCCGCCCCTCTTTGCCCTTCCCAGCACCGCCCAGACTCCGATCGGGGTCTTGAACAGCACCGAGCAGCGCTATGACGTGGCCAGCCTCAGTGTGGGCTTTACGATCAACGATCAATACGTGATTGTGGTGCGCCATGATGCCTCAGGGTTGGCAGCGGACTTACAGGGCTATGGGTTGCGGGTGGCAGGGCTGGTGGTGCTGATCGCGGCGGTGGTGACCGGGACCACCTTAGTGGTGGTGGGGCAGTTGGTGATTAGGCCGGTGTTGCAACTGCGGCGGGACTTTCTGCGGGTGGGGGAGGCGGTCACCCAAGCCTATCCCGCTGCGATCGGGATTACCTTGGAAACCCAAGCCATTCAACAGCAGGACGAAATGGGGGATGTGGTGCGATCGTTCCAGGATTTATTTCAACGCACCTGTAGCGCCATCCAGGCCCGATCCCAGACAGAAGCAGCCCTCCGGGAGGCCCAGCTTAAGTCTGAGCAACTGTTGCTCAATATTTTGCCCGCCACCATTGCTGAACGGCTTAAACAGAGCCAGCGGGCGATCGCCGAAAACTTTGAGCAGGTCACCATTCTCTTTGTGGATTTGGTCAACTTCACCTGTCTTTCAACCCAAATGCCCGCCTCGGATTTGGTCTGTTTGCTCAATGAGATTTTTTCCCGCTTTGATGCCCTGGTGGAACACTACGGCCTGGAGAAGATTAAGACGATCGGCGATGCCTATATGGTGGTTGGCGGGGTGCCCACGCCCCACCCCGATGCAGCAGGAGCCATGGTCAATCTGGCCCTGGAGGTGCGATCGGCCCTGGCCGACTTTAACCAGTCCCGCCACAGCAACCTTCAGGTGCGCATCGGCATCAACACCGGCCCCGTCGTCGCCGGGGTCATCGGCACTAAAAAATTTACCTACGATCTCTGGGGCGATGCCGTTAATATCGCCAGCCGCATGGAGTCCCACGGCATTCCCGGCAAAATCCAGGTCAGCGCGGCCACCTATGCCTTGGTGGGCGATCGCTTTCCCTTTGAGTATCGGGGCACGATCGAGGTAAAAGGCCGGGGCACGATCGAGACCTACCTGCTGTAGGGGGGTGCATTGCACTTTTGCCCAGGGGCGGACTCAAGTCCGCACTACGAGTTCCCCGCCAGTATCCACAGAATTGGATCCTCTTGCTTTTGCCAAGGGGCGGACTCAAGTCCGCCCTACGAGCCTTTTGAGCCGGTTGCCAATTGGTAATCCCAGGAGGGGGGGCGATCCTGCGCCCAGACTTAACCCGCGCCTACTTGAGCCAGGGCAAACGCACCGATCGCCATGCCACATCCCAATCATGCTGCTCTGCATAAAAAGCCAACCAGGCCGATCCCAGCAGCCAAACCGCCCCCAACAAGCTCTCTAGCCAAGACGACTCAGGGGCAAGCCCTTGCAACAGCAGCACCACACCACAGCCCAGCATTAGCACCAAGGTACTGCGACCCGCCTTACGGCCCAAGGGAGAGGCCCAAAGGCGACGGGTCCGGCCCACGATCGGGCGAGGGGAAAAACGAGAGGCCATAGCGAATCCAGTATTCCGTACAACACAGCTTAAGGTGTAGATGCAGTGAGCAAGGTCAGGGAATCATGGGAGAGCGCGACCCAGTGCTCCTAATCCCCTTAAGCCAAGAGAAAACAGCATTTTTTCCTGGCTTTCCTCCCCTGCTCAAGGGAGGCGAGGGGGCATCTGCTGAGGAAGTTCTGTCTAGTATAAAAAAGCCAGTTTAAGGGAAGGCTATGGTGAGGTTTTGGTAATTTCAACTATAATTAAGCTAGCTTAAACATCCCTTGACCCCAACCCCCGCCCCCTGCCTGTGTTTGCCACCGCCCCCGCTCCCACCCTCAAGACCCCCGCCGATCGGCCCCTGGACCTGTTCCAAGCCATTGCCGATCTCAAAAAAGACCTCAACGCCGTCATTCTGGCCCACTATTACCAGGACTCCGAGATTCAAGACATTGCCGACTATATCGGCGATTCCCTGGGCCTCTCCCAACAAGCTGCCGCCACCGAAGCTGAGGTCATTGTCTTTGCGGGGGTGCATTTCATGGCAGAAACCGCTAAAATCCTCAACCCCCATAAATTAGTTCTGCTGCCGGACCTCAACGCCGGGTGCTCCCTCGCCGACAGTTGTCCTGCGGACCAGTTTGCCGCCTTTAAGGCCCAGTATCCCGACCATATCGTCATTTCCTACATTAATTGTTCCGCTGAGATTAAAGCCCTCAGTGACATTATCTGTACTAGCTCCAACGCGGTGAAGTTGGTGCAACAAATCCCCGCCGATCAGCCCATTATTTTTGCTCCCGATCGCAACCTGGGCCGCTATGTCATGGAACAAACGGGACGGGATCTGGTGCTGTGGCAGGGTAGCTGTATGGTCCATGAGACCTTTTCCGAGCGTAAGCTGATTGACCTCAAGATTCGGCATCCAGAGGCGGAAATCCTCGCCCATCCGGAATGTGAAACCACGATTCTGCGCCATGCGGACTTTATCGGCTCCACCACCGCATTACTGAACTACAGCCGCCGCAGCGATCGCCCTCGCTTTATCGTCGCCACCGAACCGGGCATTATCCACCAAATGAAAAAGCAAATGCCCGATCGGGACTTCATCCCCGCGCCGCCCCTCCAGAACTGCGCCTGCAACGAGTGCCCCCACATGCGCTTGAATACCCTTGAAAAACTCTACGAGGCCATGAAAAACCGCACGCCAGAGATTACCCTACCGGAGGCAACCCGCCTTGCCGCCCTCAAGCCGATCGAGCGCATGTTAGCCATGAGTTAACCGCAAAACATCGGGTACGGTCTCCTAGGGCCAAAATCCAGGGCAATCCCGCAGGCTTTGCCCCTACAGGGTCTCCGCCAAAATCCAGGGCAACCACAGAGGGCTTGCCCCGACACCCGCGTCTATTTCTCCAGCCGCACCGCATACCACTGCACCGATCGCCCCGGTTCAATCTCTAACTCACAGTCTCGATCGAGCAAACATTGAGCCTGAAGCAAGGGCGTAGGCTGCTGGGCCACATCGGGCGACAGCACGGGCGCATAGCGCTGGAGCAAACCTTGCAAATAGGTCAGCATTTCCGAGGCACTGAGGAAGACTTCCGCAGTTCCCGGTTCCAGAACCACGTAATGCTCTTCTTGATACATCAAGTTAGACATAAAGGCAGCAATAGCAGAATAGGAACAAAGGCACAACTGGATGGGGGGGGTAGGACTTTATGCCCCTGGGAACTCGCAAGTCACTGGCAAGTCACTGGCAAGTCACTGGCAAAAAGAGGGATGCACCCCCCAAACCCAGGGCTAGCCCGCCCAGAATCCCAACCCCAGACCCGGTTAAATCCTATTACGATTTGCAACAGTTTATAGAATTGAGCGGTTGATACCGACGGCCTTAGGTCCGGGGGATATCCTAGAGTGCAGATGCCATAGCCCCCGATCGTCTGCCCAGGCGATGGCCCATCAGCGGGGGGCTTGTTGCCTTTGCCCAAGCAAGGAGAATCTATGCGAGCAGTTCTAATGGCGGGCGGATCCGGGACGCGACTTCGCCCCTTAACCTATGATGTGCCGAAACCGATGGTTCCCATCTTGAACCGTCCGATCGCAGAACATATCTTAAACCTGCTCAAACGCCACCAAATTACCGAAGTCATCGCCACACTCCATTTTTTACCCGATGTCATGCGGGAGTATTTCCAGGATGGGAGCGACTTTGGGGTGCAGTTGACCTATGCCGTTGAAGAAGACCAACCCCTGGGCACCGCCGGTTGCGTGAAAAGTACGGCTGAACTCTTGGATGATACGTTTTTGGTCATCAGCGGCGACAGTCTGACGGATTTTGATTTGAGTGAAGCGATCGCCTTTCACCATGCCAAGAAATCCAAGGCTACCCTTATCCTCACCCGTGTCATGAACCCCATTGAATTTGGGGTAGTGATTACCGACGCAGATCAGCGAATTTGTCGCTTTTTAGAGAAACCTTCCACCAGTGAGGTCTTTTCCGATACCGTCAACACCGGCATTTATATCCTAGAGCCAGAAGTCCTCGACTACCTCCCCCCCAACCAAGAAGCCGACTTCTCCAACGACCTCTTTCCCCAACTCTTGGCCAATGGAGAACCCATGTATGGCTACGTGGCAGAGGGCTACTGGTGCGATGTGGGCCACCTGGATGTCTACCGGGAAGCCCAGTATGACTGTCTCCAGGGGCGTGTGCGGCTGAAAGTCAGCTACCAGGAGAAAAAACCCGGTTTTTGGGTTGGACAGAATACCTATATCGATGAAAGCGCCAGTATTGAAGCCCCCGTGCTGATTGGCCATAACTGCCGCATTGGGCCACGGGTCCAAATTAGCGCCGGGACCGTCATCGGCGATAACGTCACCGTAGGGGCGGATGCAGACCTGAAACGGACGATTATCTGGAATGGGGTCATTGTCGGGGAAGAGGCCCATTTGGAAGCCTGCGTGATTGCGCGGGGTGCCCGCATCGATCGCCGCACCCATATTATGGAAGGGGCTGTCGTCGGATCCCTCTCTGCCGTGGGAGAAGAGGCCCAAATTAACACCAATGTCCGCGTTTGGCCCTGTAAGCGCATTGAACCGGGCGCAACCCTCAATATCAACTTAATTTGGGGCCATACCGCCCATCGCAACCTCTTTGGTCAGCGGGGCGTTGCTGGATTGGCCAATATTGATATCACGCCGGAGTTTGCCGTTAAACTGGGTGCTGCCTATGGATCGACCCTCAAACCGGGGGATAAGGTCGCAACTTCGCGGGATCAGCGCAGTATTTCCCGGATGGTCTCTCGATCGCTCATTTCCGGCCTCATGTCCGTGGGGGTTCATGTCCAAAACCTAGAGGCCACCGCCATCCCCGTCGCCCGCACCGTTGTGCCCACCATGGATGTGGAAGGCTGCATTCATGTCAGGATTCACCCCGATCGGCCCGACTATATTTTGATTGAGTTCTTTGACTCCCAAGGGATTAACATCTCTAAGTCACGGGAGAAAAAGATAGAAGGCGCATACTTTAAGGAAGACCTGCGCCGGGTCCAAATTCACGAAATTGGCAGCATTGCCTACCCCCGTGACCAGCTTATCGACCTCTACGGCGAAGCCTTTTCCAGAACCCTCAGCCTTGATGCCATTCGCCACGGCGGCACTAAAGTGGTCATCGACTACGCCTATGCGGTGTCGGGGGCAGTCCTCCCGATTCTTCTGGCAGACTTTGGCTGTGATGCCGTGGTGCTCAATGCCAGTTTGCGCCAAATTATCCCCTCAACGGAGGAACGGGAGGCATTGCTGAATCAGTTGGGCCATGTGGTCGAAGCGCTGCGGGCCAGCTTTGGGGTGCAGGTGTCGGCCAATGGGGAGCAGTTGCTGTTGGTGGATGAGTCGGGGATTCCCATCCGGGGGGAACAACTGACGGCCTTGATGGTGCATACGGTGCTGACGGCGAAGCCGCGCGGCATTGTGGTGGTGCCGGTCCATGTCTCCAGTGCGGTGGAGCAAATCGCCCGTCGCCACGATGCCCAAGTCATCCGCACCAAGGCCAATCCCACGGCCCTGATGGAAGCTTGCCACGCTAACCCCAATGTCGTCCTGGGCGGCAGTAGCGAAATGGGCTTTATTTTCCCGCAATTACACCCCGGTTTCGACGCGATGTACTGTATTGCGAAGCTCATCGAAATGCTCACGATTCAGGAGCGCTCCCTCGGCCAAATTCGCACGGAGTTACCCAACGTTTACCACCGCAATTGCATGGTCCGCTGCCCCACCAATGCCAAGGGTGCCCTCATGCGGCATTTACTGGAAACCCACGCCGCCGATCGCATTGAACTGATCGATGGCGTGAAAATTTGTGATCCCTTCCAGGACCGTTGGATTTTGGTGCTGCCCGATGCCAGTGAACCGCTGGTGCATCTCTTTGCCAACAGCAGCGATCGCGGCTGGGTGGACATGACCCTTCAGGAGTACCGTGGGCGGATTCAGGCATTCGTTGATAAGATCCAAGGGCTAGACGATCGCCAGCCCGAAGGGCTATTTCGCTTTGTCTAGACTCGGCTGCGTGCCGCTCTGACCACCCCACCCGCTGCTTAGCCATGAATAGCTTCGTTTTAATTGCAGAAGTCGTCCAAGCTCCCCAAATGCGCTATACCCAGGACAACCAAACGGCGATCGCCGAAATGATCGTCCAGTTTCCCGGCACCCGTGACAATGAACCCCCCTCACAACTCAAAGTAACGGGGTGGGGCAATACGGCCCAGCGACTTCAGGAGCAGTGTCAGGTGGGGCAGCACTATGTGCTAGAGGGGCGCTTGCAAATGAATCTCGTCCAGCGCGAAGGCTTTAAGGAGAAATTGGCGGAATTGCGGCTCTCCCGCTTTGAACCCCTGGGAGCGGGAGCGGCTCCGGCCCCGTCCTATGCTCCGGCTCAATCTTACGCCCCGGCCCAATCTTATGCCCCGGCCCCGGCCCAGTCCTATGCTCCGGCCCAATCTTACGCCCCGGCCCCAGCCCAGTCCTATCCGCCCACACCCTCCTACCCCCCAGCCCAACCCGCCGCTCCGGCTCAGCCCTACGCCAACCCAGCCCCCCCCGTCGCCCCCGCTCCCACCTACGCCAACCCAGCCCCCCCCGCTGCCCCCACCAATCCCCCCGCCTCCTACGACGATATTCCCTTCTAGCTTGCACCAATAAGCTCAACCCCCAAAAAGCTCGTAGTACGGACCTTATACCAAATCCGACTAATCTCGATTCGTTTTGGTAGGGGCAATCCCCCCGTGGTTGCCCCGGTTTTGGGCCGAAGAGGGTCGGCACGGGGGCACGACCCCTACCAAGATAGCTTCAAAGTGGGCTGCACCCATCCCCCAAAAAGCTCGTAGTACGGACTTTAGTCCGTCCCCCCAAAGCTCGTAGTACGGACTTTAGTCCGTCCCTTAGCCAAAGTGCAAGGCACCCCAACAGATCCACTAGGGGCAACCCCCCGTGGTTGCCCCGGTTGTTGGCCACCGAGAGCCGTCCAACCACAACCTGACCCCAGCGTTGGCCGCCTGTAGCCCCGCTCCTCCCTAACCCGCCCCTTTGCCCAAATGGGCCAAAATCTCCAGCGGCTCCAAAACCCCCTGCAACCGGCCCGATCGATCCACCACCGCCACCGGTAACCCCCAGCCACACAGGGGAAAACTGGCCTCCAGGGAAGCATGGTCCGCAATTTGGGGAAACCGCGCCACCACAGCCCCCTCCCACTGCCGCGACTCCAAAGCCGTTGTTTGGGCGATCGACCGCAACGCCGATCGGGTCACATAGCCCACCGGATAACCCTCACCATCCACCACATAGCTCCCCCGATCGGCCCCAGAGGAGGGCATAGCCTCCAAAAGCGCCAACACTTCCCCCAGCCGCTGCTGACCCTGAACCAACGGGGGAAAGCGGCGGGCGATCGATCCCGTTTTCAGCACCTGGGCACGGTTAACCTCCCGGATCAGCGCCTCAACATGCTCACTCATCGGATTCAAAACAATATCCTCCGGCGTTCCCACCTGCTCCACCGCCCCATCCTTCAGAATCACCACCCGATCGCCCAGGCGCAGCGCCTCCTGAATATCCTGACTCACAAACACAATCGTCCTGTGCAAACTGTCCTGAAGCCGCAGCAACTCCCGCTGCATCTCCCGCCGAACCAGCGGATCCAAGGCACTAAACGCCTCATCCATCAGTAAAATCTCTGCATCCGTCGCCAAAGCACGGGCTAAGCCCACCCGCCGCTGCCTTGCGCCACTCAGCGCCGACGGTAAACAATTGGCCCACTGGCTCAACCCCATATTCTCCAGGGTCTCTAAAGCCTTTTCTCGCCGCAAATTAGGCCGCATTCCTTGGACTTTTAGGCCATATTCCACATTTTCCACCACCGTGCAATGGGGCAGCAGGGCACACTGCTGAAACACCATCGCTAGCTTTTTGCGCCGCACCTCCCGCAGTTGGGGCACCGTGGCTTGCAGCAGATCGTCCCCATCCAGCAACACCTGGCCACGGGTTGGCTCAACAAGCCGGTTCAAACAACGCAGCAAGGTCGATTTCCCCGCACCGGGCAGGCCCATAATCACCAACAACTCCCCCCGATCGAGGTGCAACGAAACATTGGCCACCGCCAGCACACACCCCAGTTGCGTCTGAAGGATATCCCGATTGGCACCATCCTGGAAGGCCCGCAGCGCAAGGCGCAGCTTCGATCGGGGGCCAAAAATCTTGGTGAGGTTGTTAATTTGGAGCTTGGGCAGGGTTGACATGGGTCAGAAGCCTCTAGGGTTCATCACACGCCCTTTTACCATAGTCAATCCCTTGGCCCCGGAGCAAGGAAGTCTTAGCCGCGACAGCCCAAGGATCGGCGGGTATCAGCCCCCGTCACCGGATTGGTTCCGCTCGCAGTCGCACACAGCTTAAGCTGTTGGCCATAGTCCAGCACGGCATCCGTAAAGTCCGCATTGGTGACGATCGCGCCGTCAAACTGCGATTGCAGGAGATAACTGCCAATCATCAGGGCATTGCTGAAGTCTGCCTTCCGAAAATCCGAGTGGTAGGCAATGCCAAAGGCAAAATTCACCGCCTGAAGGTTCGCCCCCATCAGGTCAGAGCCGTTAAACACGCTCCCCGTCAGGTCTGCCCCTTGGAAGTTGGCTTCCTCCAAATCCAACTTAGTAAAGCGCTTGTCCTGGAGCGTTAAGCCTGAAAAGTTTTTACCGTCGAGATCAACGCCAAGATCTTGAATCAAACCATCGGGGGCGCTGAGGGCATAGGTCGGCTCGACGGCGAGTCCAAGGCTGAAGACGAGGGTTAAGAGGCTGGCCCAAACGAGGCAGGTCAGGGTGCGGCTAGCGGTCTTTATTGAGGGCAGCATTGCGGGCGGTATTGCGGGCAGTATTGCGGGCAGCATTGAGGGCGGTATTGCGGGCAGTATTGAGGGCAGTATTGCGGGCAGCATTGAGGGCAGTATTGCGGGCGGTATTGCGGGCGGCATTGCGGGCAGCAGCGATCGCGATCTAGGGTTCAGCATCTGCATCAGTGGCATAACCATAGGACAGTGGGGGTTTATGTAGTTTTGTAAATGATTGCTAAAAAAATTATAGAGGAGAGTGTCCGATCGCAACCGCAGTGATGGGGCTAAGTGATGGGGCTAAGTAATGGGGCTAAGTAATGGGGCTGGCTGACGGACCAAAAATACTGCTTTGGGCGCGAAAACCGCGCCCCTACCAAACTTGTGGGGTCCATTTCACTTTGGCTGGTCGAGGGTCGGCACAGGGGCACGACCCCTACCCGTTTATTCTGTTGCAGGCTCAACGGATTTGGTATGACACCTCTGAAGATACAAGGGGTCAGGAAACCTGACCCGCCCTCTGCCAGACTATCAAAGCTGGAGATCGGCGGGTAAAGGCTGTTTTGTGCCGATCGCATACCCCCGCTCTTGAACCCAAGCCTCAATTTGGCGCACCCGCCGATCGGGATTGGGGTGACTGGCCAAAAAGTCCCAGCCTCGGCCCCCTTCTGCACTGAGCCGCTGGAAAAAATCCGTCGCCCCCGCTGCATTGCCGTAGTGGCCTACAAGCAAATCCAAACCAAAATCATCCGCCTGGGTTTCCTGCCCCTGGGAATATTGGGAACTGCTCAGGTTTTCCGCTCCGGAGATCGCAATACTGCCCAAGGTTCCCACATCCCCCAACACTGCCGCCAAGGCCACCCGCACCGCAATTCCACGCCCTAACCCCCGCAAATGGTCCCGGTGGGCAAAATGCCCCAATTCATGGCCCAATACCATCATCAGTTCATTTTCCGACTCCATCTGCTCCAGTAAGCCTTGGTAAATAATCACCCGATCGCCGGGAATCGCGATCGCATTAACAACCTCTTGGGGCACATAGAGCACCTGGTAATCCCGATCGGTCGTCACCTCAGCCGGTGCTTGGCGTTCTAGCCGATCGAGCAAGGCATTCAAAGCTTCCTGCACTGGCCCCGCTTGGGCCTGTTCTGCAAAGACGGGCACGATCGCCCGCCCCAACTGCTGCTCCACCTCCGGCGGAATTTGGGCCACCGCCAGATCCACCAGCAGCACCGCACCCCAGACAATGAGGGCGATCGTCCCTAAGAATAAGCCTAGGAAAAACAGAATTTGTCGCTTTTTGGGCGGAGGATTGCGATCGTCATCGTAATTCGCAAACCCAGAAGGCACTTCGATCGGCATAACCATCACCTTGATATTTTTACCCTCACCCAGGACTCAAAATCTGGTTTGCCGTCAGGGTGAGGCCGGGACACACCGCCGAGACGATCGTCGCCGTCCCCGTAAACTGCGCCTCCTCGTACAGACCCTCCACCCGCGTCAAAACCGTGACCCGATCGGCCTGCGGATCCACAATCCAATATTCCGCAATCCCCCGCGCTCCATACTCCGATCGCTTGTAGCGATAGTCCCGGACCTCCTGCCCCGGACTGACCACCTCCACCGCCAGCAACGGGGGCGGCATATCCATCAGCACGATCGATCGGCTTGCGCCCGCCAACACCGCCGCCAACTCCTCCGACAACACCAACACATCCGGCACCCGCACCGTCGCCCGTGCCCCACTCACCGCCACTTCCGTTTTCAGGGTCAACTGCTGAAAAGAGAACCCCGCCTTCAGAAGCTCAGCAACAAGAAACATAGCAATACGGCGGTTTAGCTCACTTTCAGCGGGCATCTCGATAATTTCTCCATTTTCTAGCTCCTGGAAAGCATTTGAAAGGGATTCGGGCTGGCCCGGATCCACGCGATCGGCTTTGGCACAGGTCAAGGCCAGAAATTGGTCGAGGGTGAGGGGAGTCAGGGCGATCGGCATAGGGCAATAACAGCAGTCGCTTCAGGGAGAATGGGCCTCCGGTCTATCCAGTTGGCCTAGGGTGGGAGGGGCCTCCGGCCTGTCCAGGTTCAGATGGCCCCATCCAGAGAAACCTGCCTAATCCGAACTTCTCACGGGCCGGAAGGGATTGAGGAAATTAATCAGATTATGGAGGCGGCGGGTTTGGATCCAGACCTTACCCTGGCCCCGGAAGCGGCACACCAAGCCATCTCCGCCCAAAATCCCCGTCCGTAACCCCCGCAACGATAGCCCCCCCAGCATCTCCACGCTGTACTGCAAGCTATCTTCAAAGGCCACAATATAGCCCGTATCCACCACATAATCCCCCGTTACCGGCACCTCCAGAATTCCCCCAAAGGAGCTAAACCACAGGCTCCCGCTGCCCGTTGCCCGCAGCAAAAATAGCGACTCTCCGCTAAAAAAGCCCTTCATCCCCTGAAACTGGCTATCGATCTGCACCGTAGGCTGAGCCGCGACAAATCCCGACGACTGCACCATTAACCCACCGTGACCCCCTAGCTCATAGTGCTCAATATCCCCCGGCACACCGGGACAGACATAGACTTGGCCCGCTTGGCCCTCGGCGGTGAACTCACTGATAAAAAACGACTCCCCCCCCAGCATTCGGCCAATGCCGGACATTAAGCCCCCCTTGGCCTTAGATTTCATCTGAATACAGCTATCCATAGCGGCCATGGCCCCAGATTCCACCAAAACCGTTTCCCCAGCGCGAAGGTGGAGGGTGAGGGCGGCATAGGCGGGGGCGTGTTCGATCGTGTAATGCTGGCCGCTTTGACTAAGGTTTGAGTTTCGGCTCATGACGGCTCCTTAACGGCGTTTGAACTCAATAAAGACACAGTGGATTAGAGGTGGATTAGAAGGGGTGCATTTCACTTTGGAGCAACACCCAACCCCTAACCTGACTCAAAAGGCCCGTAGTGCGGACTTTAGTCCGCAAAGTGAAAAGGCCCGTAGTGCGGACTTTAGTCCGCAAAGTGAAAAGGCCCGTAGTGCGGACTTTAGTCCGCAAAGTGAAAAGGCCCGTAGTGC
>JAYKJG010000209.1:0-21972 GCA_035286285.1 Prochlorothrix sp.
AAATTTAGCCAAAGCTTAGACCAAGGTGATCGCTGTGTTGTACTCCCGATTTCATCCGTTCAAGATTGGGTATCACAAGCTGGGGTATAGAACCGCCGGTCTCGCCTTGCTGGCGGGGACTCTTGCCAGTTGTGGGGGAGGGGAGACCGTAACCGATTCGGGTTCCCAAGGGGGGACTGCTGAGGGGGCGATCGAGGCTGAGTCCACCGCAAGTAGCGCGATCGTTCCGGCTGCCGATCGTCCCCAGGTGGTGACGACGGTGAATATTCTGTGCGATTTGCTTCAGCAGCTTACCCAGCCCGCTGCCGCGCCCGCTGCGGAGACTAACCCCTTGATTAATCTGACCTGCCTCCTCGATCGCGCCCAAGATCCCCATGCCTACCAACCGACTCCCGCCGATCGCCGCACCCTTGCCGATGCAGACTTGGTGCTCTATGGCGGCTATGGCCTGGAAGCAGGCTTGATTCAACTGATCAAGGCAAGCAATCCGGCGGCGATCGCGGTGTATGAGCAAGCTGTGCCTGAACCGCTCCAGGGAACCGACAGTCATAATCATGGGGCAGAGCATGGAGAAGATAATCACGGCCATGGGGGGGATGATCACGACCATGCTCATGATCAGGCTGAGGCTGGAGCCGAGATCCCTGGGGGTACGCCTGCTGAGGGGCCGCAGGGAGCCGATGGGGGGGGTGATCCAGGGGATCCAGAGCGCCTAGTACCGGATCCCCATGTTTGGCAGGATGCCGCGATCGGGGGCGAAATTGTGGCGGTACTCACAGCGGAATTAGCTGCGATCGTACCTAATGAAGCGAATACCATCCAGAACCGGGCCACGGTCCTACAAACAGATCTAAATAACCTCGATCGCTGGATTCAAGCCCAAATCGACACCATCCCAGCCAACCAGCGCACTTTGGTGACCACCCACGATGCCTTTCGCTACTTTGGCCAAGCCTACGGCCTCGAAACTTGGGGTATTCTCTCTGGCTTGAGTCCCAATCAAAAGCCCACGGCTGCGACCTTAGCGACCTTGGCCGATCGGATTCAAGCCAGTGCTATCCCTGTGGTTTTTCTAGAGCAGGGCATGGACTCCAGTTTGTTGACCACAGTGGCTGAAACGGCGGGGGTTCCCGTGGGGTCAGTGCCGTTGACGGTGGACAGTTTGGGGGAAGTGGGCAGCGATCGGGCGACCTATCAGCAGTTTTTGGTGGTCAATACCTGCGCGATCGTCACGGGGCTGGGCGGCACTTGCACGCCGTTTTCGCCCTAGGGTTTACAGTCGCCCTAGGGTTTACAGTCGCCCTAGGGTTTACAACTGAAGACCCGCCACCACTTCAGCAATCAACTCCGCTGGTACTTGGTCCGTAATTTGGACCGCCCCGATCGCCGTGGGCAAAATAAACCGCACCTTGCCCTCTTTCACCTTTTTATCTGTACCGAGAAGGTCCACAATTTCAGCCACAGACAAGTGACTGGGGACTTGGCTGGGTAACTGGCCGCGATCGAGCAAAGCTTGCTGCCGCTGGTTTTCAGCCTCGGACCACAGCCCCAAACGCTGGGCCAACTGTCCCGCTGCGGCCATGCCCATGGCAACCCCTTCCCCGTGGACAATGCCTTCATAGTGCATCAGGCTTTCGATCGCATGGCCGATCGTATGACCATAGTTCAAAATCGCCCGCAATCCCCCCTCTTTCTCGTCCTGGCTGACGACATCGGCCTTAGCTTGGCAGGATCGGGCTAAGATAGTCTGGAGTAGTTCGGGGGGGGTGCGATCGTAGCAGTCAAACTCTGACCCCTCCAGCTTGGCAAATAAGTCCTGATCCCAAATTACGCCGTATTTAATCACCTCCGCCATTCCAGCCCGAAATTCCCGCTCTGGCAGCGTCGCCAGCACCTGGGGATCGATCAGAACTAAGCGGGGCTGGTGAAAGGCACCGATTAGATTTTTACCTTGGGGATGGTTTACGCCGGTTTTGCCGCCGATCGAGGCATCCACCATGGCCAAGAGGGAAGTCGGCACCTGAACAAAGGACACCCCCCGCAGCCAGGAAGCCGCCGCAAACCCGGTCATATCCCCGACAACTCCCCCGCCCAGGGCTACCATCACCGACGATCGTTCCAGGCGGTGGGCTAGGGCTGCGTCATAGAGTTGCTCGATCGACTGCAAATGCTTGTACTGCTCTCCGTCGGGAATCAGATGCACGGCAACGTCAAAGCCAGCGTCCTGCAATGATTTCTGGGCCAACTCACCATAATGGCCGAAGACCGTTGGATTTGAGACCAGCAGCGCTTTTTTACCCAGCGGTTTGCCTAGAATACTCTCACCCGCCATCCACTGGCCCAGTTCACCCAGACCGCCAGCAGCAATGACAACGTTATAGGAGTTTTGGGGAAGGGGAACGGGAATTAGGGTAGTCATAGGGATATTTAGGCTCGATCGCCGTGAATTTTCTAGAATAACCGTGAATGGGGCAGGAGTAATCCTCCCGTCACAGGAGATATAGCGATCCGACTTGAAACCTGAATCCTCTTGCTCCCCTCTCTCTCCTGGGGAGAGGGGCTGGGGGTGAGGGGTCTTTGCATCCCAAAGCGGATCACGATGGGACACAGGACACAGGGTCGGCACCCTTGTCGGCACCTTTTGGCTATGCTCAGGACAGACGGGGGCGCAACCCCTACCAAGATTGATCGGTTACGCAGACCCTAGGGCGTGTCATCAATTAACCGTAGAAACCTTGGGGTATCAGCGTTACACGCCCGCCCCAGTTTTAGCGGCTAGGGGCTGTAATCCCGACACTCAGGGCATTCTAGGACTAAATGATAACAACCCCTAGCTCCATTATGCCCGCTTCAGGTCTCAAAAACTGGGCATCCTCACCGTAGATCCGATCGTCGGGACTGGCCCTGGGGACCGACAGCGTTATGGTAGGGGCGGGTTGATTAGCAAAGGACCATTACGGCTAATTTTGCTGTTTCAAGGTGGCTTTAGCTTGGTTCCAAAGGCGATCGAGAGCGGCCAAATCTAGCTCAGTGAGGGGCCGATCGGCCTGCGCTTCCACTAGCTCAAAGCGATCGACAAACTTGGTATTGGTCCTGTGCAACGCCTCCGCACAGTCCAGATTATGCCAGCGGGCCAGTTGCACCAAGACAAACAACACATCCCCCAACTCCTCTTCTTGATGCACCGGATCCCCCTGCGCGATCGCCTCCCGAAACTCCTGCAACTCCTCCGCCAACTTCGCCCACACATCCTCCACACAGTCCCACTCAAAGCCCACCCCCACCGCTTTCCGAGAAATTTTAGCCGCTGCCGTCAAGGGCGGTAACGTTTGGGCATAGCGGCGCAGTTTAGAACTCAACCGAGGGCTTTCTGGACTTTCCCCTTTTTCCTGGGCCTTAATCTGCTCCCAGTTCCGCCGTACTTCCTCCGTATCCGCCACAGTCACTTCACCAAAAACATGGGGATGGCGACGCACCAGCTTTTCAGCAATGCCTTGGGCAACCTCCTGGAGCGTAAACTGGCCGGAATCCTGGGCTACTTGGGACTGTAGCACCACTTGCAGCAGTAAATCCCCAAGTTCCTCCACAATAGCCTCGCGATCGTCCCGCCGCAGAGCATCTGCAACTTCGTAGGCTTCTTCTAGGACGTAGGGGATTAGGGTTTGGGGGGTTTGGGCTAAGTCCCAGGGACAGCCGCCCTCCGGCGATCGTAGTTGGGCCACTACGGCAACCAGGTTTTCCACAGCGGCGAGGACTTCCGGGGCCACGGCGGGGAGAGGGGACGGGGGCGACAGGGGGGAGGAGGGAGGTCTGGGGGACATTGATCTACGTTTTGTGCGGGTTTGGGGGCTGGAAATTGTGCCCATTATAGGGAGTTAGGGGGAATGGCTGGAAACAGGGGCTAGAAACCAGGGGCTGGAAACCAGGGGCGCAGTTGAGCGCGGGGCAAGCCAGGGGGACCGGAGCAGTTCTAGCGTTTCGTTAACAGTTGCCGACGGGCGATCGCCGCTGGCCCCTTCCCCGGTTAGGATAAGCAGTGGACTGACCCGGACCCGTTCAAGACGAGTCACCTGGGACCAGTCACCGCCCCCCGCCATCCCTATTCTGGAGGAACCCCCATGAGCCACCCCATGGATCGTCGCGCCTATGCGGAAACCTATGGTCCCACCGTGGGCGATCGCCTGCGCCTTGCCGATACAGAACTGATTATTGAAGTAGAGCGGGATTTCACCACCTACGGCGATGAGGTCAAGTTTGGGGGCGGGAAAGTGATCCGGGATGGGATGGGACAGTCGCCGATCGCCAACGCAGCGGGGGCTGTTGATTTAGTCATTACCAATGCCTTGATTTTAGACTGGTGGGGCATTGTTAAGGCCGATATTGGCATTGTCAACGGCAGAATCGCCAAAATTGGGAAGGCAGGTAACCCCTACATCCAGGATCATGTCGATATCGTCATCGGTCCTGGTACAGAGGCCATTGCGGGAGAAGGGATGATTCTGACCGCAGGGGGCATTGATGCCCACATTCACTTTATTTGTCCCCAGCAAATTGAGACTGCGATCGCCGCTGGAGTCACCACAATGATCGGCGGCGGTACCGGACCCGCCACGGGCACCAACGCCACCACCTGCACCCCCGGCCCCTGGAATCTTTACCGAATGCTGCAATCTGTCGAGGCTTTTCCCCTTAACTTCGGGTTTTTAGGCAAGGGGAACAGCGCCCAGCAACCGGGCTTGATTGAGCAAGTGGAAGCAGGGGCGATCGGCCTGAAGTTACATGAAGACTGGGGCACCACTCCAGCGACGATCGACACCTGTTTGACGGTAGCCGATGACTTTGATATTCAAGTCGCCATCCACACCGATACCTTAAATGAGGCGGGTTTTGTGGAAACGACGATCGCCGCCTTTAAGAATCGCACCATCCACACCTACCATACCGAGGGAGCAGGGGGGGGCCATGCCCCGGATATTATCAAGGTTTGCGGCGAAAGTAATGTTTTACCGTCCTCAACCAACCCCACCCGGCCCTATACGGTCAATACCTTGGAGGAGCATTTGGATATGCTGATGGTGTGCCACCACCTCGATCGGGGCATTCCTGAGGATGTAGCCTTTGCGGAGTCTCGGATTCGGCGAGAAACGATCGCGGCTGAGGATATCCTCCATGATTTGGGTGCTTTCAGCATGATTTCTTCCGATTCCCAAGCCATGGGCCGGGTGGGCGAGGTGATTACGCGCACTTGGCAAACGGCCCATAAAATGAAGGTGCAGCGGGGACCGTTGCCGGAAGATAGCGATCGCAACGACAACCACCGCGCCAAGCGCTACGTGGCCAAGTACACCATTAATCCCGCCCTAACCCATGGGGTTGCATCCGAGATCGGATCCGTGGAGGAGGGGAAGCTAGCTGATCTTTGCCTCTGGAAACCAGCTTTTTTTGGGGTGAAACCGGAGCTAGTGATTAAAGGGGGAGTAATTGCCTGGGCACAGATGGGGGATGCCAATGCTAGTATTCCCACACCGCAGCCCGTCCACATGCGGCCTATGTTTGGCAGTTTCGGCGGGGCGATCGCGGCGACTTCCTTAACCTTTGTCTCCCAAGCTGCGGTCACGGCGGGCCTGGGCCAGCGTCTTGGCCTCCACAAGCCCACGGTGGCCGTTTCTGGCATCCGTAGCCTCACCAAGGCGGATATGAAGCTCAACAGCTACCAGCCCCAGATTGAGGTCAATCCAGAAACCTATGAAGTCCGCGCTGATGGGGTCTTACTCACCTGCGAACCGGCAACGGTGCTCCCCATGGCCCAGCGTTATTTCCTGTTCTAGCTATGAAATGCGCCCGTTTACTGATGCTTTGTTGATTCTATGATCCAAGCTATCCCTGCCACTGAAATTACCCTGCGGACGCTGAGGCAGTCTCTAAACTTGCAAACTGCGCCGATCGACTTTTTTTCGGAGTGGCAAACGGACTTGCCCGCGCTGAGTGTGGTAGAGCAAGCTTCCCTCGATCGGGTGCGGACTAACTTCCTAGACCTGCTGGAAGACCCACCCGTCCTTGAAAACAGCGTTAAATTAGTCATTTTAGCGCCGTTATTAGACTTAGCTGGACTCTACCGCCGTCCCTTTCGGATTACCACTGAAACCAGCATTGACATTGACCTAGAAGACGAAGGCACTCAAATTCGCGGTCGTATCGATATTTTGGTGATTAGTGACTTCCTCTGGCTCGTGGTGATTGAATCTAAACGCAGTGACTTTGCCGTAACCCGTGCCCTACCCCAAACCCTTGCCTATTTACTGGCTAATCCCCAGCCCGATCGGCCCGCCTATGGCCTCATCACCAACGGCAGTGAGTTTTTGTTCCTCAAAGCCCAGCGATCGCCCACGGCCCAATATGCCACTTCCCGCCTTTTTTCCCTCCTGAACCCCAGCAACGATCTAGCCACGGTCCTCGCCATCCTCAAGCACCTCACCCACGATCGCGATCCCCGTTAAGCCTGCATCGTTTGCTGTCTCTGATGAGACTTGCTAGCTGACTAGACTCAATGGCGGCAAATTTGGCAAATTTCAATCACCTTAATCTGAAGAATCTCCAAAGGATCTTGGCCTCGCTTTAAGCCTGCTTCTAGCTCTAGCAGAACAGGCAAACACCGCAAGAGTTGCCGCTGGGAGAGGTTGCGAATTTCCTGTTGCAAAAAGTAGACCCGCTTGGGGTTGCCTACTTCTGCCGCTGCTGCGATCGCCTTATCATCCCGCTCCCCCGACTCCACCATCACCTTAACCCACAACCAAGTCCGAAACTGCCCCACTAAAGTCGCCACAATCCGCAAAGGCGGCTCATTGAGGTTAATTAAATCGGCTAGCAGCCCCAAAGCACGGGTTACATCCCCCGATCGCAGCGCACTGGCCAATTGCAGGCTATTTTGGGTGCTGGTGGTGACCAGACTGCTGACCAAATCTAGGTCTAGGGGATCGGTGCGATCGCCCGCAAACAGTTTCAATTTCTCCAGTTCACTGTGCAACTGACGGGTATTATTGCCCACAGCCCCAACCAGGTACTCCCCCGCCGGACGACTGAGTTTAACCCCGATCGCCTTGGCAGCTTGTCGCACTTGATCTTCGATTAATTCGGTTTTCCAGGGAGGAATGAGGGCAAATTCCTGAATTTTACCCTGTTTTGTCAGCAATTTAGTTGATTTTAAGCGACCGTTCGGCTTTTTATCGCTGCTCATCACCAGTTCCGTTGTGTCTGGCAACTGGGGCAAAGTCCGCTCTAGCTCCTCGTACAAGGCTTCAGAGCACTGCTGCAACAGGGGCGGGTTATCCAGCCAAACCAGGCGCTTCCCCAGGCCAAAGGGGGGAGTCATGGCCTGGGTTAAAGCATGGATAGCACCGTCGGGGGAATCCGGGGCAATGCGATCAAAATTGAAGCTTTCCCAAGTAGGGTCGAGGGTTTTTTGCTTTAGGGCTTCGATCGCCTGCAAGAGGGCAAAATTATCGTCCCCCCAGTAAATATAAAGCGCCATACTCTCCCTACCCCCCCGTAGAAACTGCAATCCATGTAGGGGCGCGGTTTTCGCGCCCGGTTTTCGCGCCCGGTTTTCGCGCCCGGTTTTCGCGCCCAAAGCCGAGGACTGCTAGCGAGGTTGGATCGTCAGGGTGGCGGGCTGGGCGGGGTTGCCGAGGAGTTGGATCGATCGGCCATTGGCATCCAAATGGCGCAGGATCTTGTACAGCGTCTCCACTTGGTCCGCTGCCTGGATACTGTCCGCCAACTCCCCTAGGGACAGCGCCCGATCGCAAGCCTGAACCGCTGCCACCGCCTTAGCCTGGAGATCCAGCACCGTAGCCGCCGCTTTTTTGCCCGCTTCTACCCCAGGTTGGTGATAGGCGTTGATATTGACCAAGGAGGCATAGAGGCCCACCGCCCGATCGTAGAGGGCAATCAACGCCCCCACCAGCGCCGGAGTTACCGCCGGAATCGTCAAAGTAATGCTGTCGCGGTGGTTGTCATAGAGGGCGGCACGGGTGCCCTGGAGGAAGCCAGAGAGGAAATCGCCGCAGGTTGCGCCATTTTCGATGTCGATCGACGGCCCCTCGCGGTCTTCCAGCACCTCAATCAGCGTTGCAAAGAAATTGGGAATCCCTTCCCGCAACTGCTGCACATAGGCGTGCTGGTCCGTAGATCCCTTGTTACCGTAGACCGCAATGCCCTGATACACCGTGTTTCCGTCGAGATCCTGCTCCTTCCCCAGGGATTCCATCACCAATTGCTGGAGATAGCGGCTAAACAGCAACAAACTGTCCTTATAGGGCAAAACCACCATATCCTTCTCGCCCTTGCCGTTGCCCGCATGGTACCAACTCAAAGCCAGTAAGGCCGCTGGATTTTGCTTGAGCGCGGGAATGCGCGTAGCATCGTCCATGAGCTTGGCCCCGGTCAGCATCGCCTGAATATCAATGCCCAGCAGCGCCGCCGAGACCAGACCCACCGCCGACAGTTGGGAGGTGCGCCCCCCCACCCAGTCATGCATGGGGAAGCTGGTAATCCAGCCCTCGCTTTTGGCTAGATTATCGAGCTTACTGCCTTCTCCGGTGATGGCAACGGCTTGGCTCGCAAATTTCAGCCCCTGTTGGGCAAAGGCGGCCTGAACCTCCACCATACCGTTGCGGGTTTCGGGGGTGCCGCCGGACTTGGAAATGACCAGGACTAAGGTCGTGCTGAGGCGATCGCCCAGGTGTTGCAGCACCCGATCGATCCCGGCGGGGTCGCTATTGTCAATAAAGGAAATCTGCAATGGCGCATCGGCAGGGGTTAGGGCTTCGGCGACAAACTGGGGACCGAGGGCGGAGCCACCAATGCCGATCGAGAGGATATCGGTGAAGCGGGAGGCAGAGGGGGGGCGAATGGCTCCGCTGTGGACTTTGTGGGTAAAGTCGTGAATTTGGGCTAGGGTGTCGTCAATGTCTTTTTTAAGCGCTGGGGTGGGGGCTAGGTCGGAGTTGCGCAGCCAGTAGTGGCCCACCATGCGGTTTTCGTCGGGGTTAGCGATCGCTCCGGCTTCGAGATCTGCCATGCTTTGGAAGGCTTGGTTGAGCTTTGGGGTGAGGCGATCGACAAAGGCATCATCAAAGCCCATGCGACTGACATCTAAGTACAGCCCCAATTCTGGGTGATAGTACAGCCAGTCTTGATACCGTTGCCACAGTGCCGCAGCGTCCATAGAGCCTCCTTAATCAGCTTCGAGGGATAGGCAGTCCAAGGGCCAGTTTAAGGAACAGCGTCCTAACCCTAGCCTACCTTGAACATTATTACGGATCTCCGGATATTGAAAGCCTAATCTACACATATTGCGATCGGGGCAGGGACCAGCCCTCACGGATCCCGTAGCACCGAACCAAACAAACAAAACGCTATCACCTACCACTGGTAACAAAACGCAACGATTTTCTCTAAAGGTAGCTCGATCGTGCTCATCGCCATCCGATCGGGATCTTCAACCTTGTAAGGGAGCCTATAGGGGTGCCCCGCCAAGCAGGGGAGCCAAGAGTGAGGGGACAATAGGGTGAGCAGTGCCCACCCTACAGAAGAGGGTGCATTTCAGTTTGGAGCAACCCAGCCCCTAACCTGACTTAAAAGGCTCGTAGTGCGGACTTTAGTCCGTCCCGTGGCAAACGTGAACTGCACCCACGGAAGAATTGCGGAAAATGAGAACTTAACCGTCAGCTTGCATGGCCAAGACCCGTTCCGTGAGCTTTTCCGGCACCTCTTGGAGATGGTCATAGTGCCAGGAGAAGGAGCCAACCCCCAAGGTCAGCGATCGCAGTTCCACAATTAGATCCTGCATCTCCGCCTGGGGCAGATAGGCCGAGACCTGATCCCAGCCCGTCCAGCCCGATCGGACATCGTAGCCCAGAATTTGGCCCCGGCGACCCGTCACCAACCGCAGCACATTGGCCGTAAACTCCTGGGGCACCGCGATCGCCACCAACAAAATCGGCTCCAACAACACCGGATCACAGCCCGCCAAACCTTCCTGCATCGCAATCCGCGCCGCCTGCTTAAAGGCTTGCTCCGAACTGTCCACCGCATGGTAAGAGCCATCGGTCAGCGTCACCGCCACATCCACCACCGGGAACCCCAGCGGCCCCTTATTCAGGAACTCCCGCACGCCAGTTTCCACACCGGGGATATATTGGCGGGGAACCACCCCCCCGACAATTTTTTCGGCAAAATTAAAGCCTTCGCCACGGGGGAGGGGCTGAATATCTAGGTAGACATCCCCAAATTGGCCATGGCCGCCGGTTTGGTGCTTGTAGCGTCCGTGAACCTTGGACTGGGACTTGCGGATGGTTTCTTTGTAGGGCACATGGGGGGTATGGGTTGCCATGGGCAAGTTGTACTTGCGGCGCAGGCGATCGAAATTGATCTGCAAATGAATTTCCCCTTGGCCCCAAAGGATGACCTCGTGGGTATCGCCATGTTGCTCCCAGCGCAGGGCAGGATCTTCCTCCAACAGCTTGTTGAGCGCCGTACTGAGCTTAACCTCATCTTTGCGGTTCTCCGGGGCAATGGCCAGGGCATAAACAGGATCGAGGGGATTGACGCGGGGCAGGGGATCCGTCGCGCCCAAGGCCACCGAGAGGGTATCCCCCGTCGCCACACCATCAAGGCGGCTCAGGGCAATAATATCCCCGGCGATCGCCCGCTGAATCGGTTGGGTTTGGGCACCCATGAGGTGATACAGGCCACCGGGACGCAGCCCATTGAGCAGCACCCCCTCCGTCAGTTCTCCCTGCCAAATCCGCACCAAGGACAGTTTTCCGGCCTGGGGCAGCACATAGGTCTTCAGCACTTGGCCAATCACCGGGGCATCCTCTCCCTCAGCCGTTTCTAAGCCTCGGCGCTCCGCCGTTGCTACCGGATCCGGCGCTTCCCGCAGCAGCGCATCCAACAAGGGCCGCACGCCATAGTCTTGATCCGCCATGCCCAGGACCACGGGCACAATTAAATCTGCTTTTAACTCCCATTTCAGGTCCGCCTGAATTTCTTCCTGGGAGGGTTCAATTTCTTCTAAGAGTTCTTCCAGCAGATGATCGTCAAAGTCTGCCAGGGCTTCTAGCAACTCCACCCGTGCCGCCTGCTCCTGTGCCCGCAAGTCCTCCGGCAGCGGCATGGGATCGGCGGGGGCACCGGCATGGTAGTGGTAGGCTTGCTCGGTGATCAGGTCAATGTAGCCCACCACGGCATCCCCTTCCCGCACGGGAAACTGCTGGGGCACCAGGGGCCGACTCGACACATTTTTAAGGGCGTGGAGCACATCCATGAGCCGGGTGTGGTTGGCCCGATCCATTTTATTGATAAAGACCAGATGGGGAATTTCCCAATCGTCCAAAACCTTAAACAGGGGCGCAAGGGTCAAAACCCGGTCTAGGTCGGGTTCGCAGACCACAACGGCAGCATCAACGCCCACAAGCGCATTCCAGGTTTCTTGGGCCAGTTCGATCGACCCCGGACAATCCAAAAAATTAAAGCGCAACCCTCCGTACTCGGTACTGGCTGCGCTCACTTCAACGCTCATTTGGCGATCGCGGGCTTCTTGGCTGGCATCCCCCACGGTGTTGTTATCTTGGACTCGGCCTTTGCGGGTCAGTGCCCCGGTCACCGAGAGCAAGCTTTCCAGGAGAGTGGTTTTACCACTGGCATAGGGGCCAACGATCGCCACATTTCTGATGCCGGAGACACCGGCTACAGTCTCGGCAGATATAGCATGGGACATAGGTCAAACTCCCCATAATCTTAATGAGTACCCCAGAGCAAACAGGCCCAAGGGCTTGGATAAACAGGCCATGGGGGTAGTCCGAAGCGACGGGGCCATAGTATGACCGAATCCGGGTTCACAATATTGCCCAGTAATGTCCCAAAGCACGAGATGGCTAGGAGTTGAGATGCCTAGGAGTTGAGATACCTAGGGGGTTGAAGGGGTCTCGGACTGAGGGAGTTCTGGCTACCTCCTGCCTTGCACCGGTTTCGAGTTCACCAGTTCCCGTTCACCGGTCCCCGTTCACCCACAGTTCACGCCGTTGCAAGGGCTGCGGATTGCGTTTTCAATCCATGGTCGTAAGGTATCGCGTTCCTGGAGAGGGAATACACCTTCGCAATGATTTTTAAGGCTTTACGTCACAGAGCATGAAGGAACGTATCGCTGGCTCAAGTTTTGCGCCTTTTTGCGCTCCAAGGATTGACAAGCTGAACCCAGACTCCCCAGCCTGAACCCTCACTCCTCATGGGGACGACGGACGATCCAATAGCTAATGGACAGGGCAAAAACGGCAATGGAAAGGCCAATGACATCGACACCGCTGACCTTTTCCAGGTCCAGAATGATAATCTTCCGGGCCACAGCGGTGAGGGAAGTCGCAATGACTAACTCCAGTTGCACCACATGCCGCCGCAGATAGGCCGTAATATTTTCCAGGACTTCCAGGGCAATGAGAACACTGAGAAACACGCCAAAGACTTCAATCAACGTCTTTTTGAAAAACCCTGAGAATGTGGGATCAGAAGGGAGGTCGTGGAATAAAAACAGTCCTAAGTCCCACACAGAGACTAAAATGACCACCACCATCGCGAGGGACAAAACCTTGGCGATTAGGGTTTCAAAGCTCCTCATTAGCGCTAAGAAGGCTTGATCGCTGGCTAGGTGGTGGAAAAGTTGCTGAAACTTATTGAATCGAGCCATGAATCAATCTGCTATCAAGCTAAGTGGACAGTGGGTCTGTTGCGGAGGAGTGGGAGCAGGCGGGGGCAAGGTCAGGAGCTGCGCGTCAGAGGCTGAGGCATGGCGCTGCCTCCACGGTAAAGTTCAAGGGGGCAAGGCGATCGCTCAGGCTCACGGGCGCGATCGCAACTGTCTAACCCCCTGGGTCTGACAAACTCCCGCGATCGGGTGAAAGGTCACAGACCGCTGGCCTATGCGAAGCGCACAATAAATTTGTTGCAAAAACCTGCTATAGGATGCTCTATTGTTTATATTTTTTCACATTCTCGCCCTTTTCCGATCCAAACCCAAAACACGGGGTACTCTAAACACACTCCCCTGAGCATCGGTCACGATCGCCGTACACAGTACCCATCCTGCCCACTCCTGATTACCCGCTGTCCCTGCCATGTCCTATCCTGAGGACTCTGCCCGTTCTGCGGCCCCTGCCCCCCAGTCCCTTGCTGACTATCAGTTGGCGCTTCAGCACAGTCCTAACCGTGCCGATCTATGGTTCGGCCAAGGCCACGTTCTGCAAACCCTCGGTCGTCCTGAGGATGCCCTCAGCAGTTACAACTGTGGGCTGGCGATCGCCCCCCAAGAGGGCCAAGCCTGGACCGATCGCGCCCAAGTGCTGACCCAACTCCACCGCTATCCTGAAGCTTTAGACAGTTGCGATCGTGCCCTGAGCCTCAACGATCGCCATGCCCCCGCCTGGAATCTGCGCGGCATGATCCTGCGCCAGTTGGGCCACCTGCCCGAAGCCCTGCAAAGCTATGAAAAAGCCCTCTCCCTCAAGCCGGGGTTTTACCAAGCCCTCAACAATCGCGGCTATGTCCTAGAGCAGTTGGGCCGCTGGCAGGATGCCCTCGTCAGCTTTGACCAAGCCATTGCCCTAGAGCCAGATTGCTACCAAGCATGGCACAATCGCGGCGATTTACTGGTGAATTTGGACGATAACAGCACGGCACTGACCTGTTATGACCAAGTTCTCGCCCTCAAGCCCAATGCAGCCCGCACTTGGCACCATCGCGGCCATGTTCTGTATAATTTGCAGCGCTTTGATGAGGCCGTGCAAAACTACGATCGCGCCCTCGCCCTACGGCCAGAGCAGTGGGAAATTTGGCACCACCGGGGCCATGCCCTGGGCCAGTTGGGTCGCTATGGGGAGGCCATTAACAGCTACGATCGCGCCCTGGAACTGCACCCAGAGGATCAATATACAGCCTATTTTCGGGGCATTGCGTTGGTGCATTTGGGCTATTACCACGAGGCGATCGAGTGCTATGACTATGCGATCGCCCTGGAACAAAATAACCCCGACTTTTGGTATAACCGCGCCACCTGTTTCGCTTTGCTGGGCAATGGGGAGCGGGCCTTATCATCGCTGAAGGTGGCGATCGCCCTAGAACCCCAGTATTACCTCACCCTAGTCCAGTCCGATCCTGACTTCCAAGCCCTCCGAGAGGATTGGCGCTTTGTTCATTTGCTGGCGCAAACCCAAGCCTAACCAGAGGCTCAGAGGGTGCATTTCACTACTTCCCTGGGATCCCGGTCTTTGTGTGCGATTCATCACATTTGGCCTCCCCTAGCATCACGCTAGCCTCGATCGAACATCACGATCGCCGCCGAGAAGAGTCACTGCAAAATCCCAGGCTTCGGGCGATACTGAACCCATCAACAGCAACTGAGGTTCACGGCCATGCTATCCAATCTTCTTCCCGGCGCGATCGCCGCCATCTACGCTGACACCGCTGCCCGTGGTGTGCTCACCCAAGCGGACCTGATGGGCCTGCAAGTTGCCCAAAGCCAGTGGCCCTGGTTGTCGGAAGAGGAGAAGCGCTGTGTTAAGCGCCTAGAGAGATGGCTGAAAATGGGCCGACTGGTGGTCAGTGATGAGCCGTCGGTGATGCTGTAGGCGGTGGTGCTGTAGGCGGTAATGCTGTAGGCGGTGATGCTGTAGGACTAGCCCCTAGCCGTTCAAATGCCGAAACTCAGCCTGAAGCTCCTTCCGCATCCGCTGGGCGCGGCGAAACATTTCCTTACCGTCCTTGAGATAGGACTCGTCATAGCACATCGTAAAGCGCTCCAACTCCGAGAGACCATCCCCCACCTGATTGAGATAGTAGTAGACGTGCATGGCAAACTGGGCAATTTGGGGCGGATTGGGGAGTTTACGAAATAAGTCTTCGGCTTTTTCCTGTTTACTGCGGCTCTTTTCTAAATATTCAACAAAGTCCGCCATTAGATCATCATCAAAGGGATCCGCCGAGAGGGCGGTAATGGCCGATCGCAGGGGGCTGACAATTTCCCCCAAGAGCCGATTAAGGGGCGTGTACACCTGCTTGATCCAAGCCGCCAGTTGCTCGTCTTGGCTGTGGGCCGTGTGGCGACGGTGGCGATAGTTGGCCTGGGCGGTGGCGGTGCGCTGGTAGCGATCGTCGGGCTGCTCCCTAGATTGCCCCCCAAATTGCCCCCCCGCCGAGCCATTACCCCAAAAGCGCTGGCGATCGTAGGCTTGGCGCTGCTGCACATCCCCCAAGACCTCATAGGCCGCATTAATTTGAATAATCTGCTCGGCATTAGGGGGGGCTGCGGATCCAGAGGCTGCGGACCCAGGGGCTGCGGCGGGCTGACCTTGGAGATCGGGGTGGAATTGCTTGGCCAGTTTACGGTATGCCTGTTTAATTTCTGCCTGGGTGGCTTGGCTGGTGAGACCCAGGGTGTGGTAGTGATCGGGGGGGTGGGAGGGGTGAGCAGCCATGGTCAGGGGACGCGATCGCAACGGTCAGATGAGACCAGTTTAAAGGAAAGGGAACCCTCTCCGCTTGGGCAGATTCAACTCCCGGTAGTCCCACAGCGGTAAGGATATTGGCACGGCAGCCTTGGGCATCGTACCGCTCCTAGCCTGACTTGTAGGGCACTACCCAACCCCCTAGCATTGACTCTGACCTATGCTGAATCATTATACTGTTCAATGATTTAGCGGATAGTAATGCAAGAATAGAGGCTGTATATTACTTGACTTGGAGAAACATCTAGGAAGCTTCAGTTCACCCCTCGCGGGTGAACTTTTCTTGTTTTTGGGGGAGACAGAGGGGCGAGGTGGGTAGGGTGACCGTGAAGCAGGTGCCTTGGTGGAGTTGGCTTTGGACTTGAATTTGGCCTTGGTGGGTTTGGACAATGGCATGGACGATCGCCAGCCCCAGCCCCGATCCTTGGGTTTGGTGATGACTGCGGGCGGGATCGACCCGATAGAAGCGATCGAAAATGTGAGGTAAATCCTCCGGCCCAATCCCCGGCCCAGTATCCGCTACAGTCACCGCCCAGGCGGGAATAATTTTGTTTCGCGCTCCGATCGCCGTCGATCGCTGTAGCTGCACCAGCACTTCCCCCCCCGCAGGGGTATATTGCAAGCCATTACTAATTAAATTGGTAAATAATCGGGCTAATTGCTGCCGATCGCCCTGGACCTCTGCCCCCTCCTCCAGGAAAAGGCTGGAATCATCCTCACTTTGGCCCTCAGCCCCGTTCCCAGGGGAGCATGAGGGGCAAGCACTGGGGGGCGTTGCTGCAACGGTGCGAGGCTCCCCCGCTTGAAGCTGGTCCTGAAATTGGTTCTGAAATTGGTCCTGAGGCTGGTCCTGAAGCTGACTGCCTTGCAGTTCCTCCCCCAGGGGACCGTTCCCTAGGGATTCCCCCTCTAGGGACTCCCACTGGAAAGCTAGCTGTAACGTCACGCCCCGATCGCTGGCATTGGCCTGCTGCTCTTCCACCACCTCTAGCAGCAACTCATCCAAGGGCACCGACTCCCACGGGGCTGCAATCATGCCACTGTCCTGCCGCGCCAGAAACAGTAAATCATCAACCAAACGCCCTAAACGCCGAGTCAGACGCTCCACAACCTGCAATTGCTGCTGAATATGGCTGTCTGGCAGGGGTTCGGCTAGGGTTGCTTGGATATTGGCTTGGATAATGGCGATCGGGTTGCGGAGTTCATGGGAAGCATCGGCGGTGAACTGCTTGAGGCGCTGATAGGACTCCTGCACCGGACGCATGGCCAACCCCGACAAAAACCACCCCATCGCGGTCACGGCCCCCAGCACTAAGGCTAGCCCAGCCGCCAAATCCCAAATAAGCTGCTGTGTGGGCTTGGTAACCTCAAACCAAGGGTGGCTAACCCGTAAATAGCCCAAAACTTGCCGCCCAATCTGGACAGAAACCGTCATTTGCCGCAGCAGTATCGCCTCACCATAGGAACCGGGCTGAATGGCGACGGTTTCGCCGTTGCGGCGATCGCCCACGGGCCAGCGGCCTTCACTGTGGAGGGTGCGCAGGGGCAGATCAAGGGGGTCCGAAAAGGTAGACCAGAGCAGTTTTCCTTGGCTGCTGAACCATTCCAGGTCAATATGGTCGTCGTCGTTGGTAAAAAGAATGTTATTGCGAAAGCTAGCTTCCACATTCACCTGCTGAGAGACCCGTCCATCTAGCATCCAAATCAGTCCATCGGAAGCCGGTTCAATCACCAACGATCGCTCCACCACTTCCGCAACGTGACTGAGGGTGTCGTCAATGCGCTCAATCAGAGTGTGGCGCACGTAGAGGTAAAAGCTCAGGGCAAAGAGCAGCAGCAGCACCGCCGTGAGGGCGGTATACCAGAGGGCAAGGCGGCGACGGGTGGCCTGAAACATGGTTCTACCTTAGCTTGCCCCCTGAACCCGGTTGCGCCCCGCCGCTTTTGCTCGGTACAGCGCCTGATCGACCTCTTGAATATACATTTCGGGCTGTTGCTCCGGCAGCGGCGATCGGCAAATCACACCAATACTCACAGTAACCTCATTGTGGGGCGATTGTCGGTGGGGGATGTGGAGCAGTTGCACCGCTTGCCGCAGCCGCTGGGCTAATTCCCAGGCCGCCATTCTAGCCAGATTGGGCACCACGATCGCAAACTCCTCCCCCCCATAGCGGGCCACTAAACTGCTCGATCGCGGCACCCCCTGTTGCAAAGCCTGGGCAACTTGATACAGGCAGCGATCGCCCGCTGGGTGGCCGTAGGTGTCGTTAAACTGCTTAAAACAATCAACATCTACCAAAAAGAGGGCAATGGAATGGCCTTGGCGCTGGGCACGGAGCCACTCTTGCCGAAAGTACTCATCAAAGGAATAGCGGTTGGCCACTTGGGTGAGACCGTCGCGGGTGGAGAGTTGGCGCAACTCATGATTAAGCTGTTCGAGGTTTTGATAGAGTTCTCCCTGGCTAATGGCGATCGCCGCTTGGGTTGCCAGCCGATTAAGCAGCCGCGCTTCATGATCCTGCCACTGGCGCGTACTGCGGCAATGGTGCGCAATCAGTAAGCCCCATAAATGCTCCCGGTAAATCACGGGCATGACCAAATTGGCCTTAACGCCATAGTTAGCCAGCATTTGGCGGTGACAGTCCGAAATTCCGGCTCGGCTGATGTCACTAATCGCCCGAAAGTTACCTTGGCGGTAAACCTCACCATAACCATTGCTAAAGCAGGAATCCTCGATCACTTCGCCAATAATGGACGGACAGCCCACCGCTACGGATTCTTTGACCACCTTGCCCCGCCACTGATCATCAAACCGAAACAGCAGCACCCGATCGGTCTGTAACAGTTCCCGCACTTCCGTCACCGTGGTATTGAGAATATCATCCAGGTCGAGGGATTGGCGAATTTTTTGCGCAACCTCATTAATCAGCTTTTCCTGGCGGATTTCCACAACCAAGCTATTCCACAGGAGGTGATAGTCTCGGTTACAATCTTGCTCTAAACTGGCTTCGGAGTGGTTTGCCGCCAGTGCAGAACCCTGGCGATCGCCAGGGGAGAAACCGTAGTCGGAGACGGGGCAAGTGACCGAGAACTCATCCGGGACGGCTTGGATTTGGCCCCTATGCAGCCAGTCTAGGGTGCCCAAATCGAGGCCCAACGCAGGCTGCTCGATCGCCGGTCCCCTGACCCCCGCCCGTGGCCCAAACAGGGGATTTTGCCGCCAGCGCACAAGCCACTGTTCCAAGGCTTCCGGCGGCAAAGGCCGACTGACTAAATAACCTTGGACGAGATCGCAGCCGATCGATCGCAAAAACTGCACCTGGTCTAAGGTTTCCACCCCCTCCGCCAACACCTTCAAGCCTAACCCTGCCCCCAGGGCCGTAATGGTCTTGGCGATGGCCATGTCACTCTCATCGCGGGGAATATCCTTAATGAACATGCGATCGATCTTGAGGGTGTGGAGGGGAAAATGCTTGAGGGCACTGAGGCAGGAGTAGCCCTGCCCAAAGTCATCCAAGGCAATCTGCAAGCCCTTAGCTTGGAGGACCCGCAGCCGCTCCACGGTGCCATGGAGATCGCGGGCTGTGCTCTCCTCCGTAATTTCTAGCTCTAGGTATTGGGGTTGGATTCCCGTTTTTTGGATAATTTCTTCCACTTCCAGGCTAAAGGTGGGGCTATCAAACTGATGGGGCGAAATATTAACCGCCATCCGTAGCGGCGGTAATCCCTGCTCCTGCCAACGCTGGTGTTGATAACAGGCTTGTTCCAGCACCCACTGGCTCAAACTGCGCAAAATGCCCAACTCCGCCGCCCAGGCAATAAACTGACCGGGCGTAATCAAGCCCATGCGGGGATGCTGCCAGCGCACCAAGGCTTCCACACCGATCACCTGCCCCGTTTCTAGGGAGACCTGGGGCTGATAGTGGATCACAAACTCCCGGTTGAGGACCGCTGCCCGCAAATCTGACTCTAGGGTAAAGCGGGGCGACGGATGCAGGTCTGTGCTGGGGCGATAGAGTTCGTGGGTGTTTTTGCCCTGCCGTTTGGCCACATACATCGCCATTTCGGCATGGGTGAGCAGGAGTTCCTCCGAGTCGCCGTGGTAGGGCGCAAGGGCTAAGCCTAAACTGGCGGTTAAATAGACCGGTTGCCCCTGGAGCAGGAAAGGCTGCTCAAACAGGGTCAGAATTTGCTTGGATCGCTGGGACAGATCCTCCTGGCCTTGAATTTGGGGCAACAGCAAGACAAAGCTATCGCCATGCCAACGACCGAGGCTGTACTGGCGAGTTCGATCGGGCGATCGATCGTGGCTCACCTCCTCCACAATCCCCCCTTGGCCTTGGCTCTGGAGCAAGTCCTCCAGACGGTGCGCCACCTCCCGCAGCAACTGATCCCCCCCACTATGGCCAAAGGATTCATTAATGGTCTTAAAACGGTCTAAATTCAGAATTCCCACCGCCAAAACTTCCCCGGTGCGGCGCAGAGTTAAGAGTGCCACCGATAGATACTGATGGATCAGTTTGGCGTTGGGGAGATGGGTCAGGGTGTCGTGGGTGTCATGGTGGAGGCTCAGGGTTTGGAGCCAGCGCTGCGTCAGCAGCAAATAGAGGTGTAATCCCAGGGTTTGGACTAGGTTTAACTCTTCTTCCTGCCAAACTTTAACGTCCTGTCGCTCTTCCTGCCACTGTTGAAAGGAGTGGCGAGGACGCAGATCACGGGGATCGCTGCTGTGCTGACCGGCCCAGGCGATCGTCACCGTCTTGACTTGGCGGAAAAAGGTCAAATAACCGAGATATTGGTCTTGGTAGTGGAGAGGCAGCACCAACAGCAGCCGAATCTGCTGATCCTGAAAGATCTGCCGCAGCGGGGTCGGAACTTCCCACTGTTCCACATCCCCCACCAAGGGGATCAAAATCGGCCAGAGGCGATCGCGATCGCCCTTAATCTCGCTGTCCTGCGCTTCCGGAGCCTTTTTGTCCAGATTTTCCAGATCTGTAGCCACATCGGGGTCCAAACCTAAGCCGGGGTTCGGGACTGGGTTAGGAACCAAGCTAGCACCCACAGCGGGGGCCACAGCGGGAATCACTGGCAAGGCCGATCGTGCCCACGACTCCCAGGGCTGATCCCCTTCCCAACTGGGATTGGGCAAATATAACTGATCCAGAATTTGCTCCCAATACTCTCCTTCCTCCAGAATCTCCGCCCCAGCCGCCCCAGGTTGCACCCCCGTTGTATAAAGCTGGGCCGCACCGTCCCCTAGGCCACTGTACAAATAAAAACGGCTCCCATCTGCCTGGAGTGCCGCTGTTAAGTCTTGCATTAAGTCGTGGCAACTCTCCTTCAGGGGCACCTTGCGATCGATCAAGCCCCTCACCCGCTCCATCAGGCGATTTTGTAACGTTTGCACCTCCACCTGCTCCAGCAGCTTGACCTTGGCCAAGAGGATTGAAATTTGGCTAGTCCACAGTTGCAGGTCTTGCAACTGCCGCTCAGAAAAGCGATAGGGCGTACTGTGGTGCAGCGCCAACAAGCCCCACAGGGTTTGCTCCTCAAAAATCGGCATCGTTAAGGACGACATCACCCCCATGGCCTGGAGATATTGCAGATGGCAGGGATCCACAGGACTGTAGCGAACATCAGATCCAGCGCTCAGGTCCGATCGCAAACTCCCCCAGGACTTGTAGGGGGTCGTAGCCGGAGCCACGGATTGCAAAATCTTGTGCTGGGCCATCACATCCACAATCACCCGCTGCCTAGCCCGCACAAATAGCTCCCGCGCCTGGGGGGGAATATCCGCCGCCGGAAAGTGCAGCCCTAGCAAGGTCGGCAGCCGTTTTTCCGGATCGCGGGCCTCCGCCACAACTTCCCCGCTGTGATCCGCCGCAAAACGATAGATTTTGACCCGATCGATCGCCACCTGCTCTTGAATTGCCTGGGCAACACACTGGAGCACGATCGGCAAGTCTTGAACCGTCTTAAGGGACTGGTTCATTTGATCTAAAAGCTGTCCTGGGGTTGGGATCAACATGCCCATGCAAGGTGTTTTCCTCTTCTGCAAATCTCCTCGGCTAAGGCTAGTCTGATGGCACGATGGAGGGGGTTTAGGGCCGCTTCACATCCGGTTTAGACCCCACCCGTCGTCTAGGGCTAGCCCGGAACAATCTGAGTCACCCTGCCCCGCTATAGCTCTAGAATGACTGAGAACCTTAAACTTTTCTGAGAAATGTTTACAAAAATTCATTAATTGTGGATCGCCCTGCCGTTGCCCCACGGCAACCCTAAATACTGCCCAGGGTATCCAGAAAACTGCCGTAGTAGCCCACCAAGCAAAGCCGATCGCTCTCCTGCTCCGTTACCGTTAGCCCAAAAAGCTGACTATCCGTCTCAAAGACAATCTTATAGCCCTCGGCAGCAT
>JAYKJG010000210.1:0-13619 GCA_035286285.1 Prochlorothrix sp.
TTATATTGCGAATTGTGACGGGCCTGACGGGCGATCGGCCTGGGGGGCAAGCAACGGGGTATGGTGAGATCTTGGGATTTTGCTCCCTGCTGGGGGCGTTGTGTCCCTACCCCCGATCGTCGCCGTAGGCAGATTCCGCCTTGTTTAGGCCGCGATCGCCCTCGTTCCATACGCGCCGTTAGTCAGTCATCTTGTTCACCGCCATGGTTGCCAGCCCCCCCCGTACCATTCGCATCGGTTCCCGCAAAAGCCAGCTTGCCCTTGTCCAGACCCACTGGGTCCAGGGTGAATTGCAGCGGAAATTTCCCGATCGCACCTTCGACGTTGAAACCATGAGCACCCAAGGGGACATCATCCTGGATGTAGCCCTGGCCAAAATTGGTGACAAAGGCTTGTTCACCAAAGAACTAGAAGTTGGAATGCTCGAAGGTCAGGTAGACTTCGCCGTCCACTCCCTCAAAGACCTACCCACCAACCTGCCCGACGGCTTAATGCTGGGCTGCATCACCGAGCGAGAAGATCCCGCCGATGCCCTGGTGGTCCACGAAAATTTCAAAGCTCACCAACTCGACAGCCTGCCCGAAGGAGCCGTCATCGGAACCTCCTCCCTGCGCCGCCTCGCCCAACTGCGCCACTCCTACCCCCACCTCACCTTCAAAGATATCCGGGGCAATCTCAACACCCGCCTCGGTAAACTGGATGCGGGGGAGTATGACGGCATTATTCTGGCCGTTGCGGGCCTCCAGCGCCTGGGCATGGCCGATCGCATCCACCAAGTCATCCCCGCCGAGATTTCCCTCCACGCCGTCGGCCAAGGTGCCCTGGGGATCGAATGCCGCACCGAAGATCCCGAAGTGCTAGACATTATCAAAGCCCTAGAGCATACCCCCACGGCCCAGCGCTGCCTTGCGGAACGGGCTTTCCTGCGGGAACTGGAAGGGGGCTGTCAGGTGCCGATCGGGGTCAATACCGCGATCGACCAAGGTACCCTCACCCTCAAGGGGATGGTTGCCAGCCTGGATGGACAACGACTGATTAAAGATGAAGTCAGCGGTCTGCCAGAGCAAGCCGAAGCTTTGGGCCTAGAGTTAGCGCAAAAGCTGCGGGCACAGGGCGCTACGGAAATCCTGGCTGAAATTCTCGCCACTGTAAACCGGGAAGCCTAGGGCGTGTCATCCATTAACCGTAGAAACCTTGGGGTATCAGAGTGACACGCCCGCCCCAGTTTTAGCGGCTAGGGGCTGTAATCCTGACCCTCAGGGCATTCTAGGACTAAATGATGACAGCCCCTAGTCTACCCTGCCCTAGCTTTTGAGGTCGCCACTGAGAGTTGAACCATGGATCCCGACGCTCTGCTGTTCCAAAATGTCACTAGCCTTGCAGGAACCCTCCAAACTTGGTTAATCCAGTTTGGTCTGAAGATTCTCGCCGCCATTTTGATCCTCCTGGTCGGGTTGCGGCTGGCTCGCTGGGGCCGACGGGCCGTAGAGCGTTTGCTGAGTCGCACCACGATCGACCAAACCCTCAGCCGGTTTACTGCCAATGCCACCCAAATTGGCTTGGTAATGGTGACGATCGTGGCTGTTCTGGGCCAAGTGGGGGTTGAAACCGCCTCTTTGATCGCGGTGATCGGTTCGGCGGGTTTGGCCATTGGCCTTGCCCTCCAAGGCTCCCTCTCCAACTTAGCCGCTGGCGTTCTCTTGGTCCTGCTGCGCCCCTTTCGGGTGGGCGACTACATTGAAGCTATGGGCACTGGGGGTCTTGTTGAGGAGATTCAGCTTTTTATGACGCTGCTCGTCACCACCGATAATCGATCGGTGATTGTGCCCAACAGCAAGCTCATCTCCGATGTCATTGTCAACTACTCCGCCAAGCCCCAGCGCCGTGTAGACCTGGTTATTGGAGTCAGCTACGACGATGATTTGGACTTGGTGCAGCGTGTTCTCACGGAAGTCTTGCAGGCGGAGGAGCGGGTTTTGGCGGAACCAGAGCCGGTGATCGGCTTGCTGGACTTTGCGGATAACCGGATTAATTTTGTGGTGCGGCCTTGGGTCAATACCCCCGACTATTGGCCAGCCTACTACAGCCTGAAGGAAGCCATCAAAAAACGCTTCGATGCAGAGGGCATTAAGATTCCCTTTCTTCCGTGCGATCTGCACCTCCTTCAAGCCCCGCCCCCCCCTGGGGTTACCCCCGCCAAGCTTCCGGTTTAATCACCCCTGGGCTACGCGCAGAGTGCTGGCCCACAGGGCGATCGCCCTTGCCATCCCAAGGCCGTTATTCTAGCAACCACTCCGAAGCCCGATCGCCCAACTCCACCTCCAGCGGGATATTCACCGCCTTGCCCAAACGGGGACGCTCCCGTGTTTCCGCCACAAACGCCAAAAACTGCTGCGTTCCCCCCAGGGCTTGCAGATAGGTGGCGATCGACTCCAAATGCTGCTCATACTGGGCCGGAGTCATCGGAAACGATCGCTGGCCCAAATACTTCCACATCACCTGCAAAAAAATTCGACCCTGCACCCGCCGAAACCGCAGATCAAACGGCTGCCCCCACTTCTGTTGGATCACCTGCCGGAGATCCGCCCCCGTCAAGGGTGGCGGTGGGCTGGGATTGGCATTGAAGGAATTCGTCATACCAGGATCAGTCATGGGCAACGCGAGGCCAAACGTCGGGAAGAATCGTGAGAGTTCTTTACATTTCTTTACAAAGCTTGCGCTTAGTCCGGCAGTCTGAGGGAATGAAGTACGGAAGCTTCCCCGAAAATTGCTGGGATTCAAGCTTAATGAAGGCATAGCCCGGTCAGGATCTGGGTCGCGAGACTAGGCCAAGACCAGCGCTAAACCCTTCACCGAAAATGTAATAATACTTTAAGCCAGTTTGTGAATAACCTTTGCAAACGCTTATTACAACCCTTCGCGGTCAGTTTGCTCTCCTGAAGAGACGACAAGCTGGGATAATACCTGGGGTTCCGCAGCCCCCTATTGCAAACTATCCATTGAAGCCGAATTATGACTCAAGTTTCTGGAGCCTCTGAAGCCCCTAGTATGGGCCGCCGCCAGTTTATGAACCTACTGACCTTCGGCTCAGCAACGGGGGTTGCCCTCGGTGCGCTGTATCCCGTTGTGCGGTACTTTATTCCCCCCTCTTCGGGTGGCGTAGGGGGTAGCATCCCGGCCCAAGATGCCCAAGGTAAGCCCGTCGTGGCTAGCGAATTTCTGGCCACCCACAACGTCGGCGATCGGGTGCTCGCCCAAGGCTTGAAAGGGGATCCCACCTATTTAATCGTCGATGGCCCCGAC
This sequence comes from Prochlorothrix sp., assembly GCA_035286285.1. Lineage (GTDB taxonomy): Bacteria > Cyanobacteriota > Cyanobacteriia > Prochlorotrichales > Prochlorotrichaceae > Prochlorothrix. The sequence continues at coordinate 3,304 of JAYKJG010000210.1, forward strand.
ACCATCCGCAACTACGGCCTCAACGCTGTGTGTACCCACCTCGGTTGCGTCGTGCCCTGGCAAGCCAGCGAGAACAAGTTCATTTGCCCCTGCCACGGTTCCCAGTACAACGAGCAAGGTAAAGTGGTGCGCGGTCCTGCGCCTTTGTCCCTGGCCTTGGCCCACGTCGAGGTGGACGACAGCGACACGGTGACCGTCAGCCCCTGGACTGAAACCGACTTCCGCACCAACCAAGACCCCTGGTGGGCCTAGGGTCGGCTTGCCCCCCCTTAACGTTAGCCCCCGCTTAGCTTTAGCCCCCGCTTATTGGTGCTGAGTTTGCAGTTGTACCGGGGTGGTTGCCCTGCGTAGGTGTAACAACCTGGGGGCCACTGACCCTCCCCAATCTTGCGATATCCAAAATTACCGTTAATGAAGATGCATAGTTCAATGGCACGTTTGCAATCTAATTTAAGGGGTCTTGCCCAACTCGCTTTGGTTGCGATCGCGGCTCTGACCCTGTGGGTGGGTCTCGATACCCTCGCGCCCCAAAGTGCCGCTGCTTATCCGTTTTACGCCCAATACAACTACGACAGCGCTCGGGAAGCCACCGGCAAAATCGTTTGCGCCAACTGCCACTTGGCCAAAAAGCCCGTAGAACTGGAAATTCCCCAAGCCGTACTGCCGGATACGGTCTTTAAGGCTGTGGTTAAGGTTCCCTATGACCTGAGCGTTCAGCAGGTCCAAGCCGATGGCAGTCCGTCGGGCCTCAATGTTGGTGCAGTGCTGATGCTGCCTGAAGGGTTCAAGCTAGCTCCCCCTGAGCGCGTTGATGAGGAACTCATGGAAGAAGTCGGTGACTTCTACTACCTAGTGACCCCCTACAGCGCTGACCAAGAAAACGTGCTGCTGGCTGGTCCCCTGCCCGGTGAAGACTACCAAGAGATGGTCTTCCCCATCCTCTCTCCCAACCCTGCCACGGACAAGACCGTCAACTTTGGCAAATATTCAATCCACCTGGGCGGCAACCGAGGCCGGGGCCAGGTCTACCCCACGGGTGAACTGAGCAATAACAACGCCTTTGTTGCGTCTAAGGCCGGTGTTGTGACTTCGATCGTGGACAATGGCTTTGGCTATGACCTCACCATCACCACGGAAGAGGGGGATGAAGTCCTAGAAAGCATTCTGCCCGGACCTGAACTGCTGGTGGCGGAAGGCGACGCAGTGGAAGCAGGACAACCCCTAACCACCAACCCCAATGTCGGTGGCTTTGGTCAACTGGATGGTGAAATTGTGCTCCAGAGCAGCTCCCGTGTGCTGGGTCTGGTGGTCTTCTTCTTGGGTGTTGTGCTGACCCAAATCCTCTTGGTCCTGAAGAAGAAGCAAATCGAGAAAGTTCAACTGGCTGAAATGAACTTCTAGACTGGGGGGCGGCCCTGTCGCTGTTGCGTTCCGGTTGGCGTTATGTCCCGGTTGCTGGTGCTTCAGTGTAGCTTCGTCACAGTTTGGCTAAAAATTTAAGGCTATCTGGCCTGTGAGGGCTGGAGTGCAGATCAGGAGGGCGATCGCGGCTGGTGCGATCGCCTTTTTTACGATCAGGTGGCACAGCAATGGGTCTGCAATCGGAAGGAGAGTGGTACAACAGAAAGGCTGGCGATCGATCCGGGAGACATCACCCATGCCAAAGACACAACCCATGGACGAACTGAGGCTTGCCTTAGAAATGGCCACCGACGATGAACTCCAGGAACTGACCCAGATGCTCTTTCAGCCCAAGTTCAATCCCTTGGACTATGTGCGAATGCGGCCTCTGGACTTGCAGAGTCACGATCGTAGAACTCAAATCACCATCCTAGAGCAGCGTTTTCGCTTTCTGGCTGCCGATGGCTTGACGGTGCTTCAGGGTCGCAGCGAAACCCTCAACTATCGAGAGATTCTGCTCAAAATCTGCCAGCAACTCAAGATCAGCGCCCCCCACACCCTCAGCACCCTAGAGCTAGAGTCCGAAATTTTCTTAACCGTCCTGGAACGGGCCTGTAAACGCCTGCCCCCTGGGGAATATCAGTCCCTGAACCGACATCTACAGGATTTGGTCGCCCGATCGCCCCACGCCCTGGAACTGTCCCCCGAAGCCCGCCAAGATCCCCTCCGCCTTGCCCTAGCCGGGGGCAGTGCCCTAGCCGTTAGCTCCGTCGTCCGGCCCTGGCTGCTGCAACAAATTTCCCAACAACTGGCCCTCTCCCTCGCCCGCCGCAGTGCCGCCCAACACATCCTCCGCAGTAGCAGCACCTGGGCCACGCGGCTCCAAGGCCAATGGCTGCTGCAAAGCGCTAGCCGGGGGGTTGCCTTGAATACAGCCCGCTATGGGGCCGTTCGGGGAGCCTTGGGGTTTCTGGGACCGGCCCTGTGGATGTGGTTCCTCGCAGATTTGGGTTGGCGGGCGATCGCCACCAACTACGCCCGCATCATTCCCGTAGTCTTCACCCTGGCCCAAATTCGCCTCACCCGAACTTAACCGGGCATCTCAGACTGGGCATCTCACGCTGGCAAGATCTCTAGCGGAGTCCCGTACCGACCCGCGATCGGTCCTCCTGCTTTCCCATTGTGCGATCCAGACTACCGTCAAGCCCTCGCCCCACTGTTGGGCATTAAATTCTCCGGCAGCGGCTTTACAGAGGTGGCCAAATTTGGCGGGGGCAGTTCCTTCGACGGTAGTGCCTCACCAGTCAGGATCGTAGCGGCCAGATCCCCGATGCTGCCGTACCAATCTCCTTACCCTTGATGGACTACCCCTTCGACAAATCGGTTTAAGATCAAAAAGCCCCCGTTGTTGTACCAACCCTGTGCCGATGCCCATGAAGTCTAGCACCAGCAGTTCCCCAGCCCCGTCTTCCGTTCTCTTCCCGTCCATCCCCGCCGAAGCCAATCCCGTTTTGGTGGCAGGGGCCACGGGGGGCGTGGGTCAGTTGGTGGTGGCGCAGTTGCTCAACCAGGGGTGTGAGGTGCGGGCGCTGGTGCGAGATCGCGAGAAGGGGCTGCGATACTTTGGCGATCGGGTCCACCTCACCCAAGGGGATATTCTGCGGCCCCAAACCCTACCCAAGGCCGTGCGGGGGGTTAAATCCATTATTTGTTGCACCGGAACCACAGCCTTTCCCTCGGCGCGGTGGGGCTTTCCTGAGACGCTCTCGCCGATCGACTGGATCAAAGTCTGGTCCCGCGAAGCCTATCGCAACCAAGTCGCCGCCACCTCCCCCCGTCAGGTCGATAACATCGGCCTACGTCACCTCATTGGCGTTGCCCCCGCCAATCTTTACCGTTTTGTGCTGGTCTCCTCCGCAGGTGTGCTCCGGCGCGATCGCTTTCCCTATTCCCTCCTCAATCGCTTTGGGGTCTTAGATGCCAAGGCCCAGGCCGAAGCCATGCTCCAAGTTTCTGGCCTGCCCTACACCATTTTCCGTCCCGGTCGCCTCATCGATGGCCCCTACACCTCCTACGACCTCAACCGTCTCCTCAAAGCCACCACCGAGGGCAAATTAGGGGTTGTCCTCGATCGCGGAGACCAACTCCAGGGCCAAACCAGCCGCATTGATGTGGCCGGAGCCTGCGTCGCCTGTCTGGGGGTGCCCACAACCACGGGTCTGGCCCTCGATATCATCAACAGTGGCGATCGGCCTAATCCCCTCAACTGGGCTAAGCTGCTGAGTGCCTAGGACTGCGCTTTTGTCATAGCCCTACGTCACAACTTGCGTCACAACTTGCGTCACAACCCTGCGTCACAACCTTACTTTTCTGGGATCACCAATAAGTTGTGTTACGGGACACAGGGAGAGTTTTTCCCAAATACGAGAACCTTGTCAGCCTCCAGTTGTCGTGATACGCTATTTCAAGCATCTATACAGCTAGGTCTACCTCAAAATAAGCGCAGCAGTTCAGTTAGCTTGATGCACACGTCATCCCGTGAATGCTGTGAATGTAGTTTCAGAGTCCCCTCTCTATTGTGTCAAGCCGTTTGCCACAACTACAGCGTTGTCAGATTTTCCTTCCGTTGTCTGCGACCTGGATCAGTTGCCGATCGTCTGTAATGAGCAATACCTCACCATTTTCAAGCATTATTGGCAAGGACAAGTCCATGATGCTGTCTTCCACAACCGCTGTCTGTACCTACTCCAAGGAACCTTCTCCAAGCATTCCCATTTACAGGTTTACAACCAAGCGCTACAGTGGGCCGTCTACGGTCGGGAGGTCTTGGTGACTTCCGGTGACCAAGGCTACAAGTTGTGGGTCGAGCAGTTTTGTATGCTAGGACCCTAGCGCCTCGATCGTGCCCCCCCGCCCCCCTTACCCTGCCCCTTGCCCCATGGTCTCGGCCATCCCTACCGCCTCTGCCCCCCTTCCCTTCGCACCGACTCCCCCGGACCCCCGCGATCGGTTCAGCATCACGTTTGCCCCCCTCGATCTCGATCGGGCCTACCGGGAAGCCGACGATCCCGCCAATGGGGCTGTAGTGGTGATGAGCGGTACGGTGCGCAACCAAACCGAGGGTAAGCCAGTGGTGGCCCTGGAGTACCAAGCCTATGAGCCGATGGCGTTAGAGGTATTTCGGGCGATCGCGGCCCAAGTTCGCCAACAGTGGCCCAGTGTTAACCGGGTGGTGATTCACCATCGCACGGGGCGGTTAGGCATTGGCGAAATTAGTGTGCTAGTGGCGGTGGGCTGTCCCCACCGGGGGGAAGCCTTTGCGGCGGGTCAGTGTGCGATCGATACCCTCAAGCACAATGCCCCCATTTGGAAAAAAGAACTCTGGGCCGATGGCTCCAGCGAATGGGTCAGCATTGGCGCGTGTGAGATCACGGGCTGATTGACGGACCAAAGGGGGGCAAACCGAGGCGCAGAGGGCGGGTCAGGAAACCTGACCCCTACGCTCCCCAAGGTCTGGTAGGGGCGCGGTTCTCGCGCCCGCCCATTACCCCCAAGGTCTTTTAGGGGCACGGTTTTCGCGCCTATTACCCCCAAGGTCTGGTAGGGGCACGGTTCTCGCGCCCCCGGCAGAATTTTTTGTCAGTTCACTAGGGTCTGAACAAGAGAGGAAACGCTGATGCAAGTCCTACCACTTCTTGTAGGGCAAGAACTTGCCGCACATGGTGACCTTGACCCGATCGCCCTTGGGATCCTCCACTTTATCCACATCCAAGGTGAAATCGATCGCGCTCATAATGCCATCACCAAACTGCTCATGGATCACCGCCTTGAGGGGCATTCCATAGACCTGCATGATTTCATAAAAGCGATAAATCAGGGGATCCGTGGGGATAACCGGCTCTAGGGATCCCTTGAGGGGATAATCCGTCAGTTCCGCCACATATTCCGGTCCTAACCCTAGGGCTTCCACCAGTGTTGTCGCTTCTTCCTCCGAAGCACTGGCTTGGCGGTAGAGAACCGCCGCGATCCAAACCTCATCGCGGCCCAACAGGGCTTCTAGTTCCGTAAAGCTTACGCCCTTTGCTTTTTTCGCCGCCAACAGGGTTTCCGTCAGAGCCGATACAGTCATGGTTGAATCTTCCTAAGATCGAACGGTAAGTTAAGGGAGATTGAGAGTTTGATCAGGACCAGAAGCTAATCCCAGATGCCGATGGCAGCATCGGTTAAATTTAGCAGTTCTAGGGCTTTGGGGACAATCTCCCTGGGTTAACGGTTGGATCGGGGGATGCTCCTCATTGGGTCCATTTCACGCTGGCAGATTGACCGATCGGGTCAGGGCAAGCCCTCCAGGGTTCCCCCGATTGTTGGCTTAACGAGGGACAGCACGGGGGCACAACCCTTGCCCGGAATCGCATTGTCCCCCAGGGAAATACACCCTCCTCAAACGCACCCCACTCATCCGTGCCAGCATTAAAAAAGGAGCCACGATCGTGGCTCCCTCAAAGATTGGAGACAAAAATGATCAAAACGACAAACGATTGGACTTGCAGATGGCTTCTGACAGAAACCAAGAAACCCCCCAAATCACCCAGGCTGGGATTGACCGCAGTCTTGGGGCTGTGAAGGAGGGAGCTAGGGCCAGAGGCTCGATCGGGGGTTACCCCCCCTACCAAACCCTGGGGTTCTAGCTGTCAACGCGACCGTAGAACAGACCCCGGATCTTAATATCAGAGGCTTCTTTGCTGCCCATATCGGTGTCGGAAGGTTGAACGGCTTCAAAGATACCGGCAACTTCCCCCGTAAAGGCATCCACCTTGGAGACGGTGAACTCGATGTGGCCTTGGCCAACATCAAAGCGCTTCATGTTTTCCCGCTCGATTTCCTCAGCATCCCCAGAGGAGGGCAGTGCCACAGCGGTTTCATAGCCCGCCGTCAGACCCCGAGCTTTGGGATCCAAGAAGTTAGAAGTCCGGTAAGAAGGAACCGTATAGTCACCGCTGAGGGTCACATTGGGAGCCAAAGCATTGCCGCCTTCAGCAGCAGTAGCAACCAAACCCTTCGTGGTAAACAGGAAGGGGAATTGCTCACCGCTCGCCAGACGCACGGTAATGGCAGAGAAGTCAATGCCGCCGGACTCGGTGAAGGTGATTTTGCCTTCGTCGTTAAAGCCCAAAGGACCGAACACTTGGTCCAGGGTGGCCGTCAGACGAGTCAGAGGCTGGGCGGGTTCAAACTGAGCCTCACCCCGCTTGGTTTTCGGCTCTTCCTTGACGAAATATTCACTGGGTTCGATGCAGAGGCTACCCAGGGTGAAGGAGCCTCCCTCTAAAACGATGGACTCGCTAGCATCCCCAAGCACTTGGGGACACTTGCTGGCCAGACCGGTACCCACGATATCGTCGTAGCTTAAAGAATTGAGTTGATCGTAGGTTAGACGATCGGATGCCGACAGATTACTGCCACCGCAGGCAGTTAGAAAAGTCAAGCACATGGCCAAGAAGGCAGCCAGTACGGCGCGATACCTCATAGTAAACCTCGTAAACCTCTAGAGTTGTTTATCCCTCACATCCCACAATGAGAGGCGGGGAGGGCAACAGTGCTCCCCCAAGCATCCCACTGCAAGCTTGGTGCAAGTTATTGAGTATTAGGTATGTCCTGGAGCCAGACCCCAGCGGCAGCAAGGTTACCGGGGGGGTAGGTTCCGGGCAGGTTCGCTGGAACCCCTGTCGTGTTTTGCTAACAAAGTTGGTCAATACCTCTAGAGAATTTTACACGTCTCGGTACCCCTGGCTATGGGTTAGCGGGGGATTTCCCAATTCCCCAGACGTGAACGGGGACGATCGCGGTCCCGACCCGCTGCCCGTTGGGGATCTGAAGACCCCTCACCCCCAGCCCCTCCCCCACGCGGGGAGAGGGGAGCAAGAGGATTCAGAGTTCACGGCGGATCGTTATAGCTAGGGTTGGGTGGTGGCGATCGCCAGCCGCACCCCCTCAATTTGCCGCAGTTGATCCATAACCTGTACCACCGCCCCATGGGTTACGGTCTCATCCGCGTTGAGAATAACTAGCAACTGGGGATCCTCGGCCTTCAGGGCTGTCAGGGCGGGGATCAAATCGGGGGCGGCGATCGGCTTGCGGTTCAGAAAAAGTTGGGACTGGGCATCGATCGTCACCGTCGCCGGAGCAGACTCCTGGCGTTGGCTCGTGGTCGCCGAGGGCAAGGTCACCGGTAGACCCTCGGATTTGGTCAAAAACAGCGTTGACATAATAAAAAAGGCCAAGATCGCAAAGATAGCATCGATCATCGGCACAATATTAATTTGGGCCGGAAGATCCGGCTCGTCGTCCAGTAAGCGCATGGCAGGGGCAGGGCCGATAGGGGGCGAATTAATACTGCTCTGGATAGTTGCCAGAGGGGGAAGAGGTCGATCGCGGCGGTGTAGTACCCCGCAGGCCGGGATAGCTAGGGGGGGTCGGGCCAGCCGTCGATTGGGGCGCACCGCCCTGGGGATAGCGATCTAGCTCCAAGCGCCGACGGTACAGCAACTCCAACTGGCCACCATATTCCTGAATTAACGACAACTGGCGACGGTAAATCCCCCGAAAAATGTTGGTAAACAACAGCGTAAAGATGGCCACCACCAACCCCGCCGCCGTAGACACCAGCGCCTCGCTAATGCCCTCCGTCACCCCCACACTTTGGGTCGCGCCCACATCCCCCACGCGCAGGGAGGCAAAGGCATTAATCAGCCCCAAAATCGTCCCCAGCAGCCCCAACAGCGGGGCCACGCTAATCACCGTGTCAAACACCGTATTAAACCGCCGCAGCAGGGGCAACTCCGCCTGTCCGGCACTTTCCAAGGCAAGGCGGAACTCCTCTGGGTTGGGCCGCTCCAGCATCAGCGCCGCCATAAAAATCCGGGCGATCGGCAGGTCAGCATTGCGTTCCAAGAGGCCATAGGCTCCCGAAGGGTTGTGGCGATACAGTTTGAGGGCTTCCCGCACAAGGCGATCTTGGCGACGGGCAACCCGAAACCAGAATAGTAAACGTTCCAAAATAAAGGCGGTGGAGAGGATCGAAAACCCCAACAGGGGCCACATCACAATTCCACCAGCTTCAAAGAGGTTATCAATGGCCATGGTGTTGAGGGATAGGGGGGATGAAGATGGGTAGGGGCTTACCGAACGCGCCTGGGGGGATTCAGGGCTAAAATTAACAGCACAAAGTCGAAAATCAATAGCCCAATTAAAACCAGACCGGGCAAAAATGACAAAATGCCAATCCCCCGAAGGGCATAGACCAAGAGGGTTAGGAGAACGCTGGTAATGAAGAGGGCAATGCGGGGCTGGGTTAGGAATTCCATTGCAAAAACCATGGGGTTCTGGAAGGGTTTAGCCTATGATAGGGCTGACTTGGTGATGGAGGTGAAGGTCCATGGCTCCAAATTCCTGGCAATTCCCGGTTCAACGATCGTGGAGAAGTGGTTTGGTCGGCAGTGTGCTGGTCCTAGGCGGTGTGCTCAGTAGCGCTATGGCTAGCCTAATGGCTGCTCCGATCGCCCAAGCTACCCCCCCGGACAGATTTTTGAGTGGTTCCGGGGAAGAGACAAATGCAGGGATTCTAGCAGTCCCTCACCTCGGCTTAGGGGACATGGCCCTCGCCCCAGGGGAGGCTCCCCCAGCCAGCGGGACTGATCGCAGGGGCGATCGCCCCAGTACCCCCAGCCCGATCGCCCCTACGATCGCCGAAGCCGAGACCCCCGCCCTTGACTCCAACCTTGACCCCAACAACGTCACCCCAGGAGCTGCCCCCCTTGAACTGCGCCTAGAGCGCCGTCGCCCCGCTCCGGAACCCGACGCAATTTTGCCCCTCTTTCAGCCCCACCTCGCCACCATCCTCCAAAGCCTCCCCGCCCATACCCAACTGCGCCTGCCGCCCCAACTCCTGTTCCCCCCTTCCTTCAATCTGGACCCCAGCCAACTCTATGTCCAGGTTTTGGCTTCTCGCACCCCGGCGATCGCCACCGTTAGCCTCTTGACCTGCGAAGGGGGCGTTTTTCCCTGTTGGGTGGGCAGCATTACGGTGGAGCCAAAGTTTGCAGCCAATGGCCCACGGGAGCTAGAACGGCACCGCACCGACGGCAAGCCCATTACCCTGGGGCCAAATCTCAAGGGCTATCTCTGGGATGGCTTGGAACAGCGCCCCCCCTATGGGGTTTCTTCGGTCATGTGGGAACAGGACAACAGCATTTACACCCTCAGTTTTCCCGCCCAAGGCCGCCAAGAATTGCTCTTTATGGCGCTCTATATGTCCCGCACGGCCCCAGTAACCCCGCCAATGGTGGGGGGGCGTTAACCGATCGTAACGTTCGCTTTACGGCCCCAGTCCCAGTCTGGTAAAGTACCCAGCATATTGAAAATTGCTCCTAAATTAGAAAGGTGTATGCTTCGACGGTTGCTTAATCTCAGCATCACCTTAACGAGTCTGGCCCTAGGGCGGCGCAGTTGGCCCTCCCCTTGTCAGCCCCCAGACCGTTACAGGGAATCCCTGTGCCTAAATTTCCCCAATGTCTTCGTATGATTAACAAGTTTGGTGATTACCAAATACAAACTGGAGAGTTATACTCTACGCCTGACGGTTATAGAGTTTTGATTGATGTCAGAAAAGAAATTCTGAGGATTAAGATATGCTGGAAAGCGACGAATTTCATGGCTTCAAGTCTTGTTCACATTGATGGATTTGATGATCCAGAGCAATTTTATTCTGACTTACTGCAAATCATCCAGAAAATTCAGTCAAAGTCATACCTCAATAAGCAAAGCACTCCATGGTGGGAAAAATTGCTAAGCCCTTTTGAAGGAGAATACATTTACTTAGGCCAACTTTGTGGTACTCCCATATCCATATCGAAAAA
>JAYKJG010000211.1:0-3363 GCA_035286285.1 Prochlorothrix sp.
GGGGCTTCTTCGGGGTCGATGTAGACATCGAGGAGGGTGGGGCCGGGGCGTTGGCAGAGTGCCGGGTAGTCTAGGTTAATGAGGTCATCTACCGTGCGGATGGTGAGACCTTGGGCACCCACCGATCGGGCCATCATGGCAAAATCAACCGGCGTGCGGATGAGATAATCTTGGCCATAGGCACTGGTTTGGTGATGGCGGTGCTTAATCATGCCATAGGCTTGATCGTTGAGCAACACAAAGATAACCGGCAGATTTTCCTCCACGGCCACCGTAATTTCCTGCCCATACATCAAATAACTGCCATCTCCCACCAAACAGACCACCGGCGTTCCCGGCTCCGCCAGGGCCACCCCCACCGCAGTGCCCACCGCCCAGCCCATGGACGGTTGCCCCAGGGACCAGCGATAGTTGTGGATGTGGCGAGAAAACATGAAATGGGTAGACCAGGAGAGACAGTTACCATTATCGATCACAAAGCGGGTTTCGGGGGGGAAGCGATCGCTCAGTTCCCGCACCATGCGCTGGGGCTTGATCGGGGACTGATCATCATCGTAGGCTTCTAAGCCCTTAATGGTTAGCTGAGCGGGGGGATAGGGGTGGGGAACTTCGTGGCCGTTGGGGGGAGGGCTGGTTGGGGCAAATTTCTGCTGATATTGGGCTTTCGTGCGATCGATCAACTGCTCAAACACCAGCTTCAGGGTGCCACAGACTTGGATCGCCGCCATGGGAGTGCGGGCAAAATAGGTATCCGTGGGGTGAATATGAACCAGGCGATCGTTCATCAAGACTTTATCCCACAAAGCCGTCGCGAGTTGCCCCATGGCCGTCCCCACGGCTAAAATCAAGCCCATATTCGGATCACTGAGGGCTTCCCGTGCCGTGCTGTGGCCCCAGCCCCCAAAGACCCCACGACTCTGGGGATGGTAGGGATCAACCCAAGTTTGACCCCGCTGGGTAGTGATTAGCCGCGCATCAATGAGGCTAGCAAAGGCTGCTAACTCATCCTTGGCGCTTCCGGCCTCATGACCCACATAAATGACCACTTTTTGACCCGCTTCCAGAACCTCCTGGAGTTTTGCCCAGAGTTTTTCCAAGGCGATGCTATCGACAAAGGACTGGGGAGCCATGAGGAGATTGGCCAAGTTGGGATAGGCGATCGCGTCGGGGGCGGGGGCATTAAAGACCTCCGGCGGAATGCTGAGGTGAACGGGGCCGCGTAGGGGCCGCATGGCTTCGGTAATGGCGGCGGCGAGCTTGGTTTCCAGTTGGTTGGGGTTAGAAACAAGGTCGCTGTAGCGGGTGCAGGAGTGGAGCATACTCAGGGAGTCGGCATTGTCGGGGTAGCGCAGGTGGGGGGAAGATTCCTGGAGGGCACCGCGACCGGCAAAGGGCAGGGGCGACTGGCCGCTGATGATCAGCACGGGGCAATGGTCGGCGCTACTGGTGACCACGCCGGTGACTAAATTACTGGCCCCCGGCCCCGTTGTGGCACAGCAGGCCCCCAGTTTGCCCGTCTCCCGTGCATAGCCCGCCGCCATAAACATGGCTCCTGTCTCGTGGCGGGTAATAATCGCCCGTGGCCCCCCCCGCTGCTCACTGAGATCCAGAGCTTCATAGAGGGCCGTAATATGGCCTCCGGGCACCCCAAAGACATGCTCGGTGCCAAACAGTTCCAAATAGTCCACAATCAAATCGGCCATGACGCGGGGCTTAGCCGTTGGGGATTTGGGCTGGTTTTCGGGTAAGGTTGAGGGTTGTACGGGGGAATGAGCCATGATGCGATACCTATTTCCTTAAAACTTGATCTGATATGAAGTTGCATAAAAGGGGAACAGCAGTGGGTCTGCTTGGGGTACAAAGCGGGTTGATTGACAGAAAATTCTGCATTGGGCACGAAAACCGTGCCCCTACAAGACCCACGCCCCTACAAGACCTTTGGGATCCTAGGGGTTAGGTTTTCTGCCCCCCCCTTTACACCTCGGTTTGACCCACTGTTATCCGTCAATCAGCCCGCCCTTAGACAAAAAACTTTTCGGGGAATTTCTCGGTAATGGTCATAATCGGGTGGCCACCGGAAAAGACTCGGTAAGTTCGAGAGAGCAAATACTCGTCTGGCTCCATGGGGAAGTGCTGGGCGATCGATCCCGCAGGTTCCCGCGCAGAATCGATGATTTCTTTATAGGTTTCAACGCGATGCTCTAGCCAGAGGCGACCGATCGACTCCTGGGACTTCAGCAGCCGCTCCCGGTAGCGCTCATCCAGCCGTTCCGGCACAATCACCGACTCGGCATAAATCCAGTTGCGATGGCTAATTTTGCCCTGAAGCAGCACACGCCGCTCAATGACCTCATGGCCCACGGCCAGGTCTAGGGCCGGTTGCTTCTTGACGATGGAAACGGTTCCTTCCGAGAGCTTAACCAGCTTAATCTTCTCATAGAGGAAGGCTTCTAGGATTTCCGTCAGTGTACCGTCGGTGGTGAGGATAATACGCTGAAGAATGCCCAATTTGGCCGGATCGATGTGGCTCTGGGCCAGGGATTCCTGGAGGTCAGGCCGTAGATCCTGGGCGATCGCGGCAACGGTTTGGGCTGCTTGGGCGGCGCTGGGGGGCAGATTGGCAAGGCCGCTACTGGCGGGGTTCGACTGGGTGGTGGGCATGGGTGCAGTCCTTGGGTGAAGTCCTTGGGGAAGTTTATAGGTTTAAGGCGATCGAGCAAACAGAGGCGAGAGAGCAGCAGGAAAAAGTTCCTAACCGATCGCTGCTGGGGCTTTATCCAGCACGATCGGCCCCGAATGCCCCTCAAAGGTATAGCCAAACAGGTGCGCATCTTCGCCGAAGTGATCGGCCACTAACTGGCGGGTGCGATCGGTGTAATAGGGCCGATAGTCCCGTTGCTGGCGAGATTGGTTGAGGTGGGGCAAGGTGAGGGCTAAACCCAGGGTTTTGCACACCGTCTCAAAGTCCTGATGCAGCGTTTCAAAGCGGCCAATGAAATCCACCAGGAGATTGCCGTGCTGGTCTGCAATAATCTCCTTTTGCAACTTCGTGGCACCTTTGGGAAAGGGGTTTTTCGTCGCAATAACCCATTCTAAATATTCCTCAAAGCCCCCCGCCATCTTTTTCACCAGTTCATGGCGAATGTGGGTTTCTTCCTTGAGAATAAAGTTGTAGTAGGAGACTTGCCAATCCCAGGGATTGCGCACAAAAGCAAACTTATAGAAGCGATCGAAAACCTCCGCCGGAAGCTGCTGACGGGCATCCTGGGCCTTCGCGTGCCACAGCATCGCTTCCCACATGGTATAAAACTTGTTGGGCTGCCCCTCAACGGTTTGGGGCGGACGTTTAATTTTAAAATGTTC
>JAYKJG010000212.1:0-5503 GCA_035286285.1 Prochlorothrix sp.
CAGCAGGAGGGCCACCATGATGCCGTGGCTGGGGCTAAGGGTTGCGAGGCGATCGCCAAGGGCCGCGATCGGGGTGGCCAAAGCACCCAAAAAAGGGAAAGGGGTCACAGGGGGATAGGGGCTAAAAACGGGACTGAACGGGCCTGAACTCGGCTGAGAGGAGAGGTTGAGCACCCTCAGGCTTTCCCCCGCCCCCTTGGTCCAAGGGATCTATTTTTTCCTGTCCGGGGGGGATGATTGCATGGGGGATGCTGTGGAGGTCTCAGCCTCTCAGCCTGGGTTTTCAAGTATCCCCCTGAGTCTACCGCGATCGTGGGGTTCCTCGATCGGGCGGTTGCTTCATCAAGTCTGTCGTGGGGGTGACGGTGTTGTGCCTGAGTTGCCATCGTAAAGTTGCCGTCGTGAAGCTGCCGTCTTGAAGCCGTGGGCGGTGATTGTTGTAGCTGGCTTTTGATGGGGCTTGGTTTAGGGGTGAGTGAGAAGGTTGTGGTTTAGTTGCGGTTTAATCGTGGCTGAAACGGTTGCAGGTTAAGGGGTTGCCGGATTAAGGCAGACTTGGCGGGTTCGGGGTTCCCGCACCAGAACTTCCGCCGCCATTTTGAGGGCGTTGTTGGTGTCGAAGTAGAAGGTTTGGATTTCTTGGGTGTCGCTGCGATCGACTTCGTAGCCAATCACTGGGAACCAGGGGCCGAAATTCAAGGAAATTGAACCATTGCGCTCTGGATCTTTAAAGTCAAAGCGCCGGACTGTATTTTGTCCCACCTGGTACTGCGTCAGCACTCCCTCTTCCCCAACAAGCTGGGCGGGGGCACTGCGCAGAAATTCCACCTCCCCAGAGGCGAAGAGGACGGATTCGGGGTTGGCTCCGGGTTGGGGCGGCTCGCCCACGGTGTAAAAGGCTGAGACTAATTTGGTGTAGTGCTCGGTGTAGCACGTCGGTTTGGCTTTGGCGGAGGCGTTGGTCTGGGCTTGGGCGAGATCTGGGGGTGCGAGGGCTAGGGTGACTGAGGCGGCGATCGCGGCGTGAGTCAAAGGTTGTTTGAGATTAAGGATGAAATTGGGCGTAAAAGAGCGTTGAGTCATGGGATTGGGGGAAGATAGACAAAGTATAGGGACTGGAAAATCTGAGAGGGTAAATATTAATGACAATGCTAAAATAATGCTCTAAATAAGGCCCAGATGCAGTCGTAATGAAGACTTTAGTCTTCACTGCCTGATTGACTGCTCCAAGTGGGTCAAGTCTAGGCGCAGAGAGCGGGTCAGGCAACCTGACCTCTACGATCCTAAAGGTCTTGTAGGGGCGCGGTTTTCGCACCCAAGGCAGAATTTTTTGTCGGCACCCTTTGGCTACGCTCAGGACAGGCGGGGGCAAGATTGCTTTTCGATCGCGTCTCGCGCCCGGTGCAGGCCAGAGGCCCGCGTGACCAGGTTCGGGGATTGCTGCCCTGCTGGACTAGGGTTATGGCGGAGAGGCTCTTTATTTTTCGGGGATGAGGGGTAAATCGAGGGTTACGGTGGTTCCTGCTTGATAAACGCTAGAAAATTCGAGTTTTCCCCCGTATAGCTCCATCACTTTTTGGGCGATGCTCAAGCCTAGGCCGGTGCCCTGCTGCTCGTAGTGACTGCGCTCAAATTGGATAAACGCACCAATGCTGTCGATTTGGTCTGGGGTCATGCCTCGGCCTCGATCGTGGATTTCTAGCCGAAACCAGTCTGCTTGGACAGAGCCAGTGAGGTGGACTACGGTTCCCGCCTTGGAAAATTTGAAAGCATTTTCGATGATTTCCCCCAGTAGCCAGTGGAAATGCTTGCTATTGATACCAATCAGGTTATCGGCGACGGAACTTGTTAAATCCTGGGATCTTTGGTACTGTTCGGCCTTGGTTTGGGCAATTTCAACCGCTTCTCCCGTTGCGGTCCAATTTAAGGGCGAGTTGATATTGGGCCGCTCAGCGGCTGGGCTGCGGGTTGCGGACTCTAGGTAAAGGTAGTTCAAAAACTTGCGCTGGAGGGCATCAAGCCGTTTAGCAGAGTTTAGCCCGATTTCGATCAACTCTAGAACTTCTGGAAAATCACCAAATTGCTCCATTTTTCGCTTGAGCAGCGAGAAGCTTGTCATAATACCATGGAGCGGCGTGTTCATTTCATGGGAGAGGGTTGAGCCGAGATTCCCGTGAATTTGCGCGAGACTTCGCTCTAGGAACTGGATGGTATCCTGCTGAAGGTGGCTCAGCTTGTTCACTTCGTCATACTGCTGCTTGAGGCGGAGCATGGCCTGGATCCGTGAGACTAGCTCTAGCCGATGGAGGGGCTTGCTGATAAAGTCGTCTGCCCCTGCATTGAGGCAGCGGGCGAGATCCTCCTTGCTGTTGAGGGCGGTCACCATGATGATGGGTACCATTTTCCACTCCGGCGTGGCTCTTAAGCGGCGACAAACCTCCACCCCATCTAGACCGGGCATCATGAAGTCCAACAGGATTAAGTCGGGGGAGTAGATCTGGCCAAGGGAGTTGAGGGCATCAATGCCGTTGGGAACGTAGTGCAGTTCGTAGTCCTCGGTGCTCAGAAATCCCTCAATGACCTCGTAATTTAAAGGCTCATCATCTACAACAAGGATCGAAGTATAGGGCTTCATCATTTAGTCTTCCTGGGGCTAAAGGCCGTTGCATAGACTTAGGGTTGGAAGGAATTCCCCTGTCCAATGATGACAGCTCAACCCTAGATCTTCTGTGATCTATGGCATATAGAAGCTTCCTAACTTAATTGCTTAACAAGTGAAAAATTATACCCCGCCTGGGCCGTGGGTGATGGGGGGGCGAGGGGCTGAAGAAATGGTGTTTTGATGCTGTAACAAATGTTTCAATTTCTTCAATAAACTGGGTCAAAAATCGACTCCTCGCTTGAGATCAACCCCTTTTTCGGCATAGTGTTTGTGACAAATCATCTCGGAGTGAATGTTGGCGAGGTTGAAGTAGGCGGGGGTTTTTTTGCAGCGGCCCGTGATGATGACTTGGGTGTCGCGGGGTTTGCGGAGGAGGGCGTGGACGATCGGTTCCTGGGGCAATAGCTCCAGATCGACGGTGGGGTTGAGTTCATCCAAAATGATAGTTTTGTAGAGGCCAGAGGCGATCGCGGTGTGGGCAATTTCCCAAGTACGCTCGGCTTCTACGTAGTCAATTTCCTGTTGCTGACCCCGCCAGACGATCGCGTCTCGCCCCGATCGCTGGTGGTCTACTAAGGTGGGGTAACTCTGTTGCAGGGCTGCGATGGCGCTATCTTCCGTGTAGCCTGTGCCGCCCTTGAGCCATTGCAAAATTAAAACGCGGTGGGATTTGTCTTGGCTGATGCCCCGCCCGATCGCTTGGAGCGCTTTACCCAGGGCGCTGGTGGACTTGCCCTTACCGTCGCCGGTATAGATTTCAATGCCGGAGATACCGGAGGCTTCTGCCGCTAGGTGATGGTGGGCCTTCATTTCTGAGTGTAAATCGGCGATTTCCAGCAGTTGGGGCAGGGTACCGCGTCCGGTGGCGATCACCTCTAGCTGATCCGGTTTGTGGCGCAGGGTTGAAACCACCTCTTCCACGGGCAACAGCCCCAGGTCGAGGACGGGGTTTAGCTCGTCTAGGACCACCACGGAGTAGAGGCCGGAGGCGATCGCCCCTTTGGCCACGTCCCAGCCCCGCTGGGCTTCAAGGCGATCGAAGCGGGTAATGGCTTCTGGACCAAAGAACTCGGCTCTGCCGGTGCGCACTTGGTCAATGAGGTGGGGAAAGCCCTGCTGGAGGGCTGAAATGGCGGCATCTTCGTCGTAGGTGCGGCCCGGTCCTTTCAGAAACCGCAGCAGTAAAACCCGTGTGGGCTGGTTGCTGGCAATGCCAAGGCCGATCGATCTCAGGACCACCCCAAGGGCGGCCTGGGATTTGCCTTTGCCACTGCCGTCGTAGACATGAATTTGTCCTTGGATGCGTTCTGCCCGTTCCTGGGCGCTGCGAATGCCGATCGCGGGTTTGGCCATGGGAAAAACAAACAACCGAGGGAAGCCCTCACCATACCAGCAAAGTGTCCAGAATGTTCGGAATTGTTGGGGGGTGTTGAGGGGTGTTGAGGGGGATTGCAGGGGCGGATAAAGACAGATAAAGACGGATAAAGACGGGTTAAGACGGACTGAAACGAACTAAAACGGACTCAGGGCAGGGTGTTGGGTGGGATTGGGGGGGCGATCGTGGGGGGCGATCGGCAACGCGATCGGAGGGACAGTTGAACTCAAAAACATTGCAATTTGTTACAAAACTGCCGATTCCGCTAAAGGTCAGGTATACCCCTTACCTAACCTGGGTTGGCTCAGTTGTAAATCTGTGGTCCCAAAACTGTTTTGAGTTTGCCGTTGGCTACTCAAACCCTGGGGGCCACGGTGTACGCCAAACCCTAGGCCATAAGTACAGAGTCACTAGACGCGATCGGCTGCTGGAGAGATCTCTCCGGGGCTGCTGAAATTTGCTGAAGTGGAGCTAGATTTGGTCAGTCTTCGCTAGCTCTAACCTACCTCCAGCCGTTTTAGCGAGACTAAAGCTCAGTTGCCCAGGTACCGCGCAGTCTAGGCCAAACAAAAACAAACACCAGCCCCTAAAGCTGGTTTTAGGAAGGCAATCTTCCCTGAAGTGTACAGAGGAATCGAAGTATGGATCTCTCCCTTTTGGTTGTGTTTGCGATCGCCATGGCTTTTATAGAGCACTGGAAAGAACTGCACAAAAAAGATAAGCCGAAGACGGTTGAGGAGAAGTTTGGTGAAGCCCTCGCTAACTACCTCAAGGATGGCATCAAAATCGTCAAGGTTGAGGGTGGCGGCAAGGGTTAAAGGAATGCAAGACCCGTTGTAGCCATCGTTGTGCTAACTAACGGAGAGATACACCAAGCTACAGGGCAGGTTTCGCCTAGAATCCGATGAAATTGCGAGATGAAGTTGTGATTTGTTGCTGAAACCTGCCTGAGTTAGCCCTTGAAGTCAAGGTGGTCTTCACCCGGAGTCAACCCAGGCGTAAGTTTTACACGCATTTGTTACACGCATTGGTTACGCCCATTGGTTACGCCCATTGCTGGGAGTGTCTCGCTCCTCTCGCGGGCAAGATACCCGCACTAGAAAGGGGGGTGCAAATTTCTGCCCGGTTTTACTAGCCTTTGTTGGAGTTAGGTGAAGGCAGTAAAAGATTTTAGATGAGCTTTTCTTGTTTTTGGTGATTTTGGAGCCAGAGAAGGGCAATTTGTAGGGGTAGGACGGTCAGGGCTAAGCTCCACCAAAAGTATTGGGCGATCGTTGCGCTTTGGTCTAAGGCCCAGCCGCCGAGGGGTGGCCCCAAAAAATAGCCGACGGCCCAGCACTGGGAACTGAGGGCCAGATAAATGCCCCGTTGGGAGGGGGGTGCTAACTCAACGACTAAGGCAGCGGAGGCAGGTAAATAGCAGACAACGGCGATGGACAGCAGGGCTAGGAGCAGAAAAGCAGCGA
>JAYKJG010000213.1:0-2791 GCA_035286285.1 Prochlorothrix sp.
GCAGAAAGTAGGGGGATAGCATCACTAGTTCTTGGCGGTTTTCCGGGGTGCCCTCTATCGTCGCCAAGGAGGGTGAGGGGTGGAGCAAAGGATCAGCAGGTCTGGGAACTGTCCTTGCGGAGCGCCTGGGGCCACGCTTCCAGCCCGTCATTCCAGGGGGGTGTATCCCACTTTTGCAGAGTTCCCCTCATCCCCCAACCCCTTCTCCCAGGACGGGAGAAGGGGAGTCAGACTTTTCAAAGTCCCTCTCCTGGCCTGGGAGAGGGATTTAGGGTGAGGGCCATGTCTGCCATCAGTTTCCCAGGTGCTTGGACGAAAGGGATGCTCCCTTCCAGGGGGCAAGCAGGACCGTTCAAGACGGTTTTAGCCCATGACTGCTCGCCCTCCATTGATTTTCCCCAAGATCCATATTAAAAAATGTAACGTTTCGGCAAAATGGGAAAGAGATTCTCCCTGCCCCTGCATTAGCCGCTATAAAAGGCACAATACCGAGGCTTTGGGGCAGAAGCTTGGCTAGAGACTGGGGCGATCGTCGCCTGTGACGGTCAGTCTGGGAGACCGAGGCATCCCTCTGATCTGCCTTTAGGGTAAGTGGGAGCGTCTCGCGCCCAGTGCAGGCCGGAGGCCAGTGCGATCAGGGTCGGGAATTTCTGCCCTGCTGGACTAGTAGTCTGTCAAGGATCAGCCCACCCTGCCAATCCCTCCCCTCTCTACCTTTCGACCGCAACCTGAAGACTGCAACCTTAGACTGCAACCTTAGACTGCAAGGCTTCCCCAGGCGCTATCCGGATCGGTTGTTCGGTTTGGGATCTGTCCTGGAGAAGCATCCCCACTGTGAGGAGTACAAAGACCATGGTTCAATCCCCTATGCTGCAATCCCTTGCCAACCGCCCAGGCGCTGTCGATCCATCTTCGCTGTCCCAACGCCTGACCCTGGATACCCTAGGCGTGACGGTAGGGGCCGATCGCTCGACCTGGGATCCCTTAAGCTTGCCCGCTGGCCCCCTGTTTGGGACCGATGGCATCCGGGGACAGGTGGGGGAGATTCTGACGGCTCCCTTGGCTCTGCACATTGGCTTTTGGGCAGGTCAAGTCTTGCGTGAAAGTTCGCGGACCTCAGGTCACGGCAGCCCCCTGGGCGATCGTCCGCCGGTGATTCTTGGCCAAGACTCCCGCACCTCTAGCCCTATGCTGGCCAATGCCCTGAGTGCGGGTCTGACGGCGGCGGGGGTGGATGTTTGGCATTTGGGGCTGTGCCCAACTCCGGCAGTGGCCTACTTGGCCCACCATACAGCGGCGATCGGCGGCATGATGATTTCCGCCAGCCACAACCCCCCCGCTGACAACGGCATCAAGATTTTTGATGGCCAAGGCATCAAGCTCAATAAAGCCCTCCAGCAGGCGATCGAAGCCGGTTTGCGGGGCACTTCTGTCCTTGGCCCTGTTCCCGCGCTGCCCACCAGTACCGCTTGGGGCCAGTACTACAGCAATCCCCAAGCCCTCAGCCGCTACACCGAGATGCTGCGGCAGTCCCTTCAGGTGTCCTCGCTGTCGGGGCTAAAGGTGGTGCTGGATTTAGCCTGGGGTGCGGCCAGCCAGCTTGCGCCGGAGGTGTTTACGGCCCTGGGCGCAACGGTGATTCCCCTCCACGATCGGCCCGATGGTAGCCGCATTAATGTCAACTGTGGCTCTACCCACTTGGCGCAGCTTCAGCAGGCGGTGCTGGAACAGGGTGCGGATTTGGGCTTTGCCTTTGATGGGGATGCCGATCGGGTGCTGGCGGTAGACCACCAGGGCCGTGCGGTGGATGGGGACTATATTCTTTATCTTTGGGGTCGCCATTTGCAGCAGCAGCAGGCTTTGCCAGAGGACACGATCGTCACCACAGTGATGGCGAATCTGGGCTTTGAGCGGGCGTGGGCTGCCCAGGGGGGCAAATTATTGCGCACCGCTGTGGGGGATCAGTATGTGCAGGCAGAAATGGCCCGAACCGGTGCCATGCTGGGCGGGGAGCAGTCGGGGCATATTCTGTGTTGCCACTATGGCCTCACGGGGGATGGCTTGCTGACTGCGTTGCACCTGTGTCAGTTGGTTCAGGACTCCGGCACTTCCTTGGCCGATCTGGTGAACCAAAGCTTCCGTCCCTATCCGCAATTGTTGTGTAATGTGCGGGTGGAAGACCGGGACAAGCGCCGCCAGTGGCAAGACTGCGAGGCGCTTCAGGGTGAAATTGCGCGGGCGGAGGCAGATTTGGGCGATCGGGGCCGAATTTTGGTCCGGGCTTCGGGAACAGAGCCGCTAATCCGGGTGATGGTGGAAGCAGCGGAAACCCATCTGGTGGAGCATTGGACTGCGCAACTGGTCCGGGCCGTAGAGCAACACCTCGCCAGCTAACCCCTGCCCCTAGGCGAAAAACGACCCCATGCTGGTTTGACTCTGCTTGACTCGACTCTGGTTCCCATGCTCCGGCGTGGGAACCCAGGCTGGGCGCTCCAGCGCCCTGTTTTCAAGGGAGTGGGCCAACATTCAGTAACTGGATCGATCGCTGGATGGGACGCAGAGGGTCCGGGGAGGCATTGCCACGCTGGAGCGTGGGGACGAGAAACGAGAATATCGGGTGCATTTCACGTTTGCCAAGGGGCGGACTAATACCAAATCCGACTAAATCTCGATTCGTTTTGGTAGGGGCAATCCCCCCGTGGTTGCCCCTGTATTTGGCGGTCAGAGGGTCGGCACAGGGGCACGACCCCTACCCGTTTATTCTGTTTCAGGCTCAACGGATTTGGTATAA
>JAYKJG010000214.1:0-5690 GCA_035286285.1 Prochlorothrix sp.
CCGCTCTAGAAACTTCCCATGCCTTTGCTTACTTAGAAAAGCTCTGCCCAACGCTAGAGGGTAGCCCTCGGATTGTGGTCAACTGTTCTGGTCGGGGGGATAAGGATGTGCAGTCTGCGGCGAAGTATCTAAAGTTTTAGACAGTGAGCTTGGGACGATCGATGAAATTTGGCCCGATCGCCTAAAGCTTCAATCCTGAAATACTAGCGATTGTAGGGTAGGCACTGGCTACCCTACTTTCTTAGCGGGCTGACTTGCGTAAAATTTCAAAACTTAGTACGATACCCTCAACGCCTGAACGACAGTTGCAGTTGTAGACATGCAGTTACAGACATACAACCTGCCTAGTCTCCCGCGCTGCTCTGCCGTTCTTCCTCTGTAGAGCGCAAGCCTAGCGACTCAGTTCCTACTTATATCACCAGTGGTTAGCATCATGAAACAAAGTTATCGGTCCTTTTGGCAGCATTTGCCCTGGTTTTGGTTGTTGGGATTGGTGATTGCCCTGCTGCTAGGCAGTTTCTGGTTATTCCAAGGCGTGCCCCAGGTATTGACGCAGCATCCGCCCGGTTTATTACAAGGGTTCCAAATTCTGGTTGTGCTGGGTAGCAGTTTCAGTGTTCTAGGGATGCCTTGTTTTCAGGAAGATGAGGCGATCGCAGCCAACTGGCTGCGTAGTGTGTTTGCTTTAGCAATTGGGGCTGTGACAGTTGCGCTTCTGGGATCACTGTTTACTTTTCTGAGTTTTCCCCTCTGGGCCTTTTTTGTGGGATTGTTGCTGGGCACACTGATGGTGCTAGAGATACTCTATGGTCAAGCTTTGAAGCCTCCGGTGTTGGGAGTTGTGCTGGTGGGTGCCTTTGCGGGTTCCGGTGTGATGGTCAGTGAGGTGCTGTTTACGGATATGTCGGCCAATTTGATGGTGGCGACGCTGGGGTTGCAAGGGCTGGGGGCAGGAGTTCTGGCCTTGGGGAGTCAGATCTGGGTGGACTGGCGGGAGTTAGGGCAGAGGGTCATGGCTGCCCTCAAGTTGGGCTTGGGGATTGCGGGAACCATCGCGTTAGTTCACTGGATGCAACAATCTTTCCCAGAGGTGTGGCTGTGGGCTGTGGTTTATAGTGGCCTAAGTTTGGTGTGGGTGAGTTGCACTACGGCTTTACTAACTGGGACTGGTAAGGTGTTTAATGGCTACTGGGGTGGGCGGAAGGCGTTTTCGGACAATACCCAAGTGATGATTATGGCGATCGTGGTGGGAAGTATTTTGGGGCTGGGCTGGTGGTTCCAGGGTAAACTGGGGTAAGCCATTTAGAGATCGTCCCCTAGATTAGGTGCATTAATCGGTGAACCCGCCACAGTGAAATGGACCCCATAGATTGGGTGCATTTCACTCTAGAGACTGGGGCTTGTGAAAGTCATGTGGGCGGGTCATGGTGAGTTGATGGATTGCTTGTCGTGGGGTTGGGGAAGTGGAGGTGAACGCGGTAGAGGTCGATCGCTTGGTTTTTGCCTCGAACTTGGACCGATTGATCGACCAAGCTCATCTCAAAAGCATCGGGATGTTGCAGGGCTGCGACGACTGCATCGGTGATTAGTACATAACAGCCATAGTTTTTGGTTAAACCTTCCACTCGCGCCGCGATATTAACCGCATCGCCAATGACAGTAGATTCAATGTGGGAGTTAAAGCCCACGGTGCCCATGACGACATCGCCGTAGTGAATGCCAATGCCGATCGCGATCGGCTTAAATCCCTGGGCTACAAGATCACGGTTAAACGTCACTAGCCCCTGTTGCATGGCGATCGCTGCCCGCACTGCCCCATCGGTACTGTCCTGATCAAAGAGGGCCATAATGGCATCGCCAATGTATTTATCAATAAAACCGCCCTCCGACTCGATCGCCTCTCCCATACAGGCCAAATAGGAGTTTAGGAAGCGAAATAGCTCGATCGGTTCCAGTTTTTCCGAAAGACTGGTGTAATTGCGAATATCGGCAAAGAGAATGGCGATCGATCGGTGGGAAGCCTGCCCCACCTGAATATGTTCAATGCCCTCCGGGGCGATCGCCTGAAGAAACTTGCTGGGCACAAACCGCTCGAAGGATTCCAGGGTGCGCTGTAGCTTGCTAAAGGATGCCTGCAACGATAAAGACATTTCGTTAAAAGACTGGGCTAAATCCCCAATTTCGTCGGCAGCATGGATATCCGCTTGGTGTTGCAAATCCCCCGCCGTAATTTTGGTGACACTGGCCTTCAGTCGCAGCACTGGCCCGCTTAAATGTTGGGCCAACCAATACGCCCCCACCAGGCCCACCCCCAGCGCCGCCGCCCCAATCAGCAGCGCCTTAGTAATCACATCCGCTACCTGCTGATCCACCTCCCTCAGGCTAATGCCTACCCGAAATGTCCCGACCACCTCCCGATGATTGAGATCGCCCCGCATAATGTTAGCTGCCACCTCCAGCAGCGGTTCGCCCTGCCTTGCCCGAATCAAATCCCTCGGAAACTCCACATCCCGCAACAAATAGGTTTCCTGAATTTTGACCGGCTGATCGGGGCTAAGGGCCGCTTGGGTGATCTTCAGCGGGACCAGATCGGGGATATATTGCTCCGCGAGGTCACTGGGTATAGCGGCGACAATTTGGTGATTGAGGCGGCGATCGGACACCACAATATAGGCAAAGTCCGGGTTTTCCCGGAGCAAATCCTCCATCCGCACCCGGAGACTGCTCCAATTTTGCTCCACCAACTCCACCGTCATCGCTTGGCTCACCGCAATGGCCAGCAGCCGCGCCTGATTGCGCTTTTGCTCCCGGTAGGCCTCGCTTTCACTTTTGGCCCAAAACCAGACCACCGTCCCGATCGTACTCACCACCAGCAGCGCCGTGGCCACCATCATCCGGGTCCGAATCGATCGGAACAACAAGCGTCGCCCAAATAGCTTCAAGGCTAGGCTCATGGGGTCTTGACCTCAAGGCTCTCCACAAAGATGGTCCAAGGCTGGTTTTGGGCTAGGGGACTGGGGCAGGCGGGGGAGAAAGCCAGGGTGATGGGGCCACCCATCTTGGCCGGAATGGGCGAGAGCCGATCGCCCCAGCGGGTCACCAAGAGCAGATCGCAGGCGGCCAGTTGCTCGCCAGTTATCTGAATCGGCTGGTTGGGATCATGGTGGATGGGGACTTTGCCCAACACCGTTACGACCGTCTCTGGCGTAACAGTCGCCCCTGCTTCTGCTAACACATCCTGAATGCGGACCCCTTGGAGGGTGACCTTTTTATTGGGCCAAAACAGACGATAGCCCACCTCAGTGCTGAGGGTCACGGGGGGGAGGGCTTCCAGTTCAGTCCGGTTAAAATCCCGGCTCTGGTCCTGGTGGTTTACCCGCAGATTCAGATCCTCCGTCCCCACAATGATATGGGTCACATAGAAAACCCAGTTAATCCCTGTGTATTGATTCGCCAGATCGGGCCTGGACACATTGGGAAAGACTAGGTACAGAGGCCCCCCTTCGGAGCGGGGAATGAGTTGGCCATTGCGCTCGATCGCTAAGCTGATGGGATACTGCTCTAGCACCGTCAGGGGCAGTACCTCCCGGAACCCATCAAAGGCTGCAAAGGTGACTTCTTGGACTCCCGGCTCCAAGACCACTTGGTCCAGCAAGGTCGAGACCGGAACCCCCCGGAACCGGAACACCTGCTGGGACTGCTTAAAGTTGGGGTCTGTGGCCAGAACTTCTGTTTTGGCGAGGGTTTGCAACGCAGACCAACCTAACACCAGATCGGAATCGGTCTGGATTTGCCCCTGGATCGTCAGTTGCCACTGTTGTTGTTCGGTGCGATTGCCATATTTTTCCTGTTCGCGCTGGTTTGCCTCGATCGCCTCCTGGTGCCATGCTTCTAGCTGGTCTTCACTGACCCCACCCTGACAGGCAACCAGTCCGGAGGCGACCAGGGCCACCAGCAGGATTTGGCTCCAAGGGGTGAGGGGTTTAGCGGACATGATGGGGGTGAGCAAGGTCAAGCTGTCGAGACAACACTATTATCACAACCGATACAGGACTCTGGTGGGGAGATCAGCATTGTAGGCGTTGGGGGGTCAAGAAAGGGGTCGATCGTGCCGCCGCCGGAACCAGAGCCAGCCGAGGCCCGCGCTGCCCAGGGAGCCGAGGCCAATCCAGAGCGGGAGCCGTGTAGCCCTGGGGGAGGAGTCGCCGGTGGGGACGATCGTGGCGGTAAAGGTGACGGCAACTTCGTGATCTTCCGGCCCCAAATTTTCGGACCCCTCCACAAAGGGCGGGGCGGAGAAGACTTCCAGAAAGCCGGGGGGATCGAGGAAGTCGGCAAAGAACAGATTGACGTAGTTGCCCTGGGCGGTGGCAAAGCCGAAGCCGCTTTTGGTGAGGTGGGGCGGGTCAGGGTGGATGGCGTTGTCGAGGGCGTAGGGTTCGTTGCCGGGGATGGGGCTGCCGGTGGGGGCGAGGCTAGTGATGGTTTGGCCGTTGTGGGTGCCGCTGAGGTTGAGGATGGGGAAGAAGCCGCGATCGTCGGGGGTGGGGGCGGTGGTGAGGGTGCCGCTGGCTTGGCTTTCCGGGCTGGTGTAGCTCCAGGTCCAGGTGAGGGCGGGGGGGGAGGTGGCCCGGCTGCTGGGGGGGAGGGAGAGGCTGAGGGTGCAGGTGAGGCAGGCGATCCAGAGGAATTGAAGGAGTTGCATGGGGGACTTGGGGGTTTCGGTTGGGGGAGTATTAGGATGGAGGTTAGCAGTCGATCGTAGCGAATGGAGTTACATGATGTTAAAGTCTCTGCGCATTCAAAATTTCCGGGTTTTTCAGGATTTGACGATCGATCGCCTTGCCCCCGTCAATCTGATTGTAGGCCGCAATAATATTGGCAAAACCACCCTCTTAGAAGCTCTGCATCTATATTACTCCCCCGATGTTTTTAGGAGTGCCTCTGACCTGTTAACCCAACGCCAGGAATTTTCCCCCCAAGACCTGAGTCTGATGGTGTCTTGGGATAACCTTTTTCATCAGATCCCAGGGCCTGGATCGAGGATTCAAATTAGTGAGTCCTTAGCCCTAGAGACCCAGCTAGACAGTCACCCCTCAACGCTCTTAATTGCGCCTAAATGGATGTGGAAACAGCATCGTCTGGAGTCAGAAGAAACCCACATTGTCCAACAGCAATTTGGAGAAGATCCGCCCCCGGATGCTGAGGCGATCGAGGTGCTGGTTGCCTACCAGGGCGGGGAAATGATTGGCTATAGGGATGTTAAATCTCTGGCTGAGCGGGGAATGCCCTATAAGGTTCGCCATGCCATTCAAAGCCGATCGAACACCCTACAGTGTCTGCTGCTGCCCTTTGGAGATCCAGGGGTGAGGCGTGTGGACGTTGCTAAGCTGTGGGATGATGCAGTGCTCAGCGATCGCGAAGATGAAGTGTTAGCGCTGCTCCGCTTAATTGAACCCCAGTTAAAAAAAGTCAGAATTATTCAAGATCAAGCCTCTAAAAAGCGATTAATTTTCGTCAAAGTTGCAGACCAGAAACCGGTCCCCTTAAGCCGACTGGGGGCAGGGATGGCGCGGATATTTGAGCTAGCGGTTAGTTTGGTCAATTTGAAGCCAGGGGGAACGCTTTTGGTGGATGAATTGGATGCAGGAGTCCATTACAGTGTGTTAACTGGAGTGTGGCGCACAGTT
>JAYKJG010000215.1:0-4057 GCA_035286285.1 Prochlorothrix sp.
CCACTACAAAGCCCCAATAAAAATGCCCACGCAAAGCATGGGCATCGACAAGCATTCAGAGATGAGTGACGGGAAAAAGATTAAGCGAAGTTAGT
Source organism: Prochlorothrix sp. (assembly GCA_035286285.1). Lineage (GTDB taxonomy): Bacteria > Cyanobacteriota > Cyanobacteriia > Prochlorotrichales > Prochlorotrichaceae > Prochlorothrix. The sequence continues at coordinate 96 of JAYKJG010000215.1, forward strand.
CAAGATATAGAGCAAGACAAACAGAACAATCCAGATGATATCGACGAAGTGCCAGTAAATTTCCGCCATTTCCACACCTGTGTGCTTATGTTCGGAATAGTGGCCCTCCCGCCGAGAGCGCCACAGCACCCCCAAAATCAGCAGCAATCCCACAAAGACATGGAGACCGTGGAACCCCGTCATCAAATAGAAGCAGTTGGCGAAGGTGTTGGTCGTTAAGCCATAGCCCAAGGTCAAGTACTCATAGGCTTGGCCCCCCAAGAAAATTGCCCCCATCACAACCGTGGCAAGGTACCAGAGGCGCAAGCCCTTGACATCGTTATTTTTAATCGCAACATCACCCTTATGAATGACAAAGCTACTGGACACCAGAATAATCGTGTTCAGGGTCGGGAGCAGCAGTTCCACTTCAGTTCCTTCCGGGGGCCACTCAGCGGTTGTCCCCCGCATAATGAGGTAGGTGGCAAAAAGTCCACCAAACATCAAGGATTCCGAAAGCAGGAAGATAATCAGACCGAGAACGCGGAAATCTGGATGATGATGACCTTCGTAGGCATCCGTCGCTTCGGTCTCAGCAGCAGGACTGAGGTTTGAGAAGGACTCAGATAAATTCACCATAGACGATCGCCCTCTGTAGTAATAGCAACAAGCGGAATAGCAACAGGCGGGATAGCAACCAGCGAGTGACCCAGCAACAGCAACAGCAAACGATAACCGCTGCTATTGCCCTGAACCGTGACCCAGGGGGGCTAAGCCCAGGAACTTACGCCAAACCGTCTGGCCCAGCGCCCTGAACCCAGACAAACCCCCATCCGCCGCAGTGGGGCAGGCAAAGCCCACCCCATTCCATCAAACTAAGATCCCCAAATATCGGAGCCGCTCACACTCTCGATCGATCGCCGCCCCGGCGCATGACCGTAGCCATAGGGATCGCGGGCCAAGGGCACCGCACCGGGCCAATTTTCCACCAAAGGCGGCGAACTGGTCGTCCATTCCAGCGTTAGCGCGTTCCAGGGATTGTCCCCGGCCTCTGGCCCAAATTTCCAGCTCCAGAGAACGTTAATCAAGAAGGGCAGCACCGACAGACCCAGCAGCATCGCACCATAGGTGGAGTAGTGGTTCAGTCCCTCAAACTGAGGATCATAGAGAGCGACCCGGCGTGGCATCCCCTGGAGTCCCATTTCATGCATGGGCAGAAAGGTCAGGTGAGTGCCCACGAAAGTCATAGCAAAATGCACCTTACCCCAGGCTTCATTGAGCATTCGCCCGGTCATCTTGGGGAACCAGTGGTAAACTCCGGCATAAATGCCAAAAACCGATCCCCCAAACAGCACATAGTGGAAGTGACCCACCACATAGTAGGTGTCATGGACATGGATATCGAAGGGTACGGTCCCTAGGGTGACACCGCTAATCCCCCCAATCACAAACATGGAGATCAGGCCCACCGAGAAGAGCATGGCACTGGTATAGCGAATTTTTCCGCCCCACAGCGTCGCAACCCAGCTAAAAATCTTCACCCCCGTCGGAACGGCCACAATTAGGGTCGAAATCGTAAAAAAGATCCGCATCCAAGGCGGGGTACCACTGGTGAACATGTGGTGAACCCAGACAAAAAGACCGACGATGCAGATGGCAAGGCTGGAGTAGGCGATCGCCTGGTAGCCAAAAATCGGGCGACGGGCGTGGGGGGGAATAATTTCCGACATAATGCCAAAAATTGGCAAAATCATCAGATAAACCGCCGGGTGAGAGTAAAACCAGAACAGGTGCTGGTAAATGACGATATTGCCCCCCGCATCGGGCCGGAAGAAGGAGGTACCGAAGTTAATGTCAAACAGTAGCAGGATCAGGCCAGCGGCCAAAACAGGCGTGGAAAAAAGCGCCAAGGCCGAGGTGGCAACCATGGCCCAGCAAAACAGGGGCAGTTGCAGCCACTTCAGGCCGGGGCGGCGCATTTTGAAGATCGTCACCAGAAAGTTAACCGCCCCCATAATCGAGGAGGTTCCCACCAGGACAATGCTCAAAATCCACATACTTTGGGCCACCGGAGCCGTAATCACGCTCAAGGGCGGGTAGGAGGTCCAACCGCTCTGGGCACCGCCAAAATAGAAGCTGCTGAGCAGGAGCAAGCCCGCAGGGGGATTGAGCCAGAAGGCGATCGCGTTCAAATTGGGAAACGCCATGTCCCGCGCACCCACCATCAGGGGTATCAGGTAGTTCCCAAATCCCCCGATCGCCGCTGGCACCACCCACAGGAAGATCATAATGGTGCCGTGATTCGTCAGAAAAGCGTTGTAGAGTGTGGGATCTAGAACGTCAGAATTGGCCGTATACAGTTCTGTCCGCATGGCTAGGGCCATTAGCCCGCCAATGAGATAGAAAACAAAGGATAGGACCAGATACTGGATGCCAATGACCTTGTGATCAACGTTGTACCAAAAGTAGTGGTACCACTTCCACGGGGGAAGCGTGTGACCGACATTGGACTCCGGCGATGGTGCATTGTCCATCGGGACTTGTGCTTGTGTCATAGAAGCGTAATGTGATGGATTCAGTACAGTTCGATGTGAAGGGCTAGGGGAAAACGCCCCCGGAGACCCCGGAGGAATCTCCCGCAGGCTTCCTGAGAGGGCCGATTTGCCATCGGCCTTCCGATTCTCCTCAGCACTGGATTAAGGGCCAAGTTAAAGGCCAAGTTAAGAGCCAAATGCTCTCCGGTAACTGGGTCTCGAACACTACAGAGCTAAGGGAAAATGTCCTAAATGCTCTAAGTAGCGGATCATTTCGCCATCTACACCCATTTCCTGGGCATAGGGAGCTAAAAAGGCACCGTCTGAGAGTTCCGCCGGATTTGTCGCGACCGTGGGGATGGCACCAGCCTGGGCAAAGGCATTTTCCTGAACCCAAGCGGCATAGTCCTCAGGGGTGTCCACAAATAGGTCAGCCCGCATCCCACCATGGTAGGAGCCGCAGAGTTCAGCACAGACGATCGGATACTGGCCCGTTTTGGTGGCCACAAACTGAAGCTCCGTTTTTTGGCCGGGGAGCACGTCCTGCTTAATCCGAAACTCCGGTAACCAGAAGGCATGGATCACATCGACCCCGGTCATGTTCAAGTGAACCGTTTTGCCCACCGGGATATGCATCTCAGCCGTATAGACCCCTTCAGCAGGGTAGTTAAACAGCCATGCAAACTGCATCCCAGTGACTTCGATCGTCAGATCCGGATCAACTCCCTCATCTCCAGGCTTGGCCCCCAAACCATAGCTCCGGGCCACCTGCATCTCTGCTTCAGGCAGGTCATCACCCAGGGCCGGAGCGGTGTAAATTTCGCTGCCGTCTAGGGGGGCGGCGATCGCGCTGCCCATACTGGAGCCACCCCCATGGTGATGGGCCATCATACTGCCGCCCTCAGGGTTAAAGCCCCCCATTTCTGCATAGACTTCGACACTATAAATGCCCAGACCAATGACAATAACGGAGGGAATCGCCGTCCAGACGATTTCCAGGGGAATATTGCCTTCGATCGGCGAACCGTCGGACTCATCCCCCGGTTGCTGGCGAAATTGAATCATAAATAACAACAACGCCCCTTCCACAATAATGAAGATGGCGGTGCCAATGGTCAGCATGACGGAGAAGAGGTTATCCACCAAGGGAGCCTGTTCTGAGACTTGCTCAGGCAGTAGGTGGACAGTTTTGCCAACCCAGAGGCTGAGCAAGGTCACAACAACACCAGTGACCAGGGTTAAAATTGAAGCTGGAACGTTTTTCATAGGTTGAAGAGACGACCGTGAGGTTCGTGCCAAGACGAGCGGGAAGTGGCTGAGGAGCCAAGGCTTCCCTAGCCTAAGCTTTCCCAGGGTTATCTTCAGGGATACTTCGGGGGAAGGGGGGAGAAGTTAATTAAGTTTTTAGGGTTAAGGTTACGGTTTTTTCATATTATTTTATGCTTTGCG
>JAYKJG010000216.1:0-3642 GCA_035286285.1 Prochlorothrix sp.
AAACACCTTTTGGGTGGGATGGGCCTCTGGCCCGTCCAAAGTGAAATGGACCCGAAAACCGTTGTCCAGTCCTAAAAAAGGGTTCATTTCACTGGGTGCATGTCACTTTGGCCACGGTACGGACTAATACCAAATCTGACTAATCTCGATCCGTTTTGGTAGGGGCAATCCCCCCGTGGTTGCCCCTGTATTTGGCGGTCAGAGGGTCGGCACAGGGGCACGACCCCTACCTGTTTATTCTGTTTCAGGCTCAACGGATTTGGTATTAAAGGCAGGGACCGCCAAGGTCGAGGGGTGAGGGTTGGGAAGCCAGAACCACCGTGGGGCAAGGGGTACCGGCACCCAACCGGGCTACCCTAGTCGCGGGAGAGTTCCATGACAATGCGGAGGATGTACCAGAAGAGGAGGGCCAGGGAGGCAAAGAGTTGCAACGAGGCGGCGACGTGTTGATCGACGGCGTAGTGGTGCATGATGTTGGAGGTGTCGTAGAGAATGGCCCCCGATGCAAAAACCACCATAAAGAAGGCGAAGATCAGGCCCAGGTTAAAGCCAAAGATCAGGCTAGCAATAATCAAGCCCAAAGCAATAAAGCCGCCGATCGTGAGGATACTGCTTAAAAAGGAAAAGTCCTTTTGGGTTGTGGCCACTACCGCCGTTAACCCAATAAACATCATCCCGGTCAACAGCGCCGCCGTGGGCAACACATTAGCCCCAATCAGGGACGCTAATAGGATCATGGGGGAGAAGATCACCGCCTCGGCAACAACGTACAGCCCCAGCCCCATATATTGGACTTCGACGGAACTGTTAGCGGTAAAAGTCCGGGCCATCCACCCCAGCAGGGCAAAGCCCCCCAGAATTAACAACCAGGTAAAGCGGCTACCCGAAATGGCCTGGAGCATTCCCTGGGCAAAGCCAGAGGTGATTAGGGCATATTCAACTAAAACAAAGGCACCCACGGCCCCAGCCAGGTGGGTATAGGTGCGGCGGATAAAACGGGCACGATCGCTCGCGCGGGCTTGGGCAACTGCAATCATCGATCGACTCCTTTGAAAACAGGTTCAGCATAGCCCCCCATCAGGGGATCCAGCCTGAATGGTTCCAGTTTAGCTTGTCCCTTTCTAACTGGGCTTTGGGGCTGGGCTTTGGGGCTGGGCTTTGGGGCAAATCCAAAAATTGCCCGCAACTTCCCAAGTTTCGCCTATCCTGAATAGAGGGGCGTAGAATAGGAAAATAGGAAAAACTGGGGCATACTTAGCCCTAGCCCCACCCCGATCGACTCCCTGGGTTTCCCCCCCTGCCCCCTAGTCTAACCCCCCGATCGTCCCCTGCCGCCCCATCTTTTCTTCCATCCATCACCCAACCATGGCCATTTCCCGCAGCAAGCTTGTCATTGGCGCAACCACAGTAATGGTTGCCACTGTTACCCTCACCGGAGCCGGAATTCATTGGTCCAAGGGTCAAGCCTTTTTCCAGGAGAGTCCCAAGGAGCTAATTGATGAGGTCTGGCAGATTATCGATCGCACCTATGTGGATGCCACCTTTAACCAAGTGGACTGGCGGGCTGTGCGCACCGAGTACCTGGGCAAGACCTACAGCAGCCAGGAAGATGCCTACCAGGCAGTGCGGGAAATGTTGGAGCAACTGAACGATCCCTACACTCGCTTCATGGATCCCGATGAATACAAAGATATGCAGATCGACACCTCTGGTGAGCTAACGGGGGTGGGTATTCAGTTGAGCCAGGATGAGGAAACCGATGAGCTAATCGTCGTCTCCCCCATTGAAGATACCCCGGCCTTTGAGGCGGGGATTGAGTCCCAGGATGTGATCATCAAAATTGATGGCCAATCCACGGAGGGGATGGATGTAAACGATGCGGTGCAGCTTATTCGCGGCCCGATTGGCTCCAAAATTACCCTCACCATTCGTCGGGGCGATCAGGAAATTGACTTCCCCATTACCCGCGCCCGCATTGAAATTCACCCCGTTCGCTACGAGTACCGCGCCAACGACACCGACGATCCGATCGGCTACATCCGCCTCACCCAGTTCAGCGCCAATGCTGCCGAAGAGATGCGAGAGGCCATTGAGGATCTGGAAAAACAGGGGGTTGAGGGCTATGTCTTGGATCTGCGATCGAACCCCGGTGGCTTGCTCTACGCCAGCATTGAAATTGCGCGGATGTGGATGGATGAGGGCACGATCGTCTCCACCGTCGATCGCAAGGGCCTTGTCGATGAAGAAAAGGCCAATAACCGCGCCCTGACGGATCTGCCCTTGGTGATTTTGGTGGATGGGGGATCGGCCAGTGCTAGCGAGATTCTGTCTGGTGCGCTCCAGGACAACGATCGGGCGGTTTTGGTGGGGACGCAAACCTTCGGGAAGGGGTTGGTGCAGTCGGTGCGGCCTGTGGGGGCGGGGGCCGGTTTAGCGGTGACGATCGCCAAGTATCTGACCCCCAGCGGGCGGGACATTAATAAAGAAGGCATTGCCCCCGATGATGTGTTGGAACTGTCGGAGGAGGAGCGGGAGTTCCTAGGTCAGAATCGCGATGCGATCGGAACCCCAGAGGATCCGCAATACCGTAAGGCACTGGATCGCCTGGAAGAACAAATCGCCCAAGCAGGCCGCACGGCTACGAACTAATCCGATTCATCCCCAGGTTGCCCCCATGTCTCCTTTGTCCTCTGCCGATCGCGGCTATTTGCTCACGGAACAAACCAACCCCGCCAGCCAAACCCTAGACCAGCTTTCCAGCTTGGAGCTAGTGGATCTGTTTAATCAGGAAGATGCCAAGGTTTTGACGGCGATCGCCGCTGCACGGGAAGACCTGGCGGCGACGATCGATCGCACCGCCACCGCCCTCAGCCAAGGGGGTCGCCTTTTCTATGTGGGGGCCGGAACCAGTGGCCGCTTGGGGGTCTTGGATGCGGCGGAATGTCCCCCCACCTTTTGCACGCCGCCGGAGTTGGTCCAGGCGATTATTGCCGGGGGGGAAGCGGCCCTGGTGCGCAGTTCCGAGGGGCTGGAGGATCGGCGGGAGGAGGGCGCGGCGGCGGTGGTCGATCGGGGCGTAACGGCGGCGGATGTGGTGGTGGGCATTACGGCGGGGGGAACCACGCCCTATGTGCAGGGTGCCTTGAGCCAAGCCAAGACCCTAGGCGCAACAACGGTGTTTATGGCCTGTGTTCCCCGTGAGCAGTTCCCAGTGACGACGGATTTGGATATTCGCCTGATTGTGGGGCCGGAGATTTTGGCCGGGTCTACGCGGCTGAAGGCGGGGACGGTGACCAAGTTGGCTTTGAATATTCTTTCGACGGGCACCATGGTGAAGCTGGGCAAGGTCTACGGCAATCGCATGGTGGATGTGGCGGTGACGAATACGAAGCTGGAGGACCGGGCGGTGCGGATTCTGCGGGATTTGACGGGGCTGGAGCGATCGGCGGCGGCGGATTTGTTGGAACGGAGCGGGCGATCGGTCAAGGTTGCCCTAGTGATGCAGGAATGCGGGGTCGATCGGCCCACGGCCCAAGCTGTATTAGCCCAACACCAAGGCCACCTCCGCGCTGCCCTTCAGGGGGCTTACATTGCGGGTCGCTGAACAAGTCCCACAGGCACCTTGCCTACAAACTCTTCTCA
>JAYKJG010000217.1:0-3756 GCA_035286285.1 Prochlorothrix sp.
CGGGGGATACGCATCCTTTGGAGGTTTGGACGGGGATTAACTTTGGTTTAGCGGCGTTTTTGCTGCAATGGGGCCAGAAAGATCGGTGTTTCCACCTGAGCGAAACTGTGATTCGTCAGGTCTATGACCATGGGTTACAGTTCCGCACCCCGGAGGCCATTACGGCGGTGGGCACGTTCCGGGCTAGTCATTATTTACGGGCGATGGCAATTTGGGCCATTGAAACCGTCGATCGTCTCAGCCAAAAGGCAGACTCTGACGACTAGGCCATCGGTTTTCCCTGATGGTGGGCTAGGGAATCGGTATAATCTAGAACCTTTTCCCGATCTCAGCCGGGAAGCGAGGTTCAGTGTAGTTGCCCAGGATGGCCAGATTCTCTACGCTAGCCCTTCAACCTCCGACCATTTAGGCTATTCCCCCACAGAACTGCTCAAGCTGAAGTTCTATCATCTCCATGCTCCCCTACTGCCCCAACAAACGTTCCTCATTCGCCAAACGCTCCACCAGGAAAGTGCTTTGCGGAGTGTTAGTCAAGTGGTTAATCCGGGAGCCTCCCATGGGGCACCCCTCCCTGTAGCAATGGCCCCTACCCGAATTTTCCGGGTGTATTTCACTTTGGAGCAACCCAGCTTCTAACCTGGCTCAAACGGCTCGTAGTGCGGACTTTAGTCCGCCCCTTGGCAAACGTGAAATGCACCCAATTTTCCTGTGGCCCTCTGACTCATTATGCCTGAAATCCCCATGATTTTGTAACCCCCTGAATAGTTACGTCCCCGTCATCCCTTCTTGAAGACAAGCTCACTGGCCCCCCCTGCCTTGCCCAAGGGAAAGGGTTTTGAATGAATTAAAGGGGCTGTCAGAAAGTGGGCCTTAAAGACTTACGCTGATCTGTAGGGTGACGTGATGAGAAGGTGATGCGTAAAAAGGGTGATGTGTAAGATTTACTGCTAGAATTTGACTTGCATTGCTGCTTAGGCGGACTGATTGGGAAAAGAGTAGTAATACCCCATGGAATCAAAGAGACCCTTGGCTTGCTCGGAAGGAACCAGGACGGGAGGATGTTGCTCACCGTAGTCAAGCACGGCATAGGATTGACTGCCAACCTTTGCGAAACTAATGTTTTTGACGAGGCGTAGGGGTGGGATTTCCATACCGTTGTACTTCATGGTCTTCTCCTTCTTTGAGGTTGTTTGGTAGATAACTTAGGTCGATTTAAGGGGAAGCACGAACTGGGTCAATAAGGCTGGGTAGGGTGGGTATAGGCGTTGAGCGAGGAGGGAGTGGGACAGAACTAAGGCGCAATCATCGTTAATTATGGACTTCAACTGGTGGTTGTCTTGGGAATAAGCAGACTTTTTTTAGATTGTTGTCTTGAGTGGGTCGGTCGTGTTTTGTAACGAAAATTTGCAACGAAAAAACTATGTGGTGATTTACTCAACCGTGGAGAATCTTGGGGCTGTCAAATTTCTACAGAAGTCATTGGGTGATGGGGGTTTAGGGGATTTTAAGCTGGTGGGAGAAACGGAGTCGGCTCCAAAACCTTGCATGAGGACAGGGCTGATTGAGAGGGTGCATTTCACTTTTGCCCATGGGTGGACTAAAGTCTGCACTACGAGCCTTTTGAGCCAGGTTAGGGACTGGGTTGCTCCAAAGTGAAATGCACCCTATTCAGTGCGAGTGGGCTGCCTGCGATCGTCAGCACACGGAAACATCCCGCCCCCCCTTCCCGCCGATCGTGCCCCCCTCCACCCTTCCCCCGGAGGCCCAGGCCCAACTCCACGCCCTTCCCCGTGATTTCCTCCAGGCTCTCCACAACGGCGCGACCTTTTCAAGACCTCCCCGCAGAGCGTTGATTTCAACCTCCACGATACGTAATCATAGGATTGGTGCTGAACTTTAAGCTGCTACCAAGGTTCGGTTAAGGCTACGCTAGGATTTCTTAACCCGTGTGGCTGACCGTGCCCCTTTTGCCCTACCCCGCCGCCCTCTGTGCCCCTATGGATAACCACAATTCCCCCTCGATCGTTTCTACGGCGATCGCCCCTTGTTCTCCCGCTGCCCCCCTGTCTTCCCCGGTGTCTCCTACGGCGGGCGAAACGCTTTCTCCTGCTGTTCCTGCGGTTCAGCCCCCTCGCTCCGACAAGCCCGAAGAAGCCTGTGGCGTTTTTGGCCTTTACGCGCCTGAAGAAGATGTGGCGAAACTGACCTATTTTGGGTTATTTGCGCTTCAGCACCGGGGTCAGGAGTCTGCTGGCATTGCCACGCTCCAGGGCGATCGTCTCCAAATTCACAAACACATGGGCTTGGTGAGCCAAGTTTTTAGCGAAGAAATTTTGGCTTCCCTGAAGGGGGATATTGCCATTGGCCACACCCGCTATTCCACCACTGGCTCTAGCCATGTGGGTAATGCCCAGCCTGCGATCGTGGGCACTCGCCTTGGCTCCTTGGCCCTGGCCCACAATGGCAACCTGGTGAACGTCATGGATCTAAAACGGGAGCTAGAGGCCAATAATCACAACCTGGTGACCACGACCGACTCAGAAATGATTGCCTTGGCGATCGGCGAAGCCGTGGACGAAGGTCTGGATTGGATCCCCGCCACGGTTCAAGCTCTGAACCGCTGCCAGGGGGCCTTTAGTTTGGTGATTGGCACCCCCCAGGGCATTATTGGCACCCGCGACCCCCAGGGCATTCGTCCCCTGGTTATTGGCTCGCTCCAGTACGAAGACAACACCCCCACCCGCTACGTTCTGGCTTCGGAAACCTGTGCGCTGGACATTATTGGGGCGGAGTTTGTCCGATCGGTCAAACCGGGGGAACTGATTTGGATTACGGAAAATAAGTTTGAAAGTTTCCAATGGGCGGAGCAAACTGCCCCGAAGCTTTGTGTTTTTGAAATGATCTACTTCTCCCGTCCCGATAGTTGCTATGAGGGCGAGAGTCTGTACAGCTACCGCCAGCGGTTGGGGAAGGTTTTGGCCCAGGAGTCGCCGATCGAGGCGGATCTTGTGATGGGGGTGCCGGATTCGGGAATTCCGGCGGCGATCGGCTTTTCGGAAGTATCGGGCATTCCCTACGCCGAGGGGTTGATCAAAAACCGCTATGTGGGCCGCACCTTTATCCAGCCCACCCAACACATGCGCGAGGTGGGGATTCGCATGAAGCTGAACCCGCTGCGGGATGTGCTCAAGGGGAAGCGGGTGGTGATTGTGGATGATTCGATCGTCCGGGGCACCACCAGCCGCAAACTGGTTCAGGCGCTACGGGAAGCGGGGGCGACGGAAGTCCATATGCGTATTTCTTCACCGCCGGTGACCCACCCCTGCTTCTATGGCATCGATACGGATAGCCAGGACCAGCTTATTGCCGCTACACAGTCTGTAGCCCAAATTGCCGCTAAAATCGGCGTGGATTCCCTGTCCTACCTCACCGTAGAGGGCATGGTCAACACCACTCTGGATGATCCCAGCCATTTCTGTACGGCTTGTTTTACAGGCAGCTACCCGGTGCCGGTGCCTGATGCCATGAAGCGCTCTAAACTGATGCTGGAAACCGTTGTCCAGTCCTAGGGGCTGAAAATCGGGGTGCATTTCACTGTTGCCAAGGGACAGCCGAGATGGCTATCCCACAAACACCTTTTGGGTGGGATGGGCCTCTGGCCCGTCCAAAGTGAAATGGACCCGAAAACCGTTGTCCAGTCCTAAAAAAGGGTTCATTTCACTGGGTGCATGTCACTTTGGCCACGGTACGGACTAA
>JAYKJG010000218.1:0-10359 GCA_035286285.1 Prochlorothrix sp.
AAGGCAGCGGGATCTTTAAGGTTGCAAAAACCCCTGCGCCGTAAAGGACACAGGGGCTTTGGGTTTAATGCCAGGAGGCGGACTTGAACCGCCGACACGAGGATTTTCAGTCCTCTGCTCTACCAACTGAGCTATCCCGGCTTAGGCTTGGGGAGTCGCGTTGACTTTATCCTCAGCGCTTTATTAGCTTAACAGACCTCCCAGGCAAATGCAAGAAAAATCTTGAGATTTTCTGATCAACCGGGGGGCAAGTTGAGCAGATCGATCGCCCGTTGGGCCGTCGCCGGAGCCAGCAAAACCCCATTGCGGTAGTGCCCCGTGGCCACCACGATCGCCGCCGCACCGGGCCACACCTCAATCACCGGAGCCGATCGCCCCACAGGCCGAGGCCGCGCCCCCGCCCAGGTTTCCACAACTTCCGCCCCCCGCAACTCCGGCCAAAACCCCAATGCTTTTCCCCACAGATCCGCCCAAGCTTGGGGACTGGGGATCCCGTCGCGATCGGCCTGGAACTCCAAAGTAGCGCCCAACCAATAATCCCGCCCCCCCAACGGCACCAAATGCAAATCTTCAGCCGTGAACACCGGCAGCACAGCGGAACCGAGGGAGTCGGGTAGGCGGAGCCTAGCCCCTTGGCCAAGCACCGGTTCCAGAACCAAGGGAGGGGGGGCAGTAGCACGGAGATCCAGCGGCAGGAGATCCGGAGAGTGGAGGCCAGCGGTTAGGATCACCCGATCGAAGGTGTCCGACCCGATCGCCGTCTGGACCTCCAACAAACCCGACGCTTGGGGCTGGATACGCTGGACAGGAGCCAAAGTTCTTAGGGTTAAACCCCGCCCTTGGGCCACCTGGAGCAGGGCGTGGGTGAGGGGGCGGGGCTGAATTTGCCAATCCTGGGGCGAAGCGAGGGCAAAGGCAAGGTTGGGCAACTGGAGGGCATAGCGTTGGCGCACGGTGGCGGGTTCCCACAACTCCAGGCAGTAGCCCTGTTGCTGGCGCAGTTCAATCAGACGCTGCCAGCGGGGCCGATCGGTCTCCTCAAACTCCAACTTCAGCAGACCTTGGGCATTGTGGGGGACGGGGTGTCCCAACTGGGCTAACTCGGCGAGTAACTGGGGATAGCGTTGCAGGCTCTGGTGCCGCAGTTCCCAGGCTCGTCCCTGGGTTTTACGGCTGATGATGCCCATACATAGCCCTAGGGCGGCTCCCGTTGCGCCTTGGGCGGGGGCTTGGCGATCGAAGAGGGTCACGGCCAGGGCCGATCGGGGCGATCGATCGTGGGCCAGTTTTGTCAGTTCATAGGCGATCGTTGCGCCAATAATTCCCCCCCCGACGATCGCAATCTTCATAGCCCTGTCCCCCGAACCCCCTTAAAATGCCATTAAAAAGCACCTCACCGAAGTAAGGTGCCTGGAATTGCAACGAAGCCGATCGAACGCGGTCAGCCAGCGTTTCCCGACGATCTCCCCAGCCATCCATTGCCTAGACAACTGCCTAGAACTGATTGAGGTCAATCCCCAGTTCCTTGGCAAACTGACCCAACCCTTTCTTTTGCAAGGTCTTAATCGCCTTGGTTGAAATGCGCAGCTTAACCCAGCGGTTCCCCTCAGCCCACCAAAACCGCTTGCTTTGGAGGTTGGCCTGTTGCAGGCGCTTGGTGCGGCGGTGGGAGTGGGAGACGGCATAGGCATTGTTGGCCTGCTTGCCAGTGAGTTGACAGCGACGGGACATAGACTTTCTCCGGTATAGATTCAGGTGGGAGGCGGCTTGGGGAACCGTCCGCCCTGGGACAGTGGGTTAGCCCGACACTGGCCCCAAACCAACCCTAAACTTTAATAGGCAGAACCCCTATAGTACCGAATCACGGCCCCCTTAGGGAATCCCCAGCCCAGGAAATCGAAATTTAAGGGGGGCTGGAGCAAAGTTTCTGGGGCGAGTTGTCAAAAAGGTTGTGCTTTTCGATCGAGTTCTGTTATGATAGATAACGCGGTTAACGCTCATGGCGGGTGTAGCCAAGTGGTTAAGGCAGTGGATTGTGGTTCCACCATTCGTGGGTTCAAGTCCCATCATCCGCCCTCTCAATTGATTTCAGCCCAGTGCCACTGGGCAAAAGTTACCCCTACTTTTGTGTGGATCTCCAGCCTGTGAGGTGAGTGAGACGTTCACAACAAGTGGGGGTAAAACTTTTTGGTCGGGGCAGCCCCTTGGAGCAACCCAGCCCCTGACCTGGCTCAAACGCTCGTAGTGCGGACTTTAGTCCGTGGTGCATTTCACTTTGGAGCAACCCAGCCCCTGACCTGGCTCAAACGCTCGTAGTGCGGACTTTAGTCCGTACCGGGGCAGACGTGAGATGCACCCAAACTCAAAACATTAGATTGTGATTTCAGGCTAAAAGGTGAGAGAACAGTTAGTCTAGAAGACCGACAACCTTGCCGGTTGTTGCCTAAGGCTCACTGCTTATAATCCCGATACCTCTGTTTCATGGTTCAAGAACTAACTCGACGATCGCAAGCCTCAACCCCAGACCGCGCGATCTTTCCAGTCACAGCCCCCGCTGCCCATCCCGTTTTCTACCGCACCTACAGCCGCAAACAGAACGGCGTGCGGGAAAGCTGGCCCGAAGTGGTGGATCGCACGGTTCAGGGACTGGTCAAACTGGGCAACCTGACCCCCGAAGAGGCTGACCTGATCCGCCGCAACCAACTCCAACTCCATGCCCTGACCTCAGGCCGCTGGCTGTGGATTGGCGGCACTGAATGGGCTGAGAATCCCCAAAACTTTTCCGGAGCCTACAACTGCACCAGCACCAACGCCGATGACTGGCGGGCCTTTGGTCTGATGATGGATCTAGCCATGATGGGCTGTGGCACCGGGGCTGTTTTGGAACCGCGCTACATTGAGCAGTTGCCCCCCATCCGCAACCCGATCGACCTCACCATCGAGCCAGAACTGGGGGTCACTCCGGCAGACCAGCGCCAGGAAGAAACCACCGTAACCGTTGCGGGTTCCCAGGTCACGATTAAGGTGGGCGACAGTCGCCAGGGCTGGGTTGCGTCCTATCAAACCTTGCTGGAACTCTCCACCGACGATCGCTTTACCGGCCCCATCCAAGTGACTGTCAATCTCCACGATGTCCGCCCTGCGGGGGAAGCCCTCAAGGGATTTGGCGGCGTGGCCAATCCGGTGAAGTTGCCGGAGATGTATGCCAAATGTGTGGGCTTGCTGAACAAGGCGATCGGTCGTCAGTTGAACTCGGTGGAGTGCTGTTTGCTCATTGATGAGGCGGCAGTAACGATCGTGGCTGGGAACATTCGTCGCTGTTTACCAGAAGATGCCTTGGTCCACACCGATCATGGTTTAGTTCCAATTAAGGATGTGCAAGTGGGCGATCGGGTGCAGACTCCGATCGGCTTTCGGCGCGTGGTCAATAAGTTTGATCAAGGCATCCAAGATGTCTATGAGGTGGAAACCAACGCCACTGTTCCCCGTGCTACCCTTAACCACCGGATGGCAGTTCTGAGTGATGCGACAGGCGGTATCACATGGAAACGTCTAGGGGAGTTGGCAGCAGGCGATCGTTTGCTCCACAGCACACAATTGCTTCCTGGGACTGTGACAACGTTACCCCAAGACACCACGGCCCAGCGCCCAGACCAGAGCCACACCGCCCAATCCCTGACCATTCCTACTTTGACTTCCGAGGTAGCTTGGCTGATTGGGTTTACCCATGGAGACGGCTATGTGGCCCTAGGCCGTAACAAACACAACAAACCCTATGGACGGGTTGAGTGGGCCATGAATGCAAATCAGCCTGAACTAAACCACAGTCTTCAGGAGAAAATAGATCGATCGTTGGCTCTATTTGGCCTCACGGCGAGCCATGGCAAGGTCAGTGGGGAAAATACAGCTAAATCAATTTGTTCTTCGATTCGCTTAGCAGAATACTTCCATCAGCACATCAAACAACCGAATCAACCCTTAGAGGTTCCCCCGTTTATCCTACAGGGATCTGTTGATGTGCGATCGGCATATCTTGCAGGCTTAATGGACAGTGATGGGTGCATCACGGGCCGTCCACCCCACCTTGTAACAACGGTTTATCCCAAATTTGCTCGTCAAGTTGCTGTTGTTCTCTCTAGTCTTGGTTTTACAGGCCGAATCGCGATAAATCGCCCAAAAATTAGTCATTGGCAGGTAAAGTATAATGTTACAATCCCTGCCTTGAAAAGCCAGTACAACGCCATCATTGCCCCCCACTCTGTAAAGGGAGAACTGCGGGAAGGATTAAAGATGTATGGTTTTACGTTGCCTGGTGAAATGATGCGGGCAAGCTATACCTATAGCGAAATGCAAGCGATGGGGTTCCAGGGAAATCGCAAAGTTGCTTCAAATTATGAGCGCTATCGGGCTGAGTCAAAGATTGATCTGGATATTCCTGTAACCTTTAAGGGACTAGGGAGTTATGACTCCGTACAAACCTATGACATTGAGGTAGAAGAGGCCCACTGTTTTTACTGTGATGGTTACCTAACCCACAACTCTGCGGGCATCCGACAGTTTGCCAGTGACGATATGCAGGGCAGCACGGCCAAGGATAACCTCTGGGAGCAGGATAAGAACGGGAACTGGCGCATTGACCCGGAGCGGGATGCTCTGCGCATGGCCAACCACACGCGGGTTTACCACCACAAGCCCAGCTTGGAGGAAATGACCGCAGCGGTGCGCAAGCAGTTCTATTCCGGCGAGGGTGCAATTCAGTACGCTCCGGAGTCGATCGCCCGCGCCAATGCAGATCTGCTCAGTGAACCCCTGCTCAAGCAGGAGTTTCTGGAGGTTTACACCAGTTTAGGCCGGGAAGAAGCCAAGGGCTGGCTGCGGCAGCGTTGTCCGAATATGCCTGAGGATGAGCTTGAGCATCGGCTCCAACGCTATGGCTTGAACCCGTGTGGTAAGTGATTTTGCCTCACGTTAAAAACCCCGCAAAATCGGTGAATGCTGCGATGCAAATACCGAGGTAAGCTGGAATCTAAAGTATTTCAGACACTGTAGAGCGTAGAGGGTGATCCTGGCGGTTGAGGCCGATCGGCACGAGCGACCAGACTATAATCCCTCCAAGAGTGTGGGGCAGTTCCCAAGACCCTCACCCCCGGCCCCTCTCCCAGGAGGGCGAGGGGAGTTAGAGGAGACCCTCACCCCCGGCCCCTCTCCCAGGAGGGCGAGGGGAGTTAGAGGCTAGGTCTTGGAACTGAAAATGTACGCCGAACTACTCCGAAGTGGAAGGAGTAGATCTAGGGGATAAAAAGCCCCTAGGGTAACAACCTTGGAAATCATTGGATCACTGTTTCATTGCAATTTGGGGGAGATCCATTTAAATCAGCTTGATCCGTTCGATTTTTCTAGCCAAGACGATGCTTTTCGCTCAGGGGCGCTGTCGGTCGCGGTTTTGCTTAACCATAAATTTCTGGAAGAGCGCTACCGCAAGTCGCGGGAGTGGGATCCGATCGTCGGGGTCTCCTTCACGGGTCTGTTTGACTTCTTTGTCCATGCCTTTGGGGTCGATTGG
The DNA here is from genome assembly GCA_035286285.1 of Prochlorothrix sp. Lineage (GTDB taxonomy): Bacteria > Cyanobacteriota > Cyanobacteriia > Prochlorotrichales > Prochlorotrichaceae > Prochlorothrix. The sequence goes on from JAYKJG010000218.1 coordinate 5,564, forward strand.
CTGCACTGGTGGACCGCTGGCCGCCCCGATACCGACCAAGGCCGCGCCTTTAAGCTCAAGGAAGCCGAATATCTCAACCGCTGGCGAGAAGTTGTTCACCAAACGGTGTGGGACTACTGCGATCGCCAGGGATTGCGGCGACCCAACCGCTGCACCACCGTCCAACCCAGCGGCACCAAAGCCCTGCTCACCGGAGCTTCTAGCGGCTGGCATCCCCCCAAAGCCGCCCGCTTTATCCGCCGCATCACCTTCCGCCGCGATGATCCCGTGGCCCTCGCCTGTATGGACTACGGCTATAAAGTTGTGCCGTCCCAGTCCTGCCGGGATGATCAGGGGAATTTGTTGGATGATCCCTTTGATCCGCGCTCTACGGAATGGCTGGTGGAAATCCCCACTGCCGTGAGTTGGGCCGATCTGCCCGGTGCCGATCGCGTCGATATTAGTCAGTTCTCGGCCCTAGCCCAGTTTGACTTTTATATGCAGGTGCAGCGCCACTATACGCGCCATAACACCTCAGCCACGATCGAGCTACGGGAAGCGGAAGTGGAACCCCTGGCGCAAGCGATCTATGACGCAGTAGACCAGGATTTGGGCTATATCTCGGCGGCGTTGTTGGCCCGCTTTGATGATCACCAAACCTTCCCCCGGTTGCCCTTTGAACCGATCGACGAGGCCACCTACGATCGCCTGCTCACTGAGGTTCAAGCTCGGCGCAAAACCGACGACTTCCAAGCAGCACTTCAGGCCCACGATCGCGGCCTCTTGCAGGAAGCCGGTCCCGCTGGTTGCGACTCTGACAAGTGCTTGATGCCGGAAATCAAGCCCACCTAGTGCAGCAAGGCACGGATAAGCGTGCTCTTGGCGGGTTCCCACGCCCCCTCCCTTCGACGGCGCTCAGGGACCGCAATGAGGGGAATATGCTGGGTAGGGGCCGGGTCTTCCGGCCCTCTTCGGGGATCTGCCAATCACTCTCGTTTACTCTTGTTCACTCTCGTTCCCACGCTCCGGCGTGGGAATACTTCCCCGGATGCTCTGCATCTCCTCCAGAGGCTCCCCTCTGCCGACGCAATTCCTAGCCCGCTATCCCTAGCCCCTTCTATGTCCCGCAATCCCCATGATCAGTTTGCAAAGCAATTCCTAGAGGAACTTCTGGCCCCCTTTGGGCGTGTGGAACTCAGTCGGGAGATCCTGGGAGAGGCTCGCTGGGTGGATCTGTGGTTCCAACCGGAGCCGCAGCAAACTCCCAATCGGCCCTCGATCGATCTCGGTCTCCTTGGCACCCTCACCCAAGCTCCCTGCCTGCTGGAACCCTACCGCAATCCGCCGGACTTTGAAGCCGTGCGCAGTTGTGTCAGCAAGCGCCTTGCCGTTGTGGCCGATCGCTTTCGTCAAGTTCCGGCCCCGATCGAAGCCGAACTGCCCCAACTCTGGCTCCTCGTCCCCACCCTGTCACCCTCCGCCCTTGCCCATTGCGGTGCAATTCCCGCCCGCAACCTGCCCCAGGGCTGCTACAGCTTGCCCCCCATCTTTGGCACCCACTTTGTCGTCATCCACAAACTTCCCAAAACCCCAGACACCCTCTGGCTCCGGCTGCTGGGCAAAGGCCGCTGCCAACGGGAAGCCGTCCGCGAAATTCTGGCCTTGCCCTCACCCAATCCCCGCCGGGATCTTGCCTTAGAATTGTTGGTGAACTGGAAAATTGCGCTAGACACGATCGCGCCCACCCCGTCTGAAGAGGAGGAAACCCTTATGGCACTACATCAGGCTTATCTAGAATGGGAACAAAAAACCCGTCGCCTCGGTGAACTTGAAGGCGAGCAGCGGGGGATCCAGATTGGCGAGCAGCGGGGGATCCAAATTGGCGAACAACAACAACGGCACATGGTGCTGGAGTTGGCGGGACTAGAGCTAGAACTTAAGTTTGGGGAGCCGGGGCGCGGGCTGGCTCAGGCTCTGGAGGCGGTGGAGGGGTTGGCGGATTTGTATGAGTTGGCCAAAGCCTTGAAGCGGCTGACGACTTGGGCTGAGGTGCGATCGTGGTGGGGCGATCGACTGCCGGTGATGATGGCGACGGGCGATCGGCTGGAACAATGGCTAGGGGTTGCCCTGCGGCTGCAATTGCCAGCGGCGGAAGAGGCCGAGATCGATCGGCTTCAGCAAGACCTCAAAGCGCTCCCTTGGGAAGCGGCACGGGCACAGGTTTGGGAACTGGACTAGAGGTGAGCGATCGGGGCTATGAAACAAGCACAGGACTTTTGGTTATGGCTGGCGTGGCTGGGGTTAACCTTGGCGACGGTCTTAGGGGGTTTGCGGTATTGGTATGGGATTAACCATGATGGCCTTGCCACCAATGACTATACCGATCGCACGGGCATTACGATCATTATTTTAGTTTTGTTTGGGATTGCCTTAAGCCTCAACATCATGAATACCCTCAGTATTAACCAAGAACTGAATCACCTTAGCCCCAATCGCGGCCTTTTCCAAGAACACAGTCGCACCTTAGCCCTTGTGGCGAAGAACCAATTTATTATCAACCAAGATCTGTCCCTTGAACTGATCCAAAATCGTCTGCTTCGGCGGGAGAATTGGGTGCAACTGTTTGCGGGTTTATTGATTACGTTGGGGATGGTGGGGACGGTGTTGGGGCTGGCGATCGCCATGGGGTCATTGTCGGGGTCTTTAGAGAGTATCCAAGGTTCCTTGCAGACCGGCGGAGTGGATGCTGGAGGGGGCACAGGACAGGCGGGGGCATCGGTGGCGGGACTGGGGGAAGCCCTAGGCGGGATGTCCAGCGCTTTTATTACGACGCTGACGGGGGCGGTGTTGGGGGGGTTGTTTTTGAAGTTACTGAGCCATTCAACGACGAATTTAATTGAGGATTTGCTCGATCAAATGCGCTACAAAGCAGAGTTAGAAGTGATCCCTCGGTTGCAGCGGGAGGCGTGGAATCGGGAAATGGATAACCTTGCCCAAGCCCATCATAGTTTGCGCTCTTTTCTCCAGTCCAGCGGCGAAGTGGAACGGTTGCTACAAGGGTATTTAGAAAGTATGGCAACCGCTTCCAGTCAGATGGGAAATTTATCCCAGGATCTCGATCGCATGGTGCTGGATCATACGACCCAAAAAAGCCCGGAGGTTGTTTTTCAGGGTCTACAGGGATCTTTAAACCAAATGACCCAAATGCTGCAAACCCTCTCGATGTTTGTGACTGTGATGATGACCTGTATGATTTTGGGGCTGATTTTTCTGTGGGTTGGTAATTAGGACGTGAGTCTTTATCAATGCACGGCTGGACTGTAAGGTAATGTCACCTCTAAACCGATGAAACCCACCCGCAGACGTTCCCATCCTGACTCTAACTTTGAGATTCTTTCGGATTTATCCCTTTCAACCTTGGGACTGTTTTCCATTGTCTTTGTGGTCTATGCCCTGCTGTTTAACTCCCGCACCGCAGTCCAGGCCGATCGCCTCACCCGCCTCAGTCAGCAGGTGGAGGACTTAACCCAAGAAAACCAGAAGCTTACCCAGGAGAATCAGAACCTAGAGAATCAGAATCAGCTTACGCAAGCTTTGGCCGATCGCCTCGATCGGGAACTCAAGGCAGTGCGCCAACAAAATCGCTATACCGGCTACTACACCGGTACGGGGGAGACGGTGCTGTATGAGGGGGACTGTGGTCGCAATGGCCGATCAATCAGCACCTATTACACCTTATTTGTTGCCCAGGGGTCAGATTTGGCCATTTTCACCCTTCAAAATGAAGAAGGCACCCTTAATCTCCGCTATCGAGGCCAGTTCGAGGGCAATGAGTTTGTCGTGTCCAAGGTTGAGTTTACGGGGTCCGTGGGGATCAATAGTTGTGGTGAGGATGAGTTGCCCTTTACGATCGAGTTTTATGATGATTATCTATTGGTTCAAGGCGATCGCCTCGATCGGGTTGAATAGCAGTGGATAACCTTCAGGATTGTGGTTATGGCTTTTTTCTATTACCGAACGATCTACTTTGCCGATACCGATGCGGCAGGGGTCGTTTACTTTGCCAATTTGCTCTCAATTTGCCACGAAGCCTATGAAGCCTCCCTGGTGGCTGCGGGTATTCAATTACCTGACTTTTTCCGCTCCCAAACCGTTGCCATCCCGATCGCCCATGCCCAAATTGACTTTTTCCAGCCCCTCACCTGTGGCCAACTCGTTGCCGTCCAAGTCCAGCCCCAAGCCCTCCCGCAGCCCAGCGAGTTTCAGACCCAGTATCACCTTTACCGGGTCGATCGGTCTGAACCCCCCACCGAGGCCGATCGGCCCATCGCCCAAGCCTCTACCCGCCATGTTTGCATCAACCCCACCCTCCGCCACCGCCGGGACTTGCCCGATTTCATCACCCACTGGCTGAGCCAATGGGGTCCGGACTGACTCCTGATGCTTCTGGGGTCTGGGCGACTGGGGGCGAGTTTACCCATGGTCCCTTAGCCGTTATGGACGGTTTTGACCCATTTAAGGCGCTTTTGGCGGAAGGAAACCCGCGCCGTTGTGCTAGACATGACCACAAGCCAATGGAGCATATAGAAAGTGCCTTGGGCCGTGCTGAGGGCTAGTCCTAGCCACAGGTGTAGGGGCGATCGGGACTGAACCTCTGCTTCCCAGTGGGTGCGGACCCGACGGATGCCCGCCATCATGCCCACAAGGGAAATGCCCACCGTGAGGCTGGCGAGGGGGCTAAAGAGGGGGACGCGGTTGCGGGCGACGGCCATCACCAGGTCCGGGATGGCTAGGGTGGGGTAGAGGTATTGAATAAT
>JAYKJG010000219.1:0-5825 GCA_035286285.1 Prochlorothrix sp.
GAGCCTGAAACAGAATAAACGGGTAGGGGTCGTGCCCCTGTGCCGACCCTCTGACCGCCAAATACAGGGGCAACCACGGGGGGATTGCCCCTACCAAAACGAATCGAGATTAGTCGGATTTGGTATAACCCCTCCCAAGAGGGGAACCAGAGTCACATCCAGGAGAGGTACCCAAACTTCAGCCCTAGAGTACTAGTAGACCGGGTCAGAAAACCTGACCCCGACCCCCTCTTGCGTAGGGGCACGGTCCTCGTGCCCTCTTCGTGAACCCTTGCTGTATTCCGATGAAACCCTAGGCCAAGCGCTAAATGTCGCCCACAACGATCGTCTTCTGGACTGCGAGTACCGTAGCCTTCTTGCTGGGAGCTTGCATCGGCAGCTTTCTGAATGTCGTCGTCTATCGCATCCCGGCGGGAAAATCCCTGCTCTTTCCCCCGTCCCACTGCCCCCAGTGCAACCATCGCCTCGGCCCCACGGAAAATGTCCCGATCGTCGGCTGGCTCTGGCTCCGGGGCCGCTGTCGCCACTGCCACACCGCGATCGCCCCCCGCTACCCCCTCGTGGAAACCGCCACCGCCCTCCTCTTCTGGCTCGTCTTTGCCATCTACCAGTTTTCGGGCTACACCCTCAGCTATTGGGTCTTAGTCAGTTGGCTCCTGGCCCTTGCCTTAATTGATTGGGACACCATGACGCTACCGGGGAGTTTAACCCGATCGGGCTTGATTTTGGGCCTCATCTTCCAGACCTGCTTCGGTTGGTTCTACCTAGGCACCCTCAGCAGCGCAATTCAGGGGTTTATGGTCGGTTGCGTGGGGGCTGTGGTGGGGATTTGGTTGCTGGAACTGCCCGGTAAAGGCGTGAGCCTATGGTTGGGGAAGGAAGCCCTCGGCAGCGGCGATCCCCATTTAGCAGCCCTCCTAGGGGCATGGCTGGGCTGGATCAATCTCCTTTTGGCAATTTTCTTGGCAGCGCTCACCGGGACCATAGCCGTCGCGATCGCCCAGCTTCTAGGCCGCCTTTCCCCCCAGCAAAAATTCCCCTTTGGCCCCTACCTCGCCCTCGGCGGTGCCCTCAGTGCCCTCTTTGGCCCCCAGGTTTGGACCCTATATTTCCGATGGCTGGGCCTGTAATGGCTCCTCGCGATCGCTACACGATCGCCGCAAGATTGGCACAAGATCACTGCCAGATTGCTGCATCACTACAAGATTGCTGCAACAGTCGCCACACGATCGCCGCCGCTGCGTTGTCCCTAGGGCACTCCGCCGAAGTAGCAGATCTTCGGGCAGCAGATTTTTGGGCAATTGAATGTAAAGAATTGCCAAGGGGAAGATCAAGGCTTACACTTCAGGCTAACTTGGAGCCGTCCTAGGGGGAGACCAGTCAAAATCCCTAACGCAAGTGTCCCTCCACTGGCCCCAAGCCACGGCCCGTCTGGTGTTTGAGGAAAACCATGCAAAGTCCCAATTCCCCTTTTGATCAACCGGATCACTTGGACCAACCGGATCAACAACCCGACGGGTTTTCAACACCTGCCGCCGCCGATCGCCCCCCGCAGCCTCCCGCCGCCCCCAGCCCTTCCCCCAAATTTGCCCCAGAACCCCGCGAACACCGCCTTGAACTGTACACAGAACAGCGCTGGGACTTCCTGCCCCGACAGCGGGCCTGGGTTGAAGTCGATTTAGATGCCCTCGCCCATAATGTCGGTCAAATTCGGGGGATTTTAGCCCCAGCAGCAGACCTGCTCGCCGTGGTTAAGGCCGATGCCTACGGCCACGGGGCGATCGGCGTGGCCCAAACCGCACTCCAGGCCGGAGCCACCTGGCTAGGGGTCGCCACCGTCGTCGAGGGAATCGAACTGCGGCGGGCGGGGATCAATGCCCCGATTTTGCTCCTAGGCGCAGTCCACACCCCCACGGAAATCCAGGCGATCGCCCAATGGCAGATCCAGCCCACCCTCTGCACCCCCAAACAAGCCCTCATCTTTTCGGAAACCCTCGAAAGCAGCGATCGCACCCTCTCCGTCCACCTCAAACTCGACACCGGCATGGCCCGCCTCGGTGCCCCCTGGACCGAAGCCGTCGAATTTGTCCAGTGGGTCCAACGCCTGCCCCACCTCAAAATCGCCAGCGTCTACTCCCACTTCGCCACCGCCGACGACCTCAACCAAACCATGCTGTGGGAGCAAAAACGCCGCTTTGATCAAGCCCTGGGCGAACTGCAAAGCCTCGGCATTTGCCCCAGCCGCCGCCACCTCTCCAACTCCGCCGCCACCCTCATCGATCCCGGCCTCCATTACGATATGGTCCGGGTTGGCCTTCTGCTCTATGGCCTCTACCCCGCCCCCCACCTCCAAGACCTCGCCTTTACCCCCCTCGACTTGCGCCCCGCCCTCCAAGTCAAAGCCCGCGTCACCCAAGTCAAGACGATCGAGGCGGGCATGGGGGTGAGCTATGGCCATCGCTTTATCGCCCAGCAAAAAACGCGGGTGGCAACGGTGGCGATCGGCTATGCCGACGGCGTGCCCCGGCTGCTGTCCAACCAAATGCGGGCACTGGTGCGGGGTCAGTCTGTCCCCCAAATTGGCTCCGTGACCATGGACCAGCTTATGCTGGATGTCTCAGGCGTTGATCTGGTGGAACCGGGGGATGTGGTGACCCTCTTGGGCCGATCGGGGCAGATGACGATCGGCGCAGAAGACTGGGCCACGGCGATCGGGACCATTCCCTGGGAAATTCTCTGCGGCTTTAAGCACCGCCTACCCCGTGTCGCCCTGCGATCGGCCTCCTCCCTAGAGCGCCAAGTCTCCTAAAGGCAAGCGGGCCAAGGGGGGTCGCTGGGAATTATACGGATCTCCCCCGTCAGCCAATGTAAACCTGGTTTAGGTAAGCTATAAAGCGAGTAACGTCCGTGGTGTAGACACGATGCAACCAACCTCCGACCTCAATGGATTGCTAGAGCAACTGCAAAACCTGCGACGGCCTTCCAAATTTAAAATGCTAGTGGTGGATGATGAACCGGACAATCTGGACCTGCTTTATCGCACCTTCCGCCGCTATTTTGATGTGTATCGGGCTGAAAGTGGCGCAGAAGCCCTAGAAATTCTGGCGAACAAGGGAGAGGTCGCAATTATCATCTCAGACCAACGGATGCCAGAGATGAAGGGGACGGAGTTTTTGAGTAAAACCGTGCCCCAGTTTCCCAATACCATGCGGATTATCCTCACCGGCTTTACCGATGTTGAGGATTTGGTCGATGCCATCAACTCCGGCCAGGTCTACCGCTACATCACCAAGCCCTGGGATCCCGATGAGCTAATGGTCTTGGTCGATCGGGCGCTCGACTCCTATAAAACCCAATTGCACCGCCTCGATGAAGTGGAGCGGGCTGAGATTCAGGCTCGGTTTATCCAAAGTATTTTTGAAATTGCGAAAACGGCGAACAACATGGGCGACTGCCTCACCCCCATGGCCCAGTTGCTGGGGGAATATGCCCAAGCCGATACCTGTATTTTTCAGCTTACAGACAACCGGGAACTGACCGGAACACCGGGCTGCTATGGCGTGGAAGCAGAAAACCTAACGTGGTTAGCGACGGACAGCCTGCTGAAGGAGGCGCTCCAAGCCCGAATTCCCCAAGGCTGCTTTGACATTGCCCGCCACAGCGCACTCTCCCAAGTTGAGCATTACCAAACGGAAGACATTATGGCCCATGTGGTCTTTCCGTTGGTCTACCGCGATCGGGTGTTGGCGGTTCTCTCCCTCCAGTGGCGACAGAGCTTTCCTTTGGACGCAGAAGAACTGCAATTGCTCTATTTAGCGGTACAACAGGTGATTTTGGCCCTAATGTGCGTGATGGCCTAGGGTACTCAACCCTTGAACCGCTGGTCGGGGTCGTGCCCCCGTGGCTCCCCTCTTCAGACGCACAACCGAGGCAACCACGGGGGGATCGCCCCTACCTCAATCGGTGAACCCGCCAAAGTGACATGGACCCGATCGCAAATTAGCGCCCCTGGGATCGCTGGCATTTCCCCTTTGCCAAGGGACGGACTAAAGTCCGTACTACGAGCTTTTTTAGACAAGGGACGGACTAAAGTCCGTACTACGAGCTTTTTTGTTAGCTCAAGGTGTCTAGTTTATCTAAAATAAAGTCACGAATGGAGGGAGGGAGGGTTAGGCTGGTGACGTGAAATTGTGCGATCGAATCACCATCTAGCAACGAAGGGCAATGGGCAGACAGGATCACTTTATTGAACACTGCCGTACCCTTACGTCTGCTAACCCCGTTGTCTTCTTCTTGAACTAGATGCTCAAAGCCATGCTCTGCACTCCAGCGCATCTCAATCTGGGGCGCAGCGGGGTTGCAATAGCACAGTTCAAAGGCGGAGATTGCCTTCTCCTCTGGGTCGAGCCACACGACCAAATCAAAACTGTCGTCATAAAACCAACGACGGATATGACCCTCAGGGGTACGAATTGTAGTGGCTTCCCTCAGCATGGGCTGTGTGTCCGTGCGTGACTCGATACTACGCGATGGGATGAAATGTAGGTCAACGGCTGGCAACAACCCCCGCCATGGCGGGATTTAGCCCTGCAAACCCTCTAGGACGGGCCTCTGGCCCGCGTGATTCCCCGCCCAAGTGAGAGAGACCCAAACTGTGATTATTAAAGCCTGAGTCTTTCTGTTTTGCTAGAGGAACATGACCCAGTTGCCGTCCTCTTTTACTCCAGAGTCCGATCGCCGTGGGGCAAAATTCGGGGCTGAATTGGGTCCTGAATTGGGTCCCGCCTCTCATCCTACCGCTGGTGCTGCCCTAAACCCCGCCGATCCCGTTGGATATGAGTATCAGGTGGGGGGAAGTTTACCAGCCTCCTCGCCTACTTACGTTCAACGCCAGGGAGATCTGGACCTTTATACAAAGATTAAGGCAAGCCAGTTCTGCTATGTCTTTAATTCGCGCCAGATGGGCAAGTCTAGCTTGCGGGTGCGAACCATGGAACGGCTGCGGCAGGATGGGATTGCCTGTGCGGCGCTGGAGCTAAGCCAGATTGGGAGCCAGCAGATTAAGCCGGAAATGTGGTACGCGGGGTTTATTCGCAGCGTTATTTTTAGCTTGCGGGGGGGGGATGCGGCGGGGGACGCGGCGGCCCAAGGGCTGCGGGAAACCTTTAATCTGCGCACCTGGTGGCGGGAACGGGACTGGTTGCCCCCGGTGCAGCGATTTACGGAGTTTTTGGAAACGGTTCTGCTCTGTGCGGTGCCGAATCAGATTGTCATTTTTGTGGATGAGATTGATGGTGTGTTGCGGTTGCCCTTTAAGGATGATTTTTTTGCGGTGCTGCGATCGTGCTACAACTGCCGCAGCGATCGCCCGGAGTTGCGACGGTTAAGCTTTGTGCTGCTGGGGGTGGCGGCTCCGGCGAGCTTAATTCAGGATAAAAGCCGCACACCGTTTAATATTGGCCATGCGATCGATCTGACAGGCTTCCAACCGGGAGAAATTGGGTCACTACAGGCGGGCTGGACCTGTAAGCAGGATTTGGCCGATCGACTGGGGGCGGCAGTTCTGGCCTGGACGGGGGGACAGCCCTTTTTAACCCAAAAGGTTTGCCACTGGATTGCCCAAGCCTTGCCCCAAGACCCTAACCCTAGCCCTCTCCCTGGGGCAGAGGGAACCGGAGAAGACCGCTTATCTTCCTCCCCTCGCCCTTTGGGAGAGGGGCCGGGGGTGAGGGAACCAGAAGCTTGGGTTGCGCAGTTAATTCAAACGCGACTGTTAGAAAACTGGGAAAACCAGGACGAACCCCAGCACCTGCGGACCATTCGCG
>JAYKJG010000220.1:0-7385 GCA_035286285.1 Prochlorothrix sp.
GGGGGGCGATCGAAGCAGGCTAACAGCGCTGGGGGGAGGTGGCGGAGGGGTTTGCGGGTTGTGGTGCTGATGGGGGCGAGGGTAACCTGGGCCGTGAGATAGAGCAGCGAGTTGGGGGCATCGGGAGGGGTCGATCGTAGCTCATAGTTCCAGACCAAACGCAAACCTTGGGGCCGCACCATTTGCCCCCGCAACACGGCCTGCTGGCCATGGTAGAGGGGCTTACGGTACTGCAAGGCCATGGCGATTACCGGTAACTCGCACCCATCCGCGACCAAGGCTGCATAGGAGGTGTTGTGGTGCTGTAAGTAGGCAATGCGCAGTTCTTCTAGCCAGGTGACATAGGCTCCATGCCAGACCACGCCTGCATAGTCTGTGTGGTGGGGGTAAACTTGTACGGGATAATCGAACCAGGGAGACATGGCGATCGTGGCTCTGGTGGCTAAACATAAAGCGGATGAGTTTATTATCCACCATTTTCAGCATGGTCCCTGGAACGGGTCGGATTGGTTACTGATGCTGGCGCACTCCCCTACGCCTCAGGAGTGGGCCTGATTTCGGCTAAAGCCTTAGAAATTAAATACAGTTGCTAAGGAACCAATCCAAATGACGGGATTATCGGCGTTATGCTCTGGGTTCATCAGCAGAATTAAACCGGGGGTGATTTGAACCCGGCTGTTATGGCGATACCGATACAGTACTTCGGCATGATAGGTGGTATCTGGGTCGGTACGGCCTGCGATGGAGTTAGAAATAGATTTAGGCGGCATTCCAAAGACAAAGCCAAGCTGACTGCCTCGGTTGCCGAAATCCTGCCGATTTAAGGTTAAGGCCCAGTTCCAACTGCTAGCTGTTGCGCCGGAGTCGATCGTCCGCCGCCCGATCGTGCCCGTCCCCGTTGACCAAGCCCAGTTGTAGCCGACCCAAGCCCCCAAAGCCCATTGGCGTGTTAAATCTGCCTCTAATTCTAGTCCCAGGAGATTGGCCGATGTTGGGGTTGTGGCCCCAAAGGGGGCTTGGGCTAAGGCGCTGCCCCGCCCTGCGGTCAGGTTAACGCCTTGACCGGGATTGCTATGGAAAACATGGGATAGCGCCAGCCCGACCCGCTGATTAGGGGTAAACAAAAGCTGACTAAAGAGGCTATATTGTCCCGAAAATAAGCCACGGGCAGGGTTGGCCACGTCTTCTGCGCCAGCGGTATAGGAGGCAGCAGCACTGAGGCGATCGGTCAAGCGATAGTTAGCGGCTATCCCTCCGCCACCAGCGACGAGGTGTAAGGGGTTGCGTTTGCCAAAGGCGGAGGTGGAGTTGACGGGGTTTAAGTCCCCGGCGAGGGGCGTGGTGGAAATGCCGCTGGGGCCAAACCGCACTAAGCCCCGATCGGCAAAGCGGGTCTGATACCACAGGGACTGAAGCACGAGCCGTGCATCCTCGATATTTTCATCGGTGGTGTTGGCCCCTAGGGGAACGCTACTCATGGTGGTTCCGGTCAAAGGCCGCCCCGTAGTCGGTACGCCTCCGGCCCCCAATTGCACCCGCAACAGGTCTTGTGACCGCACCTGGGCATCCAAACTCAGGGAAACATTGCCGCCCAGGGGAAACCCTGCATTGATGTCCCGGATGGGCTGCTGGCTGTTGGCCCGTGCCTGTTGTTCTCCCCACACCGTTGCGGTGCTGAAGCTGACTAGGCCAAACAGTTTGACCCGATCGCTAAATTGTTGGTCTTCTAAGGTTTGGACCCGTTCGGTCTCTGCATCTAGGCGATCGCCCAAGGCTTGGAGTTCCGGGGCAAATTCGGTCTGGAGCCGCTGGAAGGTGACAAAATCCCAGGCTGGCTCCCTGAGGTCTGTACTTGGGATCTGAGCATAGGCGGGATCGACAATACTGGACTCTGGGGAGTTGGCATTGCGGCCTGATGCCCCCGCTTCTAGCTCTAAAATGCCGCGATTCTGGCCGGTTATACTGCCCTCGGCTCTTGGGGCCGCTTCGCTCTGGCTTTGGCTGCGGGAAAGGTAGGGACTGGCTCCACCGGTCTGAAAGACGGGATGGGTGGTTTGGAGATGCTCCAGGCAGCGATCGAGGAGGACTGCAAAGTCGCTGCGGCTAAGACTGGTTCGATCGCGGAAGGCTGCGCTGATGTCGGGACAGTTATAGCGCTCTGAGAAGGTTTCTAAGGCTTGGGCGGCCCAGTGATCGGGGGTAACGGGTTGCAGTTGGTGGACGGCGGGCTGGGGGGTGACAACGGGGGGGGTGAGGGGGTCGGGTTGAGGGGCTTGGGCGATCGCGGTGGAACCAGAAAGGCCCAAAAAGCCCAGGGCAAGGCCCAGGATCGAGAAGGCGATCGGAACAGGGGGCGGGACAGGGACGGAAACAGAAACAGGTCGAATTTGCACGGGGATGATCGGGGGGGTGGGGTTAGGTGAAAACTTCATGGGCGAACCTAGGCTAAAACCATCATCCCCACAGTAGTGGATTGTTCCGGCTAACCCGTGATCTTTGGCACGTTCACTCGTTAAGATTCTTTGGTCTAACCATAGAGTATTGACTCATTGCCCTGAGGGGAGGTTTGGGGGGGGTGGCCTTGTGTCGATCGCCCCCACAGTTGAAAATAAATAGGTTCACGGGGTCGGAGGCCAGCCGCCTCGCCTCTGTTGTTATGTTCAGGAGCCAGTTGTGAGCCAATCCTTTGATTACGATTTAATCATCCTTGGAGCCGGAGTTGGGGGTCACGGAGCAGCCCTCCATGCTGTCAGTTGTGGCCTTAAAACCGCCATTGTTGAAGCAGGAGACATGGGCGGTACCTGTGTTAACCGGGGCTGTATTCCTTCCAAAGCGCTGCTGGCTGCGTCCGGTCGGGTGCGGGAAATGGGGGATGCTAAGCACCTGCAAAGCATGGGGATTCAACTGGGCAGTGTTAGCTTCGATCGCCAGGGCATTGCTGACCATGCCACCAACCTCGTGGACAAAATTCGCGGTGATCTCACCAACAGCCTCAGCCGCCTCAAGGTTGATATTCTCAAGGGTTGGGGCCGGGTCGCTGGGACTCAGCAGGTTTCCGTCAGTACTGACAGCGGGAGCCGCCTCTATACGGCTAAAAATATCCTTCTGTCTACGGGTTCCCATCCCTTTGTGCCACCGGGCATTGAAATTGACCATAAAACGGTCTTTACCAGCGATGCAGCGGTGCGGCTGGAGTGGTTGCCCCAGTGGATTGCGATTATTGGCAGTGGCTATATTGGTTTGGAGTTTTCCGATGTTTACAGCGCCTTGGGCTGTGAAATTACGATGATTGAGGCCCTCGATCGGGTTATGCCTACGTTTGATCCGGATATCGCCAAGCTAGCCCAGCGCAGCCTCATTGAAGGGCGGGACATTGAAACCAAGGTTGGGGTGATTGCGCGGAAGGTGATCCCCGGTTCTCCGGTGGTGATTGAGTTAGCGGATCCGGCCACGAAGGAACTGGTGGAAGTGCTGGAAGTGGATGCCTGTTTGGTCGCGACGGGGCGAATTCCGGCGACTAAGGATATTGGCCTGGAAAATGTGGGGGTGGAGACCGATCGCCGGGGCTTTATTGAGGTTAACGATAAAATGCAGGTGATTAAGGACGGGGAGGCAGTGCCGCACCTGTGGGCGATCGGGGATGCGACGGGCAAGATGATGCTGGCCCATACGGCTTCGGCCCAGGGTGTTGTGGCGATCGAAAATATCTGCGATCGGCCCCGTGAAATTGACTACCGCAGTATTCCCGCTGCCACCTTTACCCATCCTGAAATTGGTTCTGTGGGTCTGACGGAACCCCAGGCTAAGGAATTGGGCGAAAAAGAGGGGTTTGAGGTCTTAAGCGCCCGGACTTATTTTAAGGGCAATTCTAAGGCGTTGGCGGAGGGTGAAACGGAGGGAATTGCCAAGGTGCTTTACCGCAAGGATAGCGGTGAGGTTCTGGGTGCCCATATTTTTGGCCTCCATGGGGCGGATTTGATTCAGGAGGTCGCCAATGCGATCGCCCAGCGCCAAAAGGTCCAGGATTTGGCGTTTCAGGTCCACACTCACCCCACGCTGACGGAGGTGGTGGATGAAGCCTATAAGCGGGCCTTGCCGACGGTGGTGGCGCACTAACGGCGCTCCTCGATCGGGGACTTCAATGGACCTAGGGAAGAGGGCGCTGGAGCGCCCAGATAGGGGTTCCCACATAGAGCATGGGAACCAGGAGTTGCCATTGTAGGGGCCGGGTCTTCCGGCCCTCTTCCGGAGCAGAACCAGGAGTTGCCATTGTAGGGGCCGGGTCTTCCGGCCCTCTTCCGGAGCAGATGGGGCATAGGTGCGAAAATCGCGGTTCTACGGGGTTTTTAGGGAAATTTAGGGTCAGCCTGGAAGAGTTCGGCGATCGGATTGCGACAGAGGGCGCGATCGCGAGGTAAGAGGCCACTGGTTGGATTATTGAGGTAGGGTTGCAGCCAGGTGCAACTGCGGCGCAAGAGGTGAGGGAGGTCTAGGGGTTCGATCGCCCAGAGCCGCACCGTGCCATCCTCAGCCGCAGTCGCCAGGGCATGGCCATCGGGACTAAAGCTGACTCCAAATAGGCGTTTTTGCAGGTTTTGCTGAAGATCCTGGAATTCCGCGACCTGTCGCCCCCGTAACTCCCACAGCCGTACTGTGCCATCTTCCCCCGCCGTTGCCAGCAGGTTTCCATCGGGACTAAAACTGACCCCCCGCACTGCGCCTTGGTGCCCTTCAAAAACGGCCCGTAAATTGCCCTGAAGATCCCACAGTCGCGCGGTGCCATCCTCGGAAACCGTTGCTAGCCGATCGCCTGCGGGATTAAACCGCACTTGCCAAACCCGGCTTTGGTGCCCTTTGAGGACCGCTAAGGTTTCGCCCTTCAGGTTCCACAGGCGCACGGTTTGGTCAGCGGAGGCCGTTGCAAGGCGATCGCCCGATCGGTTAAAGGCCACATCCCACACAGCGCTTTGGTGCCCTGCCAAAACCGCCACCTCCTGCCCCTGAAGGTTCCAAAGCCGCGCGGTGCCATCACTGCCAGCGGTGGCCACGTACTGTTCCGTCGGATCCATGGCCACCCCCAGCACCTCCCCCTGGGGTTCCGCTAGAACCTGAAGCGGCTGGCCCCCGGAGTTCCAAAGGCGGGCGGTGCCATCGCTGGAGGCGGTGACCAAATACCGGCCCTTGGGGCTGACCTGGGCTTCCCAGAGGGGCGCGGTATGGCCCTGAAGCTGGATCTGTGGGTTGCCGAGGCGATCCCAAACCCGGCCTAGGCGATCGCGGCCCGCCGTTACCAGTCCTCGCCCGTCGGGTGTAAATTGCACGGCTAAGAGACTGCCTTCAGCGGCTTGAAAGGTCTGAATTGGCCCTTTAGCCTCCAAATTCCAGAGGCGAACGGTGTGATCCTGGGATGCGCTCACCAGGAGTGGCCCTTGGGGCTGAGATTGACTATCTCTTTCAAGTTGGGGATTCCTGGCTGCCTCAAAGGGAGTAGTCCCGGTCCTGTCGCCTGCGGTAGCCTCTGGGATTGCTGCGGCTTCCCTGGGTTGAAATTGCACGGCTTCGACCCGATCTTGGTGACCCTGGAGAACGGCCAAGGTTTCCCCAGCGCGGTTCCAGAGCCGAATGGTGCGATCGGCGGAGGCCGAAGCCAAGGTTGCCCCCGTGGCATCAAAGGCAAGGCTGAGAATTGGGTTTTTGTGGCCGCTGAGGGTGCGCACGGCCTGACCGGTGGGGGTCCAGAGCTTTACGGTGCCGTCCTGGTTGCCCGTTGCAATCAGCGTTTGCTCTGCGGCAGCATTCCCCGCCCATGCCACGGCTTCCACGGCTCCGCCCCGCCCATCCCAGGTCACTACTTCGTTGCGATCGGCCCGCCACACCCCCACCCTGCCGTCGGCGAACCCCCGCACCAAGCCTTGACCGTCGGCACTCCAGGCCATGGCGGTGACCGGTGCTGTTGGTGGGGTGGGGTTGAGTGTGTCGAGTTTTGTGGTTGTTAAGGGGCTGGGTTGGGCGGGTTGGGCTGGGGTGAGTTGGGCGAGAAAAACGTCGCCGGAAACGGTGGCGATCGCGAGGGTTGGCTGACTTGGCCCCGTCCGATCGGGCAATGAGTTGGGTCGAAAGGCCAAATCGGTGATCGCAGCGGGTAAGGTCAAGCGGCTGAGCCAACGCCCTTGGTCATCCCAGAGGTGGACTTCGTTGGCAGCGGTGGCGATCGCTATCTGATGGCCCTGGGGGGCATAGGCAACGGCGACGATCGCGCTTGGGGGGCGGGGAGGATCGGGGTTGGGATTGGCGTTGGGATTAGGGTTGGGACTGGTATTGAGATCATTGCGACGATCGCCGTTGTACGGACGGTCTCGACTGCCTCCGCGATCGTTCCCACTGTCCCCCGCCGATCGAGTCGGATCCAGCGTTGCCAGGAGTTCCCCTTGGAGGCTCCAGAGTTTAGCAGTGCCATCCTGGGAACCGGTCAGAATGCGTTGGCCATCGGGGGAAAATGCGACCGTGACCACTGGCCCCTGATGTCCGCGAATTTGGTTCTGTTCCCGCACTGTACTGAGAATTTGCTGTAATGCGAGGAGTGGGCTGAGGGTGGGATAGGTGGCGGGGGGCCGATCGGAGTCGAACAGTTCCGCTAGGGTGCGGGCCGATCGGGTCGCCAACAGCAGCGACTCCAACTGCTTAAACTCAAACTGCTGCAATGCCTGCTGGGTCTGGCGTTCAATTTCCGTGACCTGCTGGGCCTGTTGCACCGCATAGCCGGACCACAACACCCCCATAATGGCCATGGCCGCCATAGCCAGCAAGGTGCTAAAGCCCCGATAGACGGTCCATTTGGCCTGTTGCTCTGCTGTCGCTAGAATTCGCCGCACTTCCGCCTCCTGACACGCCGCCAGAAAGCGATAGTCCCCAATGCTCAACTGCTTCCCCGCTGCCCACTGTTGCGCCCCTTGCAAGTCCTGCCCCTGTAACAGCGCCTTGGGATCGCCCTCCGGTTGGGCCAGCCAGCGGCCCAGGGCTTGGCCATAGAACTCCGGTCGCAGATGGGCGAGGCTGTCTTGGACCCAAGCCCGATCGAAAACCCAGGCATAAATCCGGTTATAGACCCGTAATTGGCCCCAGCGCTGGACCACAAGCCCCGATAGCCTCAGTTCCATTTGTTCTAGGCTGTCATCGGCCTGGATGCTGCCCTGGATCAGGATTTGTTCATAGAGTCCCAGGAGTTTGACGGCTTTGGCTTCGTTGAGGAGCAGCCGATCGCGAATGGTCCGCAGGTGCTGGGGTTCGTCCTGGTTTTCCCAGTTTTCTAACAGTCGCGTTTGAATTAACTGCGCAACCCAAGCTTCTGGTTCCCTCACCCCCGGCCCCTCTCCCAAAGGGCGAGG
>JAYKJG010000221.1:0-5057 GCA_035286285.1 Prochlorothrix sp.
AGTGGAGTCTCTGGTCAAGCAGATTGCGATGCGGGTCAAACTGCCCGGAGCACAATGGTCTGTGGACAGTGTGCCCAAGATTCTGAAGCACCGTTGTGCTTATCTCAATGGCCAGCTTGTGAGCTAAGCTCATTAAGTACTTATACTCACTTTGTACCTAATGAGTACTTATACTCATCTCCAAAGTGAAATGCACCCCTTTTCTTAACCCCCCTTGCTTCCGTTAACCCCTGAATAGTTACTTACTACAATGCGTTACGTCGATCGGGGAAGGTCATAGGTTTTTGTCGGTCAAGGAAGTTTTAGCCCCGCTTGCGGAGTGCCTTCAGGCCGTGCAAAACAATACGGATAAATCGTTTAGCGTTGTGAAGGCACCAGACTTGGAGGCTATAGATTAAATCCTTAAGGGTCCACTTTTTAGGAACCGAACCAAAGGCTTTAATTAAGGTAAAGTTCCAATTAATATTATATTTCTGACGCATTTCCTTGAACACAGCAATGCGACGTTCTAGGCTTTGAACCTGATCAATTGCGCGGATGCCGCCCTTGGCCATATCGTAGGGATTAATACAGGGGATACTGTCAATAATGGCAATCACATCTGGCTCTCCGTGGTGCAGAACATCGAGGAACCAAGCCTCAACCCCATAACCCACCAACTTTGGATCATAAACTGCCATAAATTGATCGAGTTTATCTTTACGAAAGAGGGGACAGGTCACTTCCACAAAATTGGTATAGCGCAGTAAATTTAGGGGTTGAACACAGGTAACGTCAAAGCTGATTTTACCTTTGGGATCAAAGGCGGGTTGGAGAATCCAGAGATCATACTGTTCTCGCAATTCAAAGAGTCGGCTAATTTGGCTCCCGGTAATGACGACATCATCATCGACGACCCAAATGGCTTCATAGCGATCGAGGAGGTCTTGATGGTGTTGATGAATATAGAGAAAATTGGGAAACTTTGTCCCTTTGCGAGCATTCCAATAGGTTGCATACTCCTGAAATTTACCCTCTGTGTCGCCATAGTAGGTAATCCAAAGGTCAAAATTAAGGCGACCCCGGCACCACTGGCCCACCTGGGCATAGTCTCCAGCAGACGTAAACACAAGAAAGCGATGTTGCGGAGGCTTAACAGCAATTAGGGTAGACATGATTCGGGGAGAGTTGGGGTTAATTGCGCTTCGAGGAGGGAGGCTGTCTCGGTTTGGGCGGAGAAGGGGACTGGGCAGCGGCTTGGGAGATCGTGGTTGAAATGGGCTGGGGAAGCTGGGGCCAGGGGGGCAGGGGTTGAACAACCGGTAGACTTTGCGCGGTGCGCTTGCCTTGAACGGCATAAATTAAGGTTGCCTTGGCCTTGCCTTTGAGTTTGATGGCATCCAGTTGTTTTGCGTCGTAGAAGTCCCGAATATAGGCGAAGGTTCGCCCACTGATCAGCAGATCAAAGGGATTGTGCTGCTGTTGATTTTTATTGAGGGCTTCAATGCGAGCGGCTACATTGACGGTATCCCCCAGAACTGAATAATTTAGACGGCGCGAACTACCAACGGTACCCGCCACGACGCGACCGGTGTGAATACCAATGCCAAAGCGCACTAGGGGCAAACCTTCGGCGGCAAATTCTTGGTTCAAAGCTTGGAGACGATCGTACATAGCCAAGCTGGCCTCGATCGCATTGCAAGCATCCTGTTGAATTTCTGTTTGACTGGTCCGGGGCATGGGAATGCCAAACACGGCCATAATAGCATCCCCAATATATTTGTCCACCACGCCCCCTTGATCCATAATGCAGTCGGTCATGGCTTCTAGGTAGCGGTTGAGCCAGTGCAAAAGCTGGGTGGGGGGAGTGCCTTCGGAGATGGTGGTGAAATTGCGGATGTCCATAAACAGGACCGTCGCTTCCATTTCCTGGGCCTGGAGTTCACCCCCCTGAAAGATGGCCGATCGCTGCTGCCAAATCAGTTTGGCGGTTTCCGGGGCGACATGCTGAGAAAACAGATACATCAGCATTTTCTTTTCCTGGCGCTCCCGCAGTTGCACCCCCAGGGTCATCGCAAAGAGGGTCGTAACAGGACTGGCTAAGGGGAGCCACCAATGCCAATACAGGGCGATCGCCGTAATCCCAACCCAACCCAGGGGGCCGATCGCCAAAATCAGAATTTGCCCTTGGGTACTCACGCGCTTCAGGACCAGCCCGCCCACGCTGCCCAGCAGCAGCAACCCCACAACCTTAGCCCAGACGGGCGGCTGCTTGAGGAACGAGTTGTGGAGAAAGTTCTGAAGGGTAACCCCATAGAGGTAGACCCCAGAGCTAAGGGGTTCCCGATAAAAGGGGGTGCGCAGGGCATCAAAGCCAACGGCGGTGATCCCCACCAAGACAATTTTGTCCCGAAAGGTCTCCCTGGGAATGCCCCCCTCCACCACATCCACGAAGGAGTAGGTGGGCAGTTGGCTGGGGGGAGCGGGCCAGTGAATCAGGGCAGTGTTCTGGGCCAGACCTCCGGCCTGGGGAGGGGGGAGAGGCAGGGGATCGGGGGTGCCGCTGGTGAAGTTGTAAATTTCGGCCAGGGCAAGGCTGAAGTGGGGCATAAAGCGATCGTCGGCGGTGGGGACATGGAGCCAAACCCGCCGGGTGAGGCCATCGCCATCGCTGCTATGGAGCACATGACCAATGCCCGCTGCGCTGGCGGCGAGGGGTTCCGTGGGGCTGAGATCATTGCCTTGGCTATCGGTGGCGGTGGCCAAGACAGTACTGCCGTTGAGAAAGATAGCATCGGCAAAGGTCTGGTCTTCAGCGGTGGAGTCCGACAGGATCAAGTCAAAGCCGATCGCAGCGGGGGGGGTGGCATCCAGTTGGGTGAGCAGGTCCGTGTAGTAATTCCGGCTCCAGGTGTTGAACTGGCCGTAGGCTTGGAGGCTTTTTTCGTCAATGGCAATGAGGGCAAGGCGATCGTCCCAGGATCGGGCTAGCCCCAGTTCAGCGTGCAAGTTATGCAGCACCTGATAAGCCTGCCATTCCAGGCCATTCAAAGCACCCCAACTCTCTAGCACCATCACAGCCCCAGCAATGAGTCCCCCTAGGATCGGTGCAGGTAACTCGGCCAGGTTGGTGACCTGAGCCTTGAGGCGATCGATCCAGTCAGGACTGAAGGGGGGGTCAGCTTGGCGCATGGTAAGGGAATACCAGGGAAAGGATATTCGTAGAGCTTAGACAGTACGTCAGTCCAGGCAGCGAAGCAAGAGATTCGGCTTATTTACAAGGCTTTTAGCAGAGAACGGCCCGCTGCTTAATCGTCGTCCAGGGACACAGAAACGATCGCGGCAGATTGCACAGGATGCACACGACCTTGGTAGACCAGCCCCTGGTAAATCATCGCCATGACCTCGGCACGGGTGGCGGGTTGGTTGGGCTGGAGGTTGCGCCAGCGGTTTGGGAGGCTGGGGAGACCGGGGAAACCGGGGAGCACAATCAGGCTAGCTTCAAGGGCAGCGGCAACGGCTTTTTCGGCGTAGCTGGGCAACTGATCCGCATCGGCAAAGCGGTTGAGCAGGGCAATGGGTCCGGCTTTGAGGCCCAGACCACTGGCGAGGGAGAGCAAGACTTGGAAGCGCAGCACGGGCTGAAGGGGCTGGAAGCGTCCGGTTTTGGATCCCGCCAGGAAGCCCCCCCGCATGGCCAGGATGATCGCCTCCCGTGCCCAAAAGTCATCGGGAACATCGGTGAGGGTAGGGGCGGGTTTTTGGGGGCTGGGTTGGAAGGCGCGGGTGAGCAAGGCGGCGTATTCGGCGCGGTTGACGGCGCGATCGGGCTGGAAACTGCCGTCGGGAAAGCCTTGGACAAGGTTGCGGCTGGCCAGGGGGCGAATAAAGACTTCTGACCAGTGCCCCCGCAGGTCGGGCAGGCCAAGGCTGAGGACAGCGGGAACACGATAGGGAGAGTCGAGGGCGGGCGCTTTGCCGAGGGCCACAAGGGCTTGATAGATCAAAGCAGCGGTTTCGCCACGGGTCGCAGGGCGCAGAGGTTCAAGGCGACGGCGATCGGGATAGTTGACAATAAGCTGATGTTGGGTGGCAGCGGTCACGGCGGGGACGGCGTAGCTAGGAATTTGGACCCGATCGTCATAAAACTCTAACACGCTGCTCTGCCCCCCCTTCAACCCCAAACCCGCCACCAGGGACACAATCGTTTGGATGCGGGTCAAAAACTGCTGGGGCCGAAAACTGCCATCGGGAAAGCCGCTCAAAAAGCCCATGCGGCTGGCCCGCAAAATCGCCTCCCGTGCCCAAAAGTTAGCGCTCAGATCCCGGTAGGTGGGGGGCATTCGCACCAAGGGCAGGTCAAAGACCTTCGCTAACAGGGCCGCATATTCAGCACGGGTGAGGGTGCGATCGGGCCGGAAACTGCCATCGGGGAAACCACTAATGAAGCCCCGATCGCTCAAGGGAGCCACAAACAGCGCCGACCAGTGACCGGCCAAATCGTTAAAGGGCACCGATCGGGCAGTGGTGCGGGGGCTGGGGGCGGGCGAGAGATCGAGACCGGGATCGAGGCTAGGGACCGGTTGCCCCCGCCAAAACGAAGAGGGGGGCGGGAGAGGGGGGGGAACTTGCAGCGCCCCAAAGTCGAGGGGACCCTTCACCGTGGTGGGGTTGAGCCAGTTGCCCACCGAAACCAAGGGGCGGGCCGAGGCCGATCGATCTTGATAAAGATTTTGGGCTTGGTTCTCGCGGATGATATTCAAACCGGGATCCTGGGGATGCCCCAGATCGGGCTGGGCCGTATCCTTCACCATCAGGCCATGGCTCTGGTTTTGGGTCACCCAATTGCGCCGCAGCACCGGACGCGCCGCCCCCAGCAGGGCAATGCCCACCTCATTGCGTTGGATTTGGTTTTGGATCACCAGGGGGCTACTGTCGCCGCCAATGGCCAACCCTAGGCGCATCTCTTGAAACTGGCAATTCTGGACTTCGCCCTTGCTCTGGTGCAAAAAGGTAATGCCGCTGGTTTGGTTTTGCAAAAAGTGGCTGTCATACACCCCCACATTGCCCCCCTGGGT
>JAYKJG010000222.1:0-20449 GCA_035286285.1 Prochlorothrix sp.
GAAGCCCGATCGGCGGGGCGTTAAACCGATCGGGCGTGGAAATTAGAGAAGCACCATCAGTCCCGCCTTTTCCAACTTGGATACCTCAGGAGGGAGGTTGATCGGTTGATCGCGATCGAGGTAAAGCTCTTGCAGGCTCGTCAGTTGGCCGATTTCGGGAGGAAGAGTGCTCAGTTGATTGCGGCTGAGGTTAAGCAGTTGCAGGCTCGTCAGTTGGCCGATTTCGGGGGGGAGAGCGCTCAGTTGATTGCGACTGAGGTAACGCTTTTGCAGGTTCGTCAGTTGGCCGATTTCGGGGGGGAGAGTGCTCAGTTGATTGCCGTAAAGGTCAAGTTGTTGTAGGCTCGTCAGTTGGCCGATTTCGGGGGGGAGGGTGCTCAGTTGATTGTCGCTGAGGATAAGCTCTTGTAGGCTCGTCAGTTGGACGATTTCGGGGGGGAGTTTGCTCAGTTGATTAAATTTGAGGTCAAGCTTTTGTAGGCTCGTCAGTTGGCCGATTTCGGGGGGGAGGGTGCTCAGCTTGTTGCTAACATACCCTGTTCCGTCAACCCACTTCCCCAACACCAATACTTCCAACCCCACCAACTCCCACAACTCCGGCGGCAACTCATCCAACTCCAGCCCCGCCAGGTCCAGTTCCTTCGCCCCCGCCGCCTTCGCCGCTGCAATCCGCCGTTGTGCCTGTTCGTAAGCCATAGCCAGACATTAAAAATAATGAACAATCAACTAAAAATAACGCAAAATCCCAACCCTGACCCCAGATCCCCGGTTTCTCCTGCGAAAAACGCGAGAACCTAGACTCTAGCGGACAGAAACCGGGGATCTCAACACCCCGCACCCCAGATCCCCGGTTGCTCCTACGGAAAACGCGAGAACCTAGACTCTAACGGACAGAAACCGGGGATCTCAACACCCCTAGCCCCTATTCTTTAGCAGAAGCCTGATACTCAGCAATAATCTCACCAATCGTTGCGGCTGCAATGTCACCTTGGTCTGACTTAGAGTAAATCGTAATCAGTAACACTGAAGTCTCAGTCTGGAGGTAATACAGCAAACGATAACCGCCCCGCTTACCCCGCTGACTATCTCGATTCGGTACCCGCACCTTATAAACTGGGTAACCCACCCCTGGCACCTGATCCCCAAGCACCTTACCGATCGCCAGTTGCTCCAGCACAGGCTCCACATCCTTCCGAATACTCCGGTACCGCTTCGCCAAAGCCCTAAGGTTATTCCTAAAATAAGCCGTTGCCACAACCTGAACACTAGACCGCTCACCCATCATCAACCCCATCCCAAAGCTGATCCAACGGGACTATATGCCCCGCCACCACATCCGCCCAACCTTGCCGGAAACAATCCACCGCTGACGGTAGCCCTTCCGCTTCTGCAAATTCCTGCCTTTCCAGGAGAAACTCAATAAAATCCAAGACAAACCGCTGCTGAATCTTTGGAAGCTGCTGTAAACCTTCCAAAATCAGCGTCTTAAGGTTACTGAACTCTAAATCCCCACAGGCTTCTAAACCCCCATGGGAAAGCTCAGGAGATTCCGAATCAACCCCCGCCGTTTTTGTCACCGAAACAACCATAGTCTGGTTAACCTCAAAATTGCAGCAATGAACAGCAACAGACAGAAACTGGGGATCTCAACCCCCTGCCCCAATCTTAACCCCAGATCCCCGGCTTCTGCTGCGGAAAACCCCAGAACCTAACGGCAATCCCACAGCAACCGGGGATCCCATCCCCCCCACCCCTAACTTTCCACATGGTAAGCCATAATCGCAAATTGAATCTGAGCAACTCCATCCAGCTTGTGCTTATCGAGGGTCATAATCCCCCCGCTAGGTCGTCCACATCTGAAAACCGGGCACCAGCGCATTCCTACGGTTTCACTGACCGGAACCAGGTAACCCACCCGTGGCCCCCCTGGCTCGCTGCTGCCAAAATTGCGCCAAACCCTCCCGCTGATTGATGAGGTAAATACTGATCAACGTCAATAAAACTCCCCCACTTTGGAGAGGGGAGAGGACTTCATGGAGCAGGAGATTGCCGAAGAGGAGGGCAAAAACCGGCGTGAGGAAGGTGAGGGCGCTGAGGCTGGTGAGGCTACCTTGGGCGGCAAAGTAGAAAAAGAGGGCATAGGCGATCGCCGTGCCGAACACCGTTGAGTAGGCCAGTGCGCCATAGTCCGCCAGGGTCAGCAGGCCCCAATCCGGCGTTTCCCAGGCCCAGGCTCCCGCCAGCAGGGGGATACTGCCCAGCACCATGTGCCACCCCGTCGCCATCACCGGATCGCAGTGGCGCGAGACATAGCGGCTGACGATCGTCCCGATCGCCATCGACAGCGCCGCCATCAACATTAACCACTGGCCATTGTTGAAAAGGCTGACGAACCACACGCCGGGATTGCCTAGGGCGATCGGCCCCACAGCCCCCTGCACCGCCGCCAAAATCCAGTCCTCTGGCAGTCCCAACAGGCTAATGCCACCAATGCCGATCGCCAGCCCCAACCCGCCCCACAGTCCCAGCTTCTCCCCAAACAGCCACCCCGCCAGCAGCGCCACCGCCATCGGCTGCGAATCAATCATCACCGACCCCAGCCCCGCCCCCGTGCGAAATAAGCCCTCTGCCAAAAACCCCTGAAACAGCGTGCCATCAACCAACCCAAACCCCACAATCCACAGCCACGCCCTCCAGCCCTGGGGCTGGGGCCGTCCCATCACCATCGCCGCCCCCAACACCAAAAACCCCGCCGGGAGCAACCGCAGCGTCGCCAACAGCAGCGGCGTAAGATGGGGCACCGTCCCCTTCATCGCCACCATCGCCGTCCCCCAGAGGAAGAACGGCGCAATCAGCAGGATCGATCGCTGGGGCGAAGCATTGAAAGCCATGGGTAACGCAGAATAATGGACTGTAAAGCCTGAAACTCTCGCTGTTTCGTCGCCTTTGCTCTTGTTCCCGCGCTCTGGGCAGGGGCTGGGCTTGAGAGCGATGGAGATCTCCAAGGGGATCGCCAGGGATGTTAAGGAATATTACAAAGTGTCTTAATATTGTTAAGCCAGACCCCAGTATAAAACGGCATGACCCTGGGAATCAAGCTGCAAACCCTGATGCAGACACTGGGACCAACCTAGGGTAAACCTAAGGTAAGGTCTGCCGATCGCTGGCCTCCCCCGTAAACCTCACCTTCCCCATCACCCATGATTTGGCCCTTTAAGCGACGGAAACGGAAAATTGCCCGCATTGTTGTGGACGGAGCCATTGATGGATCCACCCGGAAACATGTGCTCAAGGCACTCAAGGACATTGAAGAGCAGAAATTTCCGGCGCTGCTGCTGCGCATCAACAGTCCGGGCGGCACCGTGGGAGATTCCCAGGAAATCTATAGCGCTCTGGTGCGGCTCCAAGATAAGCTCAAAATTGTCGCCAGTTTTGGCAATATTTCCGCCTCCGGTGGGGTCTACATCGCCATGGGTGCCCCCCAGATTATGGCCAATCCCGGCACCATTACCGGCAGCATTGGCGTGATCCTACGGGGCAATAATTTGCAGGAACTGCTGGAAAAAGTTGGAGTTTCCTTCACCGTCATTAAATCCGGCCCCTACAAGGATATTTTGTCCTTCGATCGGGAGCTAACGGACCCAGAGCGGCAAATTCTCCAAGACCTCATCGACAGTAGCTACAGCCAGTTTGTCCAAACCGTAGCCCAAGGGCGCGGCTTAGCCGAAGAAACCGTGCGCAGCTTTGCCGATGGCCGCATCTTTACCGGAGAGCAGGCTCAGGAATTGGGCCTGGTCGATCGCCTCGGCACCGAAGAAGAAGCCCGCCGCTGGTTAGCCGAACTCGCTGACCTGGATCCCGAAAAAGCCGAAACCATCACCTTTGACCCCCCCAAACCCGTCGTGAGCCGGTTTCTCTCCAGCCAAGTTCCGGGCTTTAGCACCTTGACGCGCTACTCCCAGACCCTGGAATTTGAACTTTCTACAGCGGGACAACCGCTTTGGCTCTATCGCCCCTAAGATAGATCTGGTCTGTTGAAAAGGAGGATGGCGACTGTGTCGTGGCGAGTCCGGGCAATTCGTGGCGCAATAACAGTGCCAGAAAATACAGCCGAAGCAATTCGGGAAGCGGTCACAGAGCTGCTAGATGAAGTGGAAGCCCACAACGACCTAGATCCGGGGGAGATTGTGAGCCTAACGTTTGCAGTCACCCGTGATCTAGATGCCATGTTTCCAGCAGCGGCGGCCAGATCCCGTCCGGGTTGGTCCGATGTTCCCCTGCTGGATGTGCAACAAATGTACGTAGAGGGGAGCCTAGAGCGGTGTATTCGGATTCTGTTGCACTTTAATTGCCCTGAACTTGCACCTCCTGTGCAGCACATCTACCTGCGCCATGCCCGCGCCCTGCGGCCCGACTGGCTCCAGGCTAAGGTTGGGGTCTAGGGTGCTTGTAGCGGTATGGTAATGAGGACTAAAGTCCTCACTACGATAGAGCAGGGGGAAGTTGGGGCATGAGGCTGGCCATCTCGATCGCGCTCATGGCATAGCTCCAGCCTAAATTGCTCTTAATACCTGCCCGCTCTAGGGCTTGCTGGAGGGTGTCCACGGTGAGCACCCCAAAGACGATCGGCACCCCCGTTTGCACACTGGCCGCAGCAATGCCCTTAGCAGCTTCAGAGGCCACATAGTCAAAATGGGGGGTTTGGCCACGAATCACAGCCCCCAGACAAATCACCGCGTTATACCGCCCAGAATCGGCCAGCTTACGGGCCACCAAGGCAATTTCAAAGGCTCCGGGCACCCAGGCATAGTCCACTTGCGTTCCCTGAGGATCGGGGTCAATACCATGGCGCTTGAGGCAATCTTGACAGCCCCCCAGCAGTTTTTCGGTCACCAGATCGTTAAAGCGACCAATCACGATCGCAAAGCGCTGGTTTTGGGTTTGGGTAAAGTTTCCTTCAAAAACGGCCATGGCATTCTTAACGAAATGAGGTCAGGAGAGGCGTAGAGGTTGCGACGCGGGAGCATCGGGGTAGGCATTCCCCCGCGATCGCCAGAGAACGAGGAATTACGGCTGTCTTGGCCTGAGCGACTGGAAGATCTAATAACAAAGCCCACCGATCGCAACCGGGTGGGCCGTTTAAACTCAAATACCCTACCTTGCAGCAGGCTCAGGTCAAAGGCTAGGCGACGAAGAAGTTGACGACACCGATGACAATCACCAGGGCAACCCAAGCTAAGGAACCCACGGTGATCAAACCCTTGGCGCGGGGACCAACGGTGTCGCCCGCATAGGCAACGGGAACGCCCACAACGAGTACTAAAGAAGTCAGAACCAGCGCAAAGACCAACAGTTGGAAAATCGCTAACATTTGTTTCTCCCAGTGATTATGAAGCAGATCAGATAGATAGTTTGTAAGGTCCAAAACCCCAAGTGTGAGAGCCTTGCCCAAGTTTGGAGCCTTGGTGAGGTCACGGTTGGGCCGCGACTTGCCTCTAGCCGATCGAAAGTTGTTTTAGGGTCTCCGGCTAGGCTGCGGAAGTGACTGGATCCAGAAGCCGCACCCCCTGGCCCAACCGGCAAACTGCCAATATTGTAATTCTGAATGGGCCGATTCCAGCGATCGAATGTGGTTTAGATTGCAAAAGTGTTGAGAAAACCGCCTCGATCGGGATCGGGCAGGGGTTGCTCCCTATCCCTCCGCGTTGACCTCTCCCGCGATCGCCCCGATCGCCGTTGCCGCCTCCAGTCGTGGACGCAGGGCAGACCAATCCAGCCGATCCGTCCCCAGTTGAGCCGCAACTTGGGCGATCGTCGCCCCACCGGCCTCCGGAAACCGCAGTTTCAGCGCTACCGCTAAGGCTGGATCAGGGCTGGCTGCTTGGCTCTCGTTACGGTCAGTCCCTGGAGTCCCGGAGGTTTGACCGGGCGCTGGGGCAGCCTCCGGTTGCGCAACGGCTGCCAGACCCTCGGTTGGCTGTGCTCCTGGCGCTAAACCTTGCCCTAGGCGATCGAACCACCACTGTTGTACCTGGTCCCAGGCGGTGAGGGGTTTGAGCGATCGTAGAAAGTCATACAACAGGGCAGTATTGTCTACAGCTTGGAGGTAAGGCAGCAGCGATCGGCCCCGATCGTCAAACTTAAACTCCATCTCCATCGCCAACATCTCCAACACCAACCGCCGCCGCTCCCGCTGTTCCCCCTGTGCCTCTCCCAAGCGAATACCCCGCTCTTCTCCCAAGCGGATCGTTTTCTGTTCCCATTCCAAATAGGCTTGACTGAGGGCCATAAGTGTTTCCTCCTCTTCTGATGGGGGTGGATTGAGGGTTCCTAAGGCAATTTTCCAGTTTGTTAACAATTGTAGGACACGATGTCGGAAGGGGGTAGCTTGGGGTAGGGCCAAGACTTCGTGGATAGCTTGGTGCTGGCAGTGGCCCTTGCCGAGGAGGCGCAGCCAGAGGGTGTCAGGGGTTGGGGGCAGTTGGTGCAGCACAATGAGGTGGGTGCCCAACAGGGGTGAGAGACGATAGCAACCCGGGAGCAAATTGGGGTCAGGGTGGGCATCGCAGTGCTGGCGGGCGGCAGCGGAGAAGGTGGGAACCAGGATCCAGAGGTGGGGGAGGTCTGTTTCCCGTAGGGTTGGGGTTTTCCGTTCTTGGTCGGCCACTAAGGCAAGGCGCTTGCTGAGGCAACTGCGAATATCGCGGAAGCTGGGGGGATTGCGGTAGGGTTCGAGCAAGCAGGGAACCTGGGTGAAGGTGCCCAGCAGTCCTAAATCAACCTCTGAGGGAGCGGACGACCTTACTCGATCGCCCGCGTTGGCTTGGGGATTGGGTCGAAACCAAAGATCGACCCAACGGGCTTCTCCCAACACTTCGCGGTTCAGTTCCACCTGGCCCAGGGGGCTGAGGAGTTCTTCTAGAAATTGTTTGGCAAATTGGTCGTAGGGGTTGTGGGCCATGGGGGGGAAGCGTGAATGAGCAGCAGGGGTAAGTTGAAGCTAGCTGCGGGGAACGTGGGCGATCGCCTGCCGTAAACTTTGCCGCCAGTGGGGGGGGGTAAAGTCCAGGGTTTGGCAGATTTTGCTGGTGTCCAAGACCGAGTAGGCCGGACGTTGGGCCAGGGTAGGATAGTCGGCGGTGGCGATCGGCTGTACCCGCTGAAGCGTTAAGGGCCAACCCGCCGCTGCGGCCTCCTCAAAAATAGCCAAGGCGAAATCGTACCAACTGGCCACCCCACTGTTGCGATAGTGGTAAATGCCCGACAGGCTGGGATCTTGATCCAGCCGGGGCATCAGGGCCGCAATCACTTCCGCAATATCCCGCGCCCAGGTGGGACTGCCCACTTGATCCGCCACAATCTTCACCTCGTCCCGCTCTTGCCCCAGCCGGAGCATCGTTTTGAGAAAGTTGGGCCGATCGAACTCGCTGTAGACCCAGGCCGTGCGCAAAATCACCAGCCGATCGATCGGCGCTGCTAACAAAGCCCGCTCCCCCACCAGCTTCGATCGCCCATAAATCCCCAACGGATCCGGGGCATCTTCTTCGCGGTAGGGTTTGTGACCAAAGCCATTGAAGACGTAATCGGTGGAAATGTGAATCAAGGCGGCATTGCAGGCTTGGGCCAAGTGAGCCAGGGGACCGAGGGCCGCACCGTTAATTTGGAGCGCTAAATCGGGTTCTTCCTCAGCCCGATCGACCGCCGTATAGGCCGCACCGTTCACAATCACATCCGGGCGCAGGGCTTTCACAGCCCCATAGAGCCGCTGGGTTTCAGGAGCCTCTAAGTCCTCGCTGAGGTGGGTCAGATCAAACTGGGAGCGATCCCAAGGAATCACCGTCGTCTTGTGATCCATCACCCCCTGAAGCGATCGGCCCACCTGACCCCAACAGCCTAGGATCAAAACCCGCAGCGGGCGATCGGGGGGGAAAGATCCCTGGAGGGGAAAGGGGCTAGCCTGAAAGGGGGGGGATAGTGCAATACTCATGAAAAGCTCTTAGGGGGGTCGGGTGGGCTGTGTCGAACGGATCTAGTGGCGTTGTCTAGAATTTCCTCGTGAGAGGGACCCAAAGCCTCAACGTCCAACATATAGTGATCCGCTTCGGGATGCAAAGACCCCTCGCCCCCGGCCTCTCTCCTAGAGGGAGAAAGGGGAGTAAGCGTATTCAGATTTCAGGTCAGATCGCCAGATTAGGAAACCTATCAGGAAAGGAGTCATCCCCATGAGTAACCGAGGCAAACGCCTTCTGACCCTCGGCGCGACGGGTCTCGTACTTGCGGCTGGAGCCGCCGCCTATTGGTATTGGCGCTTGCGTCCCGGCCTGGTGGGAGACTCCGATCGACTGCTGGGAGCCGCTGCCCTGCTGCCCGAACAAGCCCTCATGGCCAGCTATGTCTCAACGGATTCCCCCACCTGGGATAATCTTGAAGCTCCGGCCTTCCAGGCGTTGCTGGGGGAACCCTTAGGGCAACTGGAGGCCCAATGGGGCGAGGAAACCGGCCTATCCTACACAGAAGACCTTAAACCCTGGATTGATGGGGTGATGGTGTCCCTGTTGCCTCCGACGGAGGTTCGACCGGAGGGATCGCTGAATTTGCTGGTATTGGTAGGCATTGGCGATCCACTCCGGGCTAAGGCGTTCGCCGATCAGGTCCGGCAGCAGAGCAATCTCACCGTCACCCCCAGTGACTACAAAGGCGTGGAGATTACTGAAATCGAGAGGGAGGGCAGTCGCCTCTATAGTGCGAATTTAGGGCGCTATTTGGCGATTTCTCCAGAACGCCAGTCGATCGAGCGCACGATCGACACCAGCCAAGGCGCAACAGCCCTAACCGATCAACCAGAAGTCGCAACAGCCCTCCGATCGGCCCTAAAACTGGACCAACCCCTACTTCAGTTCTATATTCCCGACTACGGCAGCCTGATTAATCAATTGCTCGTCGCAGCCCCCAATGCCGCTCCCCTACCCCCAGAAACCCTAGCACAGCTTCAGCAGTTTGAGGGCTTGAGTGCAGGAGTCGGCCTAGAAGAAAATGGTCTACGGTTTCAGGCCGTAGTTCGCTTGAATGACAATTTAGAGGGCACCAGTTTTGAGTCCTCCCCCGGCCAGGTGTTGGAACATTTACCCGACTCCACCCTAGCCCTGTTCAGTGGCAAAAATTTAAGCAGCCTCTGGCAAACCTATGTTCAGCAAGCGAGCCTCAATCCGCAATTAAGCGAAAGTCTCAATAATTTGCGTCGCCGCTTTCAACAATTTGGGCTAGAGCCAGATCAAGACCTATTTAGCTGGATGACCGGAGAATTTGCCCTGGGAGCCGTGCCAAGTCAGGGGGGCATTATGGGCCAGTTGGGGCTGGGGGCCGTGTTGGTCTTGGAGAGCAGCGATCGGCCCACCACAGAGGCAACCTTAGACAAGCTCGATCGCCTTGCGGAGCGCAGCAATCTCCAGGTTGAAGACTCCACCGCCGCCAATGGCCAACCCCTAACGCAATGGATTCTGCCCCAAGGCATTTTTCAAAATGAAGTCCTCCTGGGCTACGGCTGGCTAGATGGCGATTCCCTGTTCCTGGGCCTCGGTAGCGCCACCGTAGAAGCCATGATCGACACCTCCCGGCCCTCCCTCGACGAAAACCCCACTTTTCAGGCCGCAGTTCAAGCCCTACCCCAACAAAATGCGGGCTACTTCTATGTCAATGTTTCCGGCAGTGATCAACAACTGCGGCAAAGTCCCATCCTAGGGTCGCTGGGCGGATTGGGAACTGGCGCACCGGGAACAGGGCCATTGGGACAGCTTCCGGCGCAGACCGAGGTTGCTTTAGGATCGCTGCAAAGCATTGCCATGACGACCAGCCAGCGCGATTCTAAGACCAGTCAAGTCGATTTATTTATTGCGGTGGAACCCACGCCAACAGCAGCCCCGGAGGCAACCCCCGAAGGAGAATAAAAGGGTCCATTTGACTTTGGCGGGTGACCGATTTAGGTAGGGGCAATCCCCCCGTGGTTGCCCCGGCTCCCTCATTGCTATGCTCTGCGTGGGGAATGTCTTCCAGACGCTCTGCGTCCAGTCCGGTGAGAGGCTCCGAAGTACCCAGGGAGACAGAGGGCGCTGGAGCGCCTAGGGAAGAATTCCCACGCTCTGCGTGGGAACTAGGTATCTCCAGCTTGAGAAACCCCTGGCAGAATTTGAAGCTAAAAGAAGGAATTCCGCAGCAAAGCGCCTAATTTAGGTATCACCTAGGCAAATCCCCAAACCACGGGCTGTTTTGACCAAAGGACCATTGAGATCCACCGTGGCGTAGGTTTGGATAGCCTCCGCGATCGGCACACTCACCACCTGCCGCTGTTGCCACGTCACCATGTGGTCATACTTTTCCTCGGCGATCAAGTCCACCGCCGCCACCCCAAAGGCCGAGCCAATCAGGCGATCGAGGGGGGACGGTGTTCCTCCCCGTTGGGTATGGCCCAGCACCGTGACCCGTGTCTCAGCCCCAAAGCGGTTACACAGTTGTTCCGAGAGATACTGACCCACCCCCCGCAAACGACATTCACCGAGATGATCCGTAAACGTAACTGAATCGCCGGATTCCGTCTTTACGGCCTCTGCCACCACGACAAGGGCATAGTTTTTGCCTAATTCCTGGGTTTCCTTAATCTTACGGCCAATACTGTCCAGGTTATAGGGGATTTCCGGGATCAGAATAATATCAGCCCCTCCGGCAATTCCGGCGCTAATGGCAATATGACCCGCATCTCGGCCCATAACCTCCACAATCATAATGCGGCTGTGGCTAGCGGCGGTGAAATGGAGCCGATCGAGGGCTTCCGTGGCAATATTCACCGCAGTATCAAAGCCGATCGATCGCTCCGTCGCCCCCACATCGTTATCGATCGTTTTGGGAATGCCCACCAAATTCCAGTTGCCCTGTTGAGCCAGCTTCCGCAGAATCGCCAAGCTACCATCGCCCCCCACCCCAATCAGCGCCGACAGTCCCAACTCATGGTAACCCTCGGCAATATCGGGGGAGCGATCGATCACGCTGCCATCGGCCATGGGGAACGCGAAGGGATTGCCTTTGTTCGTCGTGCCGAGGATGGTGCCGCCCCGTGTCAGGATGCCATCCACACGATCGAAGGTAAGGGGAATGGCGCGGGGGGGACGGGAGATCAGCCCGTTGGTCGCCTCTTGAATCCCCAGCACTTCCCAACCCAGACGACTAGCCCGGTGGGTTACCGCTCGGACTACAGCATTTAAGCCTGCACAGTCGCCGCCACTGGTCAAAATTCCAATGCGCCGTTTTTCACCCATATTTTTAGAACACAGCAGAAAACTACAGAACACTGAACCGTAAAAGTCCCTGTTCACCATACTGGCCCCCCTCAGCAAGGGGGGACTTTAGTCCTGAAGTTTTAATTTTCTGCGGTTACGCGGGCGATCGCGACAGAACTTCCGGGTCTAGCTCCCGCCCGTCACCCTTGGGCCAGTCGATCGGCCCGCTCCCCCTCGCCACCAAGGGCCAGCCCAGTATCTTCCAGCCGCTGCGAGACTCGCGATCGTAGAAACTCTGCTTGAACACGATCGATCAACCGGGTTGCTGGGGCAGTGTGCAGCCTGTGATTCCCTGGCCAACTCTTTGCTTCAAAACTTCATTCTGTTTCAAAACTTCATAAAGTCAGCCCTATCCCCCCATTTCTCAATCTAGATCCGATCGAGATCCAACCGCGAAGATCTTCTGGGGATTTTCAGTGCTACGATCGGCCCCAAGATCAAAACACACCATTGGCTGGGGGTGCCCATCACATCATTGGGCTGAGATTACACCCTTAGAACCTGAGTCTGGGTCATACCAGCGGAGGGAAGCGTTACTATTTCGCCCATTTTGCCCATTTCGCCACCCTGAGGCTGCTTCAGACCTGAAGCTTACAGTCTGGCCTGTCTAGCAATGCGCCTTCCCTCCGCAACCGTGGAGGCAATGGCTTCGGGCTGGGCAGGGGGGGCGAGCAAAGGGGTAGTTCCCCAGTCGATTCGGCTTTGCTTTAGGAGTTCAAGACTATGCGTGCAGACTGGATTGCCAAGCGCCAAGGACAGACCAACGTCTCCCAAATGCACTACGCGCGACAGGGCATCATCACCGAAGAAATGCACTATGTGGCTCAGCGAGAAAATTTACCGGCTGAGTTAGTGCGGGAAGAAGTGGCACGGGGCCGCATGATTATTCCCGCCAATATCAACCATCCCAACCTAGAGCCGATGGCGATCGGCATCGCCTCCAAGTGTAAGGTCAACGCCAACATCGGCGCATCGCCCAACTCCTCCGACCTGCAAACAGAAGTCGATAAGCTGCACTTGGCCGTCAAATATGGGGCCGATACCGTCATGGATCTCTCCACCGGGGGCGGCAACCTCGACGAAATCCGGACGGCCATTATTAACGCCTCCCCCGTGCCGATCGGCACCGTACCCATTTACCAAGCCCTGGAAAGCGTCCACGGCAAAATCGAAAACCTCACCCCCGATGATTTTCTGCACATCATCGAAAAGCACGCCCAGCAAGGCGTGGACTACATGACCATCCACGCGGGCATCCTGATTGAATATCTGCCCCTCGTGCGCAACCGCATCACCGGCATCGTCTCGCGGGGGGGCGGCATCATCGCCCGTTGGATGCTCCACCACCACAAACAAAACCCCCTCTACACCCACTTCGACGACATCATCGAAATCTTCAAGCGCTACGATGTCTCCTTTAGCCTAGGCGACTCCCTCCGTCCCGGCTGCACCCACGACGCTTCCGATGAAGCCCAGTTGGCGGAACTGAAAACCCTGGGCCAACTCACCCGCCGCGCTTGGGAACATGATGTTCAGGTGATGGTGGAAGGTCCGGGCCATGTGCCCATGGACCAAATCGAGTTCAACGTGCGCAAGCAAATGGAGGAGTGCTCAGAAGCGCCCTTCTATGTCCTGGGGCCGTTGGTCACAGACATTGCCCCTGGCTATGACCACATTACCTCGGCGATCGGCGCGGCCATGGCCGGTTGGTATGGCACCGCCATGCTCTGCTACGTCACCCCCAAGGAGCATTTGGGCCTGCCCGACGCAGAAGATGTGCGCAATGGTTTGATTGCCTACAAGATCGCAGCCCATGCGGCGGATATTGCCCGCCACCGTCCCGGTGCCCGCGATCGCGACGATGAACTCTCCGCTGCTCGGTATAACTTTGACTGGAACAAACAGTTTGAACTGTCCTTGGATCCCGATCGGGCGCGGGAGTACCATGACGAAACCCTCCCGGCGGATATCTACAAAACCGCCGAATTCTGCTCAATGTGTGGTCCCAAATTCTGCCCCATGCAGACCAAAGTAGACGCAGAAGCCCTGACCGAACTGGAAAAGTTCCTGGCCCAAGAGCAAGCCGAGAAGGCAACCGTCGGCGTAGGCTAGCCCCTATTGCGCCGCTTTGGGATCCGCTTTTTCCGGAGAAAAGTTTTTTCAGTATAATTGCGGATCAAAAAGCAGGGGCTAACCATGGTAGTGTAGGGTCCGGAGAAACATCTAGGAAGCTTCGGTTCACCCCCAAGGGGGTGGACTTTTTTTTGCCCAAATCCGGGCAACCCTTCCAGGAAACCCTGGGGGCACGGTCCCGACTCCACCCAGGCAAAGGCTTAGGCTGCGGCCAAATCGTTCAGGGCCAAGTGTTGCCGCAACCGCATCAAGCTATAGGTTTGCCCTAGGTTCAGGGGCAGAACAGAAACCCCCTCCAGACGAGCTTGGACCCAGCCCTCTCCCCAGGTCCACTCATGGAACCCGTCAATGCCACGACTGAGCAACAGTTGCAGACGGTTCGCCTCCACGATCGCCACTTGATGGTCAATGGCCACCGGGCCGAGATAGCTGGTAAAGGTCAGGTCTGGCTTCAGGCGATCGGGCAGCGGCAGGACAAACTGCTGGGGAAAAAGCCACTGCTGAAACTGTTCAGGACGGATCAGGCTGTCCCGCACCTGGTTGGCAGAGGCTGAAAGTTCAATGCGAAGGCAGCTTTTTTGGTAAATCCCAAACATGGCGTGATAGTTCAGAAGGTTAATCATGAACGTTAGCGATCGCCTTTACTATAACGTTGATGCAGGCCGAAAAACCCTAGCGCCCCCCTACCCCCCGTGAACCTACAGATCCAGCGGCGCGATCGCCCCACCCAGATCCGCCAAAACCAACCGCAGCAGAATTTGACTACTGTGGAGCAGTGCCCCATAGCGGGCCACGGACAACAGGGGAGGACCAGGGGGGCTAACCTGCAAAAAACCGGGGAAGGGGTGGGCCGCCTGAAAGCGATCGAGACAATTGAGAAATAAAGCCAAAAGCGCGGGCGATCGCCTCGGCTTCCAGGCCAAAGCATCCAACAATTGCCAGCTACAATCCCAAAGCTGACTTTGGCTAGGCGGCAGTGGGTCAAAGGAATCACCCAGCAACGAGACACCTTGCCAGGGCTTTGCCCTTGCTGCACCAGATTCCGAGCCACTAGGCCGCAACTCCCCAGAACCCACAATCTCCTGCAACCACTGCAACAGATCCACACGGCCCGCTTGCCCCAGTTCCACCGCCACCTGCTGCAACCGCTGACAACAGCGCCCATGGTGATACTGCGATCGCCACAGCAGTTGGTCATCCCCCGCCCAGGGAAGGAGCAGTCCTGGGGCCGGGACAGAATGCCCAGGGGAACGAGCGGGAGGGTGCTGAAACCAGGAGCGCAGCCAGCGATCGAGGACCAAAGGCGTTGCCGTCCAGACCCAATGGTGGCGATCGTCGATGTGAATCCGCCAACCGCGATCGGGAAAGTGGGGCAAAACCCACCGGGCTAGGGTTAGGGGCGTGATGGTTTGGGGTGCCCAGCTTCCGGGTGCCCAGCTTCCGGGTGCCCAGCTTTCGGGCGGAATCCCTTCAGAACGAGCCAGAGCCGCGAGGCGGTGGGGAAGACCACAGTGGTACTGAAGGGTAAACTGAACCAAGGGTTGAACTCTGGCCTGACCTCTGGCCTGACCAGCGTGCTGCATCAGCGATCGACGCAGAGAAACCTGGGACAGTTGAGCGGGTTGCAGTCGCAAAACCGACGGTAAAGCCTGCTCCAAACCTTGGGCCAAATCCTCTAAAATCCAAGTTTGCAGCGCATAGGGCCGCAGAAAGCCAGAGAATGAATCAGACGGCATAAAAACTAGAATCTGTCACAGGTCTTTCCCAGGTTCGATCGGGAACTGATTAGGATCAAGAATAGACTGAATACTTAGCGAACCTCCATTTCACCTGAGCCTGCCATGACCGCCCCTTCCCTTATCTTTCGGACTGGACCCCTTTTCTGGAAACAGCCCACCTTTCTAGCAAGTTTGGTGTCCATCGGTCTCCATGGCTTAGTGTTTGCGGTGTTAGACCTCACCCCCCCCGCCTCCTCCGAAACCGAAGAGGTGCTCCAAAGCATTGAAGTGGTAGAACTCTCTCCCGCAGAACTGCAACGGCTACCCAACTTTGCCCTACCCACCGCCCCCGCTACCCCCGCCTTTTCCCTTCCGACCTCAGAACTCCCCTCCCTGGCCAATATTTCCCAGGATTTAGAAGCTTTGGCGCAACTTGGCTCCAATGCCATCGCCCAATCGCCCTCTGGCTCCTCCGGCAGTCCCCTGCCGCAATATAACTGGTCCAACTGGCTTCCCCCCCCTCCCCAAACCTTACCCGCTCCGGCAGACCTCCCCCCCATCCAACCGGGTAGACCCATTGCCCTGCCCCAACCCCTAAACCCCGCTGCCCCCCCCGTTGAACCCTGGTCACCCACTCCCCCCGCCTCCACAACCCCCACACCATCCCCCCCCGCCAGTACCCCCAACCCCGCCAGTACCCCCAACCCCGCCCCCAATTCTTCCAGTTCTTCCCCCATCTCCACCAGTGCCCGCGATCTGTTGCCCAACGCCAACACAACTACTTCGGCTCCCCCCCAGCCCCCTGTTGATCCCTATGCTGCCCTGCGCGATCGCTACAGCCGCCATTCCGTCGGTGCCACTGACCCAGGCAGTGCCCTAGGGGAGCTAAGTGCCCTCACGGGAGGAAGCTGGAGCGGGGTTCCCCTGAACAAACCCGAAAATATCAGCTTGGCCTTTCCCGATGCGGTTTGCCCTGAGGATGCTGGCAGTGCAGGGGTAGCGGTTAAGGTCAGTCCCGCTGGTGTGGCTGAGGAAGTCGAAGTTTACCTAGAAACGGGTTATTCGGCCCTAGATGAAGATGCTCGTCTATATTTTGGCCGCAAGAGCTATCCCACGGCAGACTCCGCCAAAATTTACCAATATGGTGTGACCTATGAAGATCAGGGAGGCTGTGAAGTGTGGGTCAACCAGAATGGTCCAGCGTCGTGAGGTAGTACGTCGTAGTAAGGACTTTAGTCCTCGATTTTGAGGGTAAGGACTAAAGTCCTTATTACAAGGCATTACGTAGATTAAGAAAAATAATAGCACTTAAGAGCGCCAAAACCCTGAAAGTACGTCGTAGTAAGGACTTTAGTCCTCAATTTTGAGGGTAAGGACTAAAGTCCTTACTACAGGACATTACATAGATCAGGAAAAGTAATAGACACTTGTAGCCCATACCTCCTTTTAAGAGCCGTGGGCTGGGTGAGATCTAACCCTGGTAACGACGGGTTTCTAGGGCCGTAATTAAAGGGCAAGCCTCCCGATCGTCCCATTTATCTGGATTACCCCAGCTAAACGGAGCTTTATAGGCTGCACTTAACCATAACAACCGCTTTGCCCGCGTCATCGCCACATACAGCAACCGATACTCCTCCGATCGCTTCAAATAGGCTGCTTGCTCCCACGCCTGCACCTCACCGGGAATTTCCATCACCCCATCCTTCCCCAGCCCCAACCCCGACCAGCCGTAATGGGCATGTAAACCCTGGCGAATTTGGGTCCGTGCGACCTCTGCCAGGGTAAAACGGCCCAAAAACTCCATTTGTGTTGGTACCCAAGACTGGCCGGGGATGACATTGCTGTGGAGAAAGGGAACAAACACATAGTCCCAATCCAGTCCCTTGGCCTTATGCATGGTGATAATCGTCACTTGACCTCGCCGCACATAGAGAGACTCCGGATCCTCGGTTTCCACTGGCTCAAACCGCTCAGAACTGATGATTTCTCCGAGAACAGCTTCTAATCGCTCCAACGATCGACCCCCCTCCAGACGTTGAAGGACTTGATCGAGGAGTTTGTCAGCCGTGGCCAACTCCGTTTGGTTGTAGTGCAAACTGGAGGCCAGAAAACTTAGAAGATCAATAAGGGGAATTTCCTGGCGCGATCGCAGCAGTTGTTGACAGAGGCGTTGGGCAATTTGGGCCTCAGGGCTAAGTTCAAGGGAGATTTGCCCAGAATCGGGGTAAAGAAACTGTTCCGGCGCAATGGCAAGGCGATCGAGAGCTTGGGGGGGAATGCGCTGGCGATCGACCAGGACCGAGAGCGCCCCCTTGAGCAAATCCGGGGAGTGGGGCCGCTGCAAAAACTGCACCAACTGCCATAACTCCTGGGGAACATGGCTCTGTCGCTGCTGCTGACCGACTTCATAGAGCCGCAAGCCTAAATCCGCCTCTAAATCCCCCAGTTTTTCCGCTAAATACTGGCCTTGGCGGTTCTCCCGCACCAAAATTGCAATTTGTGGCTCGGCCTCCTGGGCGGCGATCGCCCCTAGCCGTTGCCGAATCAGGGCGATCGTTACACCAATATCCGCCGGTCGCAGCAGTTCTACCCCTAATCCTGCTGGTTCCGGGTTGGCATCGGGCTGGGGGTCTTGGGGGCCAACGGGACGAATTTGCTGGAGGCGGAAGGGGAGAAGTTCCGGCGGGGGCGGGGGTGGGGTGGGGTGGTTGAGGGCGGCGCGATCGTAACCGGGCGGCAAAACCCAGTCGTTGACCCACTGCACCACAAAGTTAGCCGCAGCAATAACAGCCGCAGTACTGCGACCCGCCTGGTCCATGGTCACCACTTGGCCCGTGCGTTGGCAGCGCTGGTAAAAAGCCTGGAAAAAGCGAGGATCGGCGGGGGTAAAGGTGGAATTAATCGCCTGGTTGGGATCGCCCACGCGGACCAAGTTACGACTCCCGTCGGGGTTCAGCGCCAGAATTTCCAGTAACTGACTTTGTAAGGGCGTAGAATCCTGGGCCTCGTCTTCAAAAACCCCAAAAACCTGCTCCTGCCAAAAGCGACAAATCTCTGGGTCTTCTAAAACCCGCAAAGCCGCCAAAATCATGTCTTCATAGTCGATCAAATCCTGGCTTTGCAGTTGGCGCTGGTACTGGCGATAGAGACCCGCAGCAACCTGGAGCGTGTCATAGGTCCAGGGGCCAAAGGCAGCGGTGCGGGGCAAAGCCGGACAATCGCGGTCCGTTGCGCCTCCTTTCTCCAGACGATCGCCCCCTAAGCTCCAATCAACCCCGCCCGATCGCTCCCCAAAAGCCCCCTGCCAATCCCCCTCCGCCAAAGCCTGCACCTGCTCCGGCAATAATCCCGAACTTTTCGCCTCTCGAACGACGGTATGGGCTAAGTCCGGCAAAACTTCCGTCCGTAGCACCGACTGCCGCCGCAGCCGTTCCGCGTCTTCCCCATCAAAGCTTGATCCCTCTAGGAGTTGCTGATAGAGACGGGGATTCTCAGCGATCCAGCGATCGACACAGGTACGGATCAGGCGATGACCTTGGTTCGGGGAAACCAAACTTTGGCTATCCAAATCGAGACCCGCCCGATCGCGGTGGCGACTGGCAATTTGCAGGGCTAAGCCATGGAGCGTATTCACCGTGAAGCCAAGGGGCGGTAGGCCCATCGCCTTTAAGTTGGCGCAGATTTTCGTCTTCAGGTTATTGGCCGCCGATCGCGTAAAGGTCACCACCACCAGATAGCGCCGCAGATTCAACTGCTCCCGCGCAATGGTTAGGGCCGCCGCCGCCGCCATCCCCGTCGATTTCCCCGCACCGGGCACCGCAGACACCGCCAACTCCCCCCCTCGCCAGGTTGCCATGGCCTGCTGTCCGGGCCGCAGTTGTGCCAAAATCGCCGCCATGGCTTGCTCTCGTTGCAACACGGGGTCAGCACTCAGCCGATCGGCGTGCAAACTCATCTCGTCTAAATTCATGGCGTTCCCCCTCGGCAGTGCTGTTAGGCTCTAGGGCTAGGGTAACCCATCGCCCAACGAACCCCAAAGCGTCCAGCGCAAACCTAAGCCAGCGCAAACCTAAGCCAGCGCAAACCTAAGAAAGATCCAAAGGTTCCCCCATCCCGCGAATTGGTATAAGAGGATAATGAGAGGCAGACCGTTTCAACGGTTCTATCTGTAGTTCTGTCCGTTCTATCGGGTGCATTTCACGTTTGCCCCTGGACAGCCGGGACAGCTATCCCACAAGAATCACTTGGCTGGGAGCAGCCCCTAGCCCGTCCAAAGTGGAATGAACCCGTTCTATCGACCCCTCTTCAAGGAGACTCAAGGAGACTCATGGTGTACCG
This sequence comes from Prochlorothrix sp., assembly GCA_035286285.1. GTDB lineage: Bacteria > Cyanobacteriota > Cyanobacteriia > Prochlorotrichales > Prochlorotrichaceae > Prochlorothrix. Next base: position 19,517 of record JAYKJG010000222.1, read on the forward strand.
TCAACAACCCCCTCCCAATGTTTCAGCAATCCTAGTCGGCACGATCGTCGCCTTTATTGCCACGATCGTCCTCAATGCCGTCGTCATTATTAACCCAGGTCAAGCGGGGGTCATGAGCATTCTCGGAAAGGCCCAAGATCAACCTCTCCTGGAAGGATTCCACTTCAAAATTCCCCTCATTTCTGTGGTTGATGTTTATGATGTCACGGTTCAGAAATTTGAAGTCCCGGCCCAAAGTTCTACCCGCGACCTCCAAGATCTAACCGCTAGCTTTGCCATTAACTTCCGCCTCGATCCCACCCAGGTGGTCTATATTCGCCGGACCCAAGGCACTCTCCAAAATATTGTCTCCAAAGTCATTGCCCCCCAAACCCAGGAATCCTTCAAAATTGCCGCAGCCCGTCGCACCGCCGAGGAATCCGTTACCCAGCGCGATCGCCTCAAACAGGACTTTGATATTGCCCTAACGGAGCGACTTCAGAACTACGGCATTATTGTGCTGGATACCAGTGTGGTGGATTTGAACTTCTCCAAAGAGTTTGCCAACGCTGTGGAAGACAAGCAGATAGCAGAGCAGCGGGCACAGCGGGCGGTTTACATTGCCCAGGAAGCCGAGCAGGAAGCCCGTGCAGAAGTCAACCGAGCCAAGGGTCGGGCCGAAGCCCAGCGGTTGCTAGGGGCCAGTTTGGATATTCCGGGCGGCGATCGGCTGCTGCGTCGTGAGGCGATCGATGCGTGGCGGGCCGGAGGTTCCCCCATGCCTAAGGTGCTGGTCTTGGGTGGTGACGGCGACGATCACCCCATTCCCTTTATTTTCGACCTCAGTAGCCTAGAAATTACGGGGGATCAACCCCAGGGCGCTCAACTGGCTCCGTTTCTAGAATCCCCTAACCTCTAGGCGCACAATAACAACCATCCATCTACCCAACCTCC
>JAYKJG010000223.1:0-22343 GCA_035286285.1 Prochlorothrix sp.
TAAGGTTATTGAGGGCATCCCCACAGCGGCCTGCCCTAAAGACCTTGGATATCAAGACCTTGTAAACCCAACTGATAGACCTAAAAAGCAGTTAGGGATTTTGCTGTCAAAAGCTCAAAATACAGTATTTTCAGCCTTAAAAGACTAGATTAAGCATCAAATATCCTCCTGTCGCTAACTGAACAATCAGTAGTCATCGCTACATAATAATTCGGGTTTTCTGCCTGAAGACCTCCATTCCTTTAGGGGACTATCTCCAGAGCAATCAAGGGGGTGAAAGTCAGTTTTGCCGCTGCTCAGACCTGTCCTCAGGGACTTTCTAGCAGTATTCAATTAATCTAAGTCATTAAATGGTCCTATAGACGTACCCAGCCAGCAATAGTATTCTCTTGATGGGTTAGTGAATGGACTCCTACCCGTTAGCTTTTGAGTTGTCGCGCTCTCCTGACCCTCACCTCAGCTTCACCTGGCCTGATCCAACGCTATGATCAACCGCAAAAAACCCTTACTGTTCTGGGGTTTCCTTATGGGTGGCCTGCTTTTGGCCCTCATCCCATTTTTCTACTCCAAAGTCCAGACATCACAACGGAACTCGCCGCCTGCTGCCTCTGCTCCGCTCCTGGCCTCAGCAGTGAGTTGTCCCGTGGGAATGGCCTGGATTCCGGGTGGAAGCTTTACGATGGGATCGGATGATCATTATCCAGAGGAAGCAACTGCTGAAGCCGTGGAAGTCAATGGCTTCTGTATGGATCAGCATGAGGTCACCAATCGAGAATTTAGACAATTTGTGGCGGAAACGGGCTATGTAACAGTGGCTGAGCGGCCCCTCTCGGCCCAAGACTATCCCAACCTCACCGAGGCCCAACGCCAGCCCGGATCTTTGGTGTTTCAAATCCCTGAGTCCCAGCAACCGGTCCCGGAACTTAGTTGGTGGCACTGGACCCCCGGAGCCAACTGGCAACATCCCCAAGGCCCAAACAGCACCTTAGCGGGGCTGGAGGACTACCCTGTGGTTCACATTGCCTGGGAGGATGCTAAAGCCTATGGCCAGTGGGCACAAAAGAGCTTACCAACGGAGTCCCAATGGGAATTTGCAGCACGTGGGGGCTTGAAAAAGGCGGCATTTACCTGGGGAAATGAATACAAAGCAACGTTAGCCAATTCCTGGCAAGGATTGTTTCCCTTTTTCGATACGGCGGAGGATGGCTACCAGGGGACGGCTCCCGTCGAGTCTTACCCAGCCAATGGCTATGGCCTTTATGATATGGCGGGTAATGTCTGGGAGTGGACGGAGGACTGGTATCGATCGGGTCATTCTAGCAAGGCCCACCAACACAACCCTACCGGTCCCAGCGCCCAAGATAGCTATGATGTACGGGAACCTGGCGTTGCAAAACATGTGATTAAAGGTGGCTCCTACCTCTGTGCCCCAAATTATTGCAGCCGCTTTCGACCAGCGGCTCGGGAAGCCCAAGCCCCGGATACCGGGACTTCCCACATTGGCTTTCGTCTGATTAAAAGCCTGAACGAGGACCTCAGCCCCTCGTAAAGCTTTGGCTGTTTTCTGGTGAGGCCAGAAGACCGCTCCTCCTATCGGGGGATGATTCAGACGAGGGATCGCCCTAGCCTTGGCCCAGGGAGTTTATCTGCTGTAGCCTGTCCCCGGTTGGACAGTTTGGGGATAGACCAGCCTTGGGGCAGTTGCTCCAGGGGGCGATCGGGGGACTCCCCCCATCCCTAGACCGAACCCCGTCCTTATAACCCTGATTCGGGTGCTAGCAGGACAGGCTTTACGGTTAGCGGTTCCTCCATGCAGCAGAATGAGACCGGGCTGTTCTCCACCATGGGTGGCTCACTCTGTTCTCCTTGCCATGTTCACCGCTTTGGGTTTCACCCTCTCTCTCATCAGGATTCATAGATTGTCTGTTCAGTTGACCTGCGGGATGCCGCTGGCTTGGTGCTGGAGTTGTCTCAAAACTGCGTGAGGGAAGCTCTGGTTAGGACATTTCCAGCAAGATAGCGGTGCCCCTGGCCCGCTCCTGAGCCTGGGATGGGCTGAGCCTCTCGCACCGTTGCGCTTCGCTCATCTGGGCACGGAATTCTGAAGATTCTCAAAGAAACTGAGGGAGAGATGGAATTTTGACTGGATCATGCTTCCAAGTCCGGGAGTGTTCAACTCCCCAGTAATCTGGCTGTTAACCTTTGATAAATTTAGATTATGTATCATAAATTTGCAGATTTACTGCATAAGGCAGGGACTAAGGCCCGTCAGGGTGCAAAAATGGCCATTTTTGCCGCTGGAGCGACGACCTTCGGGTTAGTTGGCCTTTCGGCAGCGGAAAGTGAAGCAGAGACCCGTACCAAACAAGGTGGCAAAGACGACGATCGGCCCAACGTGGTCATGATCGTGGCGGACGATATGGGCTACTCCGACATTGGCACCTTTGGCAGTGAAATTTCCACGCCGAACCTGGATGCCCTCGCCAGCCAAGGGATGGTCTTCGAGAACTTCCGCACGGGTCCGACCTGTTCCCCCAGTCGCTCCATGTTCCTCACCGGTGCCGACAACCACTTGGCGGGGATGGGGACCATGGACTATGCCATTACGGATAACCAGCGGGGACAACCGGGTTATGAAGCCTATTTGAGCGATCGGGTGGTCACCTTTGCCCAACTGCTCAAGGATGCGGGCTACAACACCTACATGGCCGGTAAGTGGCACCTGGGGGAACATTCTGAAGACCAGTTCCCCTCGGCCCATGGCTTTGAGCGCACCTTTACGTTGCTCTCTGGAGCCGCCTTCCACTTCAGCCGCGATGGCTGGACTCCCCGCAAGCCGATCGCACCCTATGCCATGGATGGCGAAGAGCTACCGGACAATGACCCCCGCTTCCCCAAGGACTTCTACTCAACTCGGACCTACACCGACAAGATGTTGGAGTTTATTAAGGAAGATGAGGATGAGGACAAGCCCTTCTTCGCCTATCTGGCCTATACCGCGCCCCACGCTCCCCTCCAAGCTCCCGAAGACTACATTGACAAGTACCTAGAGGCTGAGCTGTACGAAAAGGGCTGGGATGCCCTGCGGGAAGAGCGCTTTGAGCGGATGAAGTCCATGGGGATGTTCCCCAGCTACATTGAAATGTCGCCCCGCTGGGATCACGTCAAGGCTTGGGAAAGCCTCTCAGAAGAGGAAAAGCGCAAGGAAGTGCGGCGGATGGCGGTCTATGCGGGCATGATCGACTATCTGGATGACAGCGTGGGCCGTTTTATTGACGAGTTGAAGGACATGGATGAGTATGACAACACCATTTTTGTCTTCTTCTCCGACAATGGGGCCGACGGCGAAATCCAGGATCAAAATGGCAACCCAGCCTATGAGGAGTGGCTCGGTGGCCTGGGCATTGATCTCAATGATGTTGATGCCATTGGCACCCCTAAATCCTTTATCACCTACATTGCGGGCTGGGCACAGGTGTCTGTGACTCCCCACTGGGGATCGAAGGCCAGCCAGTCCGAGGGCGGCATTCGCGGTCCCTTCTTTGTGACCTACCCCGGTAAGGTCCAGGCGGGCCGGACCGATGCGTTTGCGTCGGTGTTGGACATTGCGCCGACGATTCTGGAGTATACCGGAGTTGAACATCCCGGCACGTCCTATCAGGGCCGTCCCATCGCCCCCATGCGCGGTAAGTCCATGGCCCATCTGCTTGCGGGCCACAGCGATCGTCTCTACGGCGACGATGAACCGGTGTTCTTTGAGCTGTTCGGGACCATGAACCGGGCGGTCTTTATGGGGGACTGGAAGGCGCTGCGCCTAGGGGATGCGCCCTGGGGTGGAGACCTGCGCACGGATAATCCGGATGTGCCTTGGAAGCTGTTCAACTTGGCCGTGGATCCCACGGAACAGATCGATATGGCCGAAATGTATCCCCGTCAGTTGGAGATGATGGTGGATGCCTATAAAGAGTATGAAGAGGAGGTGGGGATTATCTATGCTCCGGGCTTTGATCCCCACTAAGGTGGATTCAGCCAGGGCATGGCCCCAAGGTAAACTTAAACAGCCCAGTCCTGGCTTAGCCGAGATCTAGGCCAGATAGGGGTTGTTCCCTTCACCCATCCCTAGGTTTGCAGTGCGACCTGGGGAAGCTATCCTTACTCAGGGTCCCAATGCTTCTAAACAGGAGGGTTGGGGCATTTTGAGGCTCCGACGATAGGACAAGCGTTAGCAGGATCAGCATGATCAAAACATTTGCCAAATATTTTGCGGGAACCCTAGCAGTGCTAGCGGCGATCGCCTTTGCCATCAACGCCGGACCGGCCCAGAGTTCCACCCCCAGCACCAATGACGGCTTTGTCATGGTGCCCATGGATGCGGATCATTGGGAAATTGTGAAGCAGCCCCAGCGTTCTGCGGATTATCCTGAAGCCCAGGTTGCCTTTGCCCCTGAGGGTAATGTGCCCTTGGACTACAACAAAAACAATGCCCTTCCCGACGGCAATGCAGCGGGCACCTACTACGGCCAAAAGGATGCGGCCTGGGTGCGTGGGGCGACGGCTTTTGTGAAGGATCTGGATGATTTTTCCGACGGGATCATTGAGTATGATGTCCTGCTTCAGCGGCCCGAAGCTGGGTTCATTGGGATCCTAGTCCGGGCAGTTGACGATGCGAACCATGAGCGCTTCTTCATGCGTCCGCACCACAATACGGATAGCTGGGATGACTCCATCCAATACACCCCGGTGTATAACCAGCTCCAAAGTTGGCAGTTGTACACCGGTGAGATCTACAACAGCTTCTTCGAGTACTCCTACGAAGACTGGATTCACTGCAAGCTTGTGATTTCGGGCAACAGTGCTGAGTGGTATATCCGCGACATGGAAAAGCCCGCCCAGTATGTGCCGGATATGAAGCGGGAAACCCCTGCGGGCAAAGTGGGCCTCTATGCCCTCAACCCCGATCGCCTGGGTGGTTTCTTTGCCAACTTCAAGTACAAGAAAATGGACAACCCGCCCCTCCAAAACTCTGGGGTTGAGTTGCCCACCGCTCCGGCAGGGAATATTAATACTTGGGAGCGCACGGAGCCGTTTGATGAGGCATGGCTGGCGGATAAGCTGGTGCTGAACCCCAGTGATGAGCGTATGTTCACCTGGACTGAATTTGAGGCCGATCGCCTCGGTATCTTTGCGATCCACAAGCTCTTTACCCCGGTTAAGGGCAAAAACGCAGTTTTCCTGAAGAAGGAAATCATGTCCGACAGCGACCAGATCAAGGTTCTGGAAGTGGGCTATAGCGATCGGGTCAAAGTCTACCTCAACGGCGAAATGCAGTTTGGCGGCGACAACACCTACCGCTCCCGCAACCGTGCTTTCCTGGGAACCGCTGGCTACTATGATGATGTGCCCCTGCACCTGAAGAAGGGTAACAACGAACTGCGTTTGGCCATTGGGGCTGAGGCTCTCTTCACCGCAAGCTGGGGTGGAATGGCCAAGTTCGCCGATACCACTGGTATTTCCTTCGACGGTATGGTTCCCACCACTGCTCCCTAGGAATTCCTGACCTGATCTCAGCCTAACCGTCCTGGCACCGGGCTGGGGTCAAGACTAGACTTATGATCTGCCCTACCCCCATCAGCGTCCAACCCTAGATCTGGATACTAGATCTAGACCTAGGCTCTCGCGAGGTCTCATAGGGGATTGAACCGGGAGACACTGAGGCGGGAGGGCAGATTTTTCTATGGTTTGCCAACGGCTCTTTCTATGGTTTCGATTGATTTAATCCCCGGTTAATCGGGATTGGGATCAGCTTCGACCGTAATTGTGAGATAGATTCACGCTGGCTGTGATGGGGAGCCTCTGGCGTTTGCGGCAACTCCCCGCCCTTCCTCTGGCTGTCCTGGTCCCCTAGGAAAAGCGTTAGGGGTGAAGGCCAACGGGAGATCGACCCTTTTATCCTTAGCTCCTGAGACTTTCTGAGAGATTGCTATGTCTACCTACGGTTTAACCCCCGAAGAACGTGCCCGCTACGATCGTGATGGCTTCATCTATCGATCGCTCCCCGCCGACTTTGATATGGATACGGTCCGGCGTGCCCTATTTACCGAGCTAGCCTGGGCTGGTTTTGCCAAGCCCAACTCCCTCGCCCGTCTCTACGTCACCCGGAACCGCCACTTTGACCAAAAGGCGATCGCGGACCTCTCCCGCCACCCGGCCATCCTGGAACCCTCGGAAGACTTTCTCGGCCCCAACCTGCTGACTTGGCGCACCCATGTCTTCTTTGGTCCGGCGGCCTATGGCATTGACTGGCACCGGGATATGTACTGGGGTTTGCTGTCGGATCCCTACAAACAAGTCACCGTTCACATTGGCATTACCGAATCTACCGAAGAGAACTGCCTCTGTATGCTGCCCGGTAGCCACAACATGACCTGTGAAGAGGTGGAAGAAACCTTCCGAGTGCGCAAGGATCGGGACAACCACGAAAAAGCGCCCATGTACCTGGCACGGGATGATCAGCCCATCCCCAATCTGCACAAGGTCATTCTCAAAACGGGAGATTTCATTATTTTCCACCCCAATATTGTCCATACCTCCAAGAATCTCAATATTGCGGCGGCTGAGCTAAAGGGTCGTCCGCGCCAGAGCTTTGCCGAGTCCTATAAGACCACAATGAACCAGGCCCATTTCCTGTCGTCGGTGGCGGCGGGATCGGTGACCCCTCCCCCTTGGTTGCGGGTGGCGATGGCGGTGCGCATTATTCCGCCGGAAGTCAAGGTAGAGCTAGAGGCCATGGCCCGCACCAAGGGCCGCGATCGCTGTGCGCTGCTCCAGGGGGTCAACGAGCCTACGGTGAACGAACTGCTGCCCATGCCCTAGGGCCATCCTCATCTCAACCAACCGCCCCCTATTGCCGAATTCGGGATGGTTCAAGCTGTAGGGTGGGCAATTGCCCACCATTTCTTTTGTTAGCACTGTTCTAGTCTTGTTACGCTTATTTTTAATTGCAGTGGGCCTGTGACTTCATCTGCGACGGTTCGATCGATCGACGACTTTAAACTCAGCACCCTGGCTAAAGAGGCCGGGGTTGCTCTGATTATTCAAATTTTAGGCATTACCCTGCTCTACGTGGTCCAGGTGGCCCTCGCCCAGTGGATGGGGGGAGTAGAGTTTGGCATTTACCAATATGTGATTTCTTGGTCGGCGTTGCTGGGTTTACCGGCGGGATTGGGCTTTCCCCGTGCGGTTTTGCGTCTCTTCGCCGAATATCGCGTTAAGCAGGAGTGGGGGAAACTGCGGGGCATTGCCCGCAGTAGCTGGTGGCTGACGGTGGGGGCGGGGGTACTGCTGGGGGCGATCGCCGTTCCCATTATTCTGATTCTCAACCGTTATCGGCAGTTTACCTACGCAATTCCCCTGTTAGTGGGCTTGGGACTCATCCCCTTGCAGGCGCTCTTGCAGTTACAGCTTTCTACGGCACGGGCCATGAAGGATGTCACCCTGGCCTATGCCCCCTCCCGCATCCTCTGGCCCGTGGTCACGCTGATGGGGGGCTATTGGCTGCTGGAGTCTACGGGCTACCTCTCCGGCCTGCGCATGATCTGGGTCTCCACCGCCGCCCTCACCCTGGTTCTAGGCTTCCAATCCGCCCTGATGTTCCAGCGCTTTAATGAGCAGGTGGAACCCGCCGAACCGATTTATATGAACCGGGCTTGGTTGGGAATTTCCGTGGTGCTGCTGATTCAGCAAGCCTTTGCCACGATTCTAAACCAAACCGATGTGATTATGGTGGGTTCCTTTGTGGGACCGGAAGCCGCAGGAATCTATAGTGCTTCGGTAAAAACGGGCCTGTGGGTGAGCTTTGTTCTGCAAACGGTGAATATGGTCGCTGCTCCGGCCTTTGCGACCTTCTATGCCCAAAAGGATATGGCGGGGTTGCAGCGGGTGGTGTCCCAAGTCACCCTCTGGATCTTCTGGCCCTCGGTGGCGATCGCGGTGATTCTCTTAGTCTGGACTGAACCGATTCTGGGCATTTTTGGCCCCAACTTTGTCGCGGCGAACTGGTGGCTGAAGGTCTTAGTCCTGGGCCAGTTGGTCAATGCCCTCTGTGGGTCTGTGGGCAGTGTGGTGATCATGACGGGCTACCAAAACCAATCGGCCCATATTTTTGGTTATTCGGCCTTATTAAACGTTGGGTTGAATTTTTTGGCGATTCCAACCCTAGGGGCCGTCGGCGCAGCGATCGCCACGAGTATTACCGTTGTTGTTTGGAATCTCTGGCTCAGTGCCCTGGTCGTCCGGGAAGTGAATATTCGCTGTTCGATTTTCTATGCCCTCGGCCAGTGGCGATCGGATCCAACAGAAGCCACAACTGAACCCCTCAGCGAACCCGTAAGCGAACCCCCTACCGAATCCCTGGATAAGCCTCAATCCGAAGCCTCATCTGAGCCAGAATCAGAGACCGATGTAGACCTTAACCCCCCATCCGACTCTAAGCCTTAAATAGGGCGGATTACCCTAGCAATTCTGCCAAAGTGAAATGCACCCCCTCCCTAGGCGCTCCAGCGCCCTTTGTCTGCCTGGGTACTGTGGGGAACCTCTCATGCTAACCCCGATCGACTCAGTGCCTGGGTTTAGTTCAGGGGGACCAAGTGCCGCAAAATCTGCATGACCCGCTCTAGGGCATTGTTTCGCCGCAGTGAGAGGGTTAACTTATCCGACACATCATAGAGATTTCGAGATCGATCGACCTTCACAAACAAGAAATCCTCCCCGGTCGTAATTAAGCCATAACTCACTGTATTCGTGGGATTACCCATCAAATAAGCTAGGGTTTGGGGTAATGCCTGCCGCACACTGAACCCATAACGCTTACTCTCCAATAAAACCACCCACAGATCTCCCTGCACCACCAAAACATCAATTAGCCCTTGGAGAGTCTGCGCCCCGTCTTCCACCGCTAACCGCACTAACCGCTCTCCCCGCACCTGGTAGGGCGGATCGCACCAGCCGAGATAGTCCAGCAACGGGGCAACCAAGATCAAGCTCACCGTACTTTCCGTAACGGCCCCCCGATCGGCATAGTAAAAATAGCGTCGCCGCAGTCGATCGCAGAATTCCCGATCGAGATCTGACACAGCGGGCAATACCCCCTGCCACTCCCCAAAAAAATCAGGATCTACACTTGGCTCAATCTGAAGCAGCCGCTGGGCCTCTGCCAAATTCACCATCGCTGCCCCAATCCCCTGGCTGACCGTCATTACCGACCTCCCTCGTTTGTAGTCGCTTGTCGTCGTTGTCTGATTCTCCCGCCTTAGCGGACTTCCAGGGGCAGAAAGACCGTTAAAACCTCCCCTTTCGTGGACTTCTCCCGAACCTTGAGCTTGCCGCCCAAGGCTTGGAACAAATTCTTCGTCACCTTAAGATTGAGGCTCACGCTGCCGGTTTCGGGCTGGAGCATCAGCAAATGGCCCAGGGAACGAAACTGAGGCTGGGGAGTCTCCGGGATGCTGCTGTCAGGGTCGAGATCGGGGTTGGCAAGGGGGGGAAAGGCCGATCGCGTCGATCGCACATTGGACTTATCCGCCTGCAACTGTAACTTCAACTGATCCCCCGCTAACGACACCTCCACCTCAATGTGGCTCCCCGTCGGCAAATGGCGGGTAAACCGTTCCATCAACCCCGTCAGCGCCTGCTCCAACATCGTCGGATCGCTCACCACTAAAGGCATTTGGGGCGGCAACAGAACCGCTAAGGTCAAACTGCGGCGCTCAGCCTGTTTCTGCCACCGGGGCACACTGGCCTGGAAAACCTGATCGAGGGCCGTAGCCGCTAAGTGCTGCGATCGGGGTTGGGGCTGGGCCTGGGGCTGGGCCACCATTTCCGCTGCCCGAAAAATCAAATTAAAGCGATCGATCTGCTCCGTACATTCATGATCAATCACAGTGAGGCGGTTCAAAACCTCCGGGGCCAAGTCCTTACGCCGCAAGAGAAGGCGCGTCATAGTCCGAATGGTGGCTAAGGGAGTGCGAACCTCATGGGCAAGGGCTTGGAGAAGCTGAATATCCTCCAAAGTGCCAGAATCTAGCTCTAGGGTCTCCTCTGGGCTGACGGGGCTGCTCTCCTTGCCCGACTGGCCCCTCCGGCTGGCCTTGCTGCCCCCGGCCCCCGGCCCCATAGCCTCCTGGCTTCCCCGCTCCCGTCCCAGCGGACCCCGGCTGGTCTTGCCCTGGGCAACCCGACCCTCTGCCGTGGCAAACATCGGCGCAAACGATCGGCCCGCATCGCCGCTACAACCGGGAGCATCCTCGGAATCCTTCAGGTGGGACAGGGCCGTAATGAGGCTGCGGCTAAAGCGACTGACGAGGCGATAGTCGGGGGCAACCGGGGGGCAGAGGTGGAGCCAGTGGGCCAGGGCTTGGGCTTGGTGGGGATAGGTCTGCTGTGCCCGCTCATAGAGCACCTGGGCGCACTGGGCAACACAGTCGGAGTCAAAGGCAAACTGAAAGCCACAGGACTGATCGGAACTTTGGTCCAACACCAGGACCAAACTAAATTCTGGCGTTAAGACTAGACAAAACTGCTCCCCATTCAAGGGATCGTGCTGGGTCAGGGGCAACAGTTGGGGGGGGAGGGGGCAACCGGGGAGAGCGGGGTGGTGCAGCCAGGGATTTGCCAGTTCTGTGAGGTCTGGGGCGCAGGGCAGCAACGGACGGGGGGGGCTGAGCCAACTGGACAGCAGATCGGGGATAAAAATCCAAGTGGCCAGTTGGGTGAGCAAGTCGGGCTGATTAAAGACCGGTAAGGGGCCACAGAGCACTAAGCCGCGTTGGGGCTGGGGCAACAGCCAAGCATCCTCCCGGCAACTGCCCTGGGTTTCTCGGAGCAACTCCCCCAACGCCACAATGGCACTGCTCCATTCCTGTTGAGCCTGGGTAGTGGCCGGACAAGGCCGATCGTCCCCCGAAGGATGGCGGGGGTGGGTGCTATGCCCCCCTTCGGCAGCAATGGAGGCTTGCACCAGTTCACTTAAGGTTGGTAACAGCCACTGATCCATGGATGTTGACCTCATGACGGCTCAAACAGATGACAACAGTCTCTTCTAGACTACCGACTTGAGACCTTGGGTGAAAGCGGAAACCCGATAGGGTGAGGGACGGTTTTCAAGGGGGCGGTCCTGTGCCCTGCTGTACCCTGCCTGTGTGCCTGCACGGGGACAGCCGTAGGGCGCGTTAATCCTCCCCGGTTAGGGTTTCCACCGTGACATCCACCACGTCCACCACCTCCACATCTACGGTGCCGGGAGGAGAGGGACGTTGGTAACGGCCCTGGTTCACCTGAAGAATTTCTCCACAACTAGGGCACTGAACCTGTTGCATTTGCTTGAAGGTATTGAGGGGGTAGTCACAGACGGGGCAGTTGCCTTCAACCAAGCTCCGTTGTAGCCACCACCGTGCCCCAAAAAAGAGCACGATCGGCGCTGCCAGACTCAGCCCAATCAAAATCAAGACGGCATTAATCAGCCAGTCTGGGGAAACGGAACTTAAAAAAATGAGCACTAACAAAAGGGTGAGCCACACGCCCACCCCGCCACGCCATTGAATGACTCGAAACTGATTGGGATCCACGGGTTGCCTCCATGTCATCGGGTTTCGCCCGCTTCTAGCCTATCCCGCCTGTTGCACCCTGCCAAATGGAAGAGGCTCGGAGTTTAAGTGATTCCGATCGCAGGAATATCCGAGATTCTTCGCAGGGCTTAAAAAGCCTTTATACTGGTAGAGCAATCCTGTCATCCGTAGATGTACCAAGATCCGCATCAATTTCCTAAAGAAAAGATTAAGGATAACTCTGGTTACAGCATTGCTGGAGCAGACGTGCCTCGGTTTCACCCCTTGGTATTGCCGATCGATCGCCCGTCTGAACCGATCGCCCGTTGTGACCCCAATGCCTCCTGTGACTTCAATTTCTCCCCCACGCCTAATAACAACCCTAAATCCATGTTTCACACTCCGAAAGCAATCCAATATTCCCTATCCCTGTCTGACCATGGGGTTATTCTGACCATTTGGGTCAAAACCCTGTATGAACTCTGCTACCATCTCCCCTCTCCTGCTGCCGCGTGGGAGCGTCTCAACCAGCACTTAACGAAAATGGGGCAAGATCCCATTCAATATGAAACCTTTACCGCAGAAGTTGGCCTCCGCAGCCTGGAATCCAGCCCAACGGCTGCTGTGGCAACGTTCCAAACATTGCCCGTCTAGGGCGTGGGTGACCCGCAAAGGACAGGTCAGCGGCGCGGCTGTTCCGAGGGTCTTGGCGGCTATTCCTGGGGCTATTCCTGTGGACCTTGAGCGATCGCCCTAGCGCCGGTAGCGATCGCGCTCCAGATCATAAATCGCCTTATCACAACACCAAGTGGGATCCCGATCGGGGTAGCGAAGGAGGAGATTGCGCACCAGGCGGTGGGCCGTTTGCTCGTCTTTGGTGAGTTTGACCAATTGTCGCCAGAGGCGAGGGGAGACCCGCACCCCCCCAAAGGTGTCCAGTGGGGTAGAGCGACGACTGGAGGAAGAGCCTGGAACTAGCTTCTGGCGGTTAAACCAGAGGAGGCCAACCACAAGGGCAATGCTGAGAAGTACAAGGGGGTCCATGGGGTAGGGAAAGGCTAAGGCACAACGGTAATTGCAATCATAGCAAGGGTGTAAAGGGTTGATGCTGGGGACATGCAGGGAAAAAGACCATGGGGCCAAAGTCAATTTTGATGCAGGGGTTTAAGGGGGCTTGTGGGCCGCTTCAGTGGCAGTTTGATCAGGCTCTACAGCGGCCAGATCTAGCGCAAAATCGGGTAAAAATGGTAATTTTGCGGCGTTTGGCCAAGACAGCCTATGGCGCGTCTCTGGGGCTAGGCCGATCGGCCCCCAATCTAGATCAGTGGCAGCGGGTGCCCTTGGTGACCTATGGGGATCTTCAGCCCTGGATCGATCGCCAACGCCAAGCAGTCCACTCGGCCATTCTCACCCCCGATCGCATCCTCTTTTGGGAACCCACCTCCGGCAGCACTGGCCCCCGTAAATGGATCCCCTATACCCCCCCACTGATCACCAGCTTTAGCCTTCTCTTCTGCCTTTGGGCAGCGGATATCCTGCACCATGGCCCCCCATTGCGCTCTGGGAAAACCTATCTGTGTATTTCGCCGGAAATTATCCCCAATCCTGAGGAAGGCTCTAGCCCAGTGCCGCGATCGGGCACCGATGACACGGACTATATTCATCCCCTTTTGGCGCGGTTGCTCGATCGGTTTTTGGTGCGGGTGGGGCAACGGTTTAGGACGGTGGAGGCGTTTCGGTGGGAATTGGCGCTGAACCTGCTGCGATCGCCGGATTTAGAGGTGATGTCGCTGTGGAGTCCCAGTTTTTTGACGACGCAACTGGCGTTTATGGCCCAACAGGGGGCGGCGTTGCGATCGGCTTTAGGGGGGGAGGTAGCGCCCGATCGACTGCGGTTGTTAGAGGTTGATCCGGTGCCCTGGGCAGAGGTTTGGCCAGATTTACGGCTGATTTCCTGCTGGGATCGGCGGGGGGCGGCGGATTCTGCGGCGGCAGTGCGGCGGCTGTTTCCCCAGGTTCTGGTGCAGGGGAAGGGGCTACTGGCAACGGAGGGACCAGTGACCTTGCCGTTATTGAGGCTAGGCGGCTTTTTACCGTTGCTATCCCAGGTGGTACTGGAGTTTTTGGATGAACAGGGGCAGATTTGGGGTCTAGCAGCGCTGGAGCAGGGGCGGCTCTATGAGGTGGTGCTGTCGCAGCAGGGGGGCTTGTGTCGCTATCGACTGGGCGATCGGGTGCAGGTGTCGGGTTGGGCGGGGGCTACGCCCTGTTTGGAGTTTGTGGGGCGGGGGGAAACGGTGAGCGATCAGGTGGGGGAAAAGCTAGCCCTGGCGTTTGTGGAGGGGTGTTTGGCGGCAGGTGAGGAGGTTTTAGGCTGGCCGATCGTGGGGTTTCGCTGTTTAGCGCCGGTACGGAGCCGATCGGGGCTGTTTTATGCTTTGGTGTTGGATCGGGAGCCGGTGGATCGATCGCGCTTGGCTACCGTTTTAGAAGCGCAGTTGCGCCTGGGTTTCCACTACGATCGCGCCCGTTGCTTCGATCAGTTGGGGCCGCTCCAGGTCTGGGTTGATCCCCAGGTGGCCGATCGGTTGTGGGGGCACAAACGTCTGGGGGATTGTAAGTATCCGTTGCTGCTGACGGAGCCGATCGAGTCTATTTTCCAGGGAAAACCGTCATTGCCAAGGAATCATGACGGATATTAAGCCAACCCTCTTCAGACCCACAACCGGAGTACCTACGGGAGGTTTGCCCCTACCGAAGTCGGTAAACCTACCACAGTGACATGAACCCAAGTTACAGGTGTATGGCACAGAAGCAGAAAGTGCTGTATTTCCCCAAATTTGCCCTTCTTGCTAAAAGCTGTTCAAAAAAGCTTTGAACTGTGCCAGATCAGCGGGGTAGTATTGCTGAAGTTGTTGGGCGTGGTACAGGACAAGCTGAAGGCGTTGGGGATCGAGTTCGAGGGTATAGGCATTGCGGAAGATGTGGCGAAAGCGTCGGAGTTCGTCTAAGGCGGTGTAAGTGGCGGGGCTGAGGAGTTTGGGGCGGATGCTCTCAATGTCAAGGGTCATGCGTTTGAGGAGGGCGGCGTGCCAGCGGCTACGATCGTCGATTTGATTTTCAAAGGTTTGGGCAATGTTGAGGCAGATGTTTTCAAAGGCAGAGTAGAGGTTATTCAGGTAATAGCCTGCAAGAATAGCTTGTTCTAGGGTATCAATGGTGTAATAATGGGCAAGAAATTCGTAAATTTTCTCGATTTCAGCCAGATCTGCATCAATATTAGCTTTGAGTAGGGCTGCTTTGGGAGTCATAAATCAGTTCTCCATATTCGCGGATCGTGTTGGCAAAGTGGCTGGGCTGGTTGATTTCCCGCAGGTCGATCGGCCACTGGGGACAGGCGGCTTCCAGGTCGCGCCACAGGGCAAAGTAGCTGGCCGCATCGGTGCCAGAAACAGCAATGTCAATGTCGGAGTGGTCGTGGAAGTGGCCCGGTCGGGTGACGGAACCGAAGAGGTGAAGGGTTTGAATTTGGGGATAGTGGGGCAAAAGCTGGGTAATGGCGGCGATCGCGGCGGTTCTGGCTTGGTGGCGGCGGTTTTCTTGGGCGGTGTAGTGTTCTTGTTGGCGGCGGTGGAAGCTGTCGCGGCATTTTTGCAGGTCGATCGCCATGGTTTTTGAAGGAAAAAGAGGACTTAGGGCGGGATTAAGGTGCAGCGGACAGTGGGATAGCGGAGTCTGGAGGCGTAGGGAGTCAGTCCGTTATGATTAAAGCTTAAGGTTTAGTTTGAAGTTTACCGTGTGAGCCTACTATGACACCTTCTCCACAGCAGCAACTTTATAGAAATAATCCCTAGCCTGAGGGACTGGCAAAGCCGGTTACTGGTGCGATTATTACGGTTTTTGGGTTGGATTCGCTCCAATCCTGTGGATACACCGATCCTTCAGCCTCCGATCGAGCCACTAGACAGGCTGACTCTTAAAGTCTATGCCGATCCAGGCTTGAACCCAGATCAGGCGGCGATCGCGCGGATGCAGCAGCAGATTCAACAGGTTGTACCGGAGGGGGTGTCTTTGGTGGATGAGTTAATTGCGGAGCGCCGTGCTGCGGGTCTCCATGATTGAAGTGGTGTTGGATGCTTCTGCACTGCTGGCATTTTTGAGGCAAAGGACGGATTTTAGTGATTGACCCGCACAGCGCCTACAATGGTGTCTCAACTGACAGACTGGCATTTTCACGATCGTTGTAACCATGGCACCCCCTCTCCTTGGCCAATCCCTCCTCGAACTGACCCAATGGGCCGAAGCCCAGGGCCAACCCGCCTATCGCGGCAAGCAAATCTATCAATGGATTTACCAGCGGGGGGCGCGGAGTTTAGCAGATATTACGGTTTTGCCGAAGCAGTGGCGATCGGCCCTGACTGATGTGGAAATTGGCCGATCGAGCCTGCACCATCGCGCCGTTGCCCAAGATGGCACCATTAAATATTTGCTCAAGCTCCAGGATGGCCAAATTATTGAAACGGTGGGGATTCCCAGCGATAAGCGCCTGACGGTTTGCGTTTCCTCCCAGGTGGGCTGTCCCATGGGTTGCCTGTTTTGTGCGACGGGAAAAGGGGGGCTACAGCGCAGTTTGCAGGCTCACGAAATTGTCGATCAGGTACTGACGGTGCAGGAGGATTTTGGTCAGCGGGTGAGCAATATTGTGTTTATGGGCATGGGGGAGCCGCTGCTGAACCGGGAGCAGGTGCTAGAGGCGATTCGGGTGCTAAATCAGGAGGTGGGCATTGGTCAGCGATCGATTACGGTGTCTACGGTGGGGATTCCGGGCCAAATTCGGCGACTGGCGGAAACGGGACAGGTGGGCGATCGATCGCTGCAATTCACCCTCGCCGTTAGCCTCCATGCCTCCAATCAAAACGTGCGCCAAGACCTGATCCCCAGCGCTGAAGCCTATCCCCTAGCGGCTTTGTTGGAGGAATGCCGCGACTATGTGCGCCTGACCCATCGGCGGGTGACCTTTGAGTATATTTTGCTGGCCAAGGTCAACGATCGGCCTCGCCATGCCCAGGAACTCGCCCAGCATTTACGCGGCTTCCAGAGCCATGTCAATTTAATTCCCTATAACCCCATTTCTGAGGCGGATTATCAGCGCCCCGATCAAGCCAGCATCGAGGCTTTTGCCCAGACTCTCCAGCAGCACCGCATTGCCGTCAGTGTCCGGTATTCGCGGGGGTTAGATGCCGATGCAGCCTGTGGCCAACTGCGGGCTAGTTTTACCTCGATCGAAGTCCCCTAGGATCAATTACAAGTAGGACCAATTACAAGTAGGAGCAATTACAAGCCAATCTCATTGAGGCGTTGCTTGAGGTAGGCGTGGGCCGTAATGGGGGGAAATCTGACCTGACCGCCGGTTTTGGCGACACAGCTTGCTAGGGGGGTGAGATCCACCTGGGGACGAGGGTGGACGAAGTAAGGCAGGGAAAAGCGAGGGGAGTCTTCCAAACCGATGTTAACAACGCGGTGTGTCGTGCTGCAAAAGAGGCCATTGGTGAGCCACTGCAACATATCCCCCGCATTGCAGAGCAATTGCCCTGGTTCTAGGTGAATGTCTTGCCAAGTGCCATCTCTACGTTGCAGTTCCAGACCCGACTGACTCGCCTCGCAGAGCAGCGTGATCAGGTTAATATCTTCGTGGGGGGCCGATCGCAGCGATCCCGGTACTAACGGTTCTGCCATTTGGGGATAGTGGAGCACCCGCAGGATTGTATTGCCGTCGTGGGTCATATTCCGCAGCAGATGACGCGGTTCCCCAATGTAGAGGGCACAGGCTTCCAACAGCACCCGGCTACAGAGGCTGAGTTCTTTGTAGAGTTGGGTGAGCAGTGGCTCAAATTGGGGGATCTCCGGGGGCCAAATATTGGCAGGGTAAAAGTGAGACTGACTGTGATCTGAGGTTAATTCTGGCCCCATGTGCCAAAATTCCTTGAGGTCGGGCAGTGTTTGATCCTTGGCGTGTTCTTGGCCTAGGGGAGTATAGCCTCGCTGTCCCTGTAGGTCCTTGACATAATATTGCTCCTTGACGGCCTCTGGCAGGGCAAAAAAGTCCTGGGCTGCTTGATAAACCTGCTGCACCAACAGGGGATCAATCCCGGCGTTATCAATGGCAACAAAGCCAACCCGCTCCAAGGCGCGGCCAAAATGGCCAATAAATCGGGCCACTTCCACCGCGCTCCCTGTGGTGAAATGCCGAAGATCAACATGGGGAAAAGAAGTCTGAGTCATGGCATCCTGCCAAGGTTTATTAGGTCAACCTTACACTAAACCAGGGCTAAGGCTAAGCCTGAACCCTAGAACTAGGGGTTGGGGGAAAGGCGCATCCCCCCTTAGGATACGGTTAGGGAATTGCAACATTTCGTTTCTTGCTGTTTCTTTTTAGTTTGGCCAACGGGTTGAGCCTGACCCCCAAGGCTCCCTGGGACCGCGCCCGTCGGGTCCAACCTGCAAGGCTCTCCCCCAATTCCCCTGACTTGCCCCTCACTGTTTCACAACCGCTTTGCCTGTGACTGCTGTGCCTCCCCTCTCGAATTCCCATTCCTCTTCTGTTGCCTTGCCCCCTGCGGACCCCGTTGATCAATCGGCCCCCGATCGCCCGCTTGGGGGTCAGCGGCCCAATATCCTGTTTTTGGTGCTGGATACCCAACGGGTCGATCGGCTCTCTTGCTATGGCTACACCAAGCCCACCTCCCCCAATCTCGATCGCTTTGCCCAGGGAGCCACTCGCTTTAACCGGGCGATCGCCGCTGCCCAATGGACGATTCCGTCCCATGCTTCTATGTTCACGGGCCGCTATCCCTCCGAGCATCAAGTTTTGCAGTCCTATTCAGTGCTGCCGCCGGAGCAGACGACTTTGGCGGAACGGCTCCAAGGGGGGGGCTACTTTACGGCAGGGTTTTGCAATAATCCCCTGGTGGGCATTATCAATAATGGGCTGCGGCGGGGGTTTGATAGCTTTCTGAACTACAGCGGTCTGCTGACCGATCGGCCCAACCAAGCGGGGCGCAATCCGGGGCTGATGGGGCGCTATCGCCAGTTTTTTAAGCGCTGTTTAGCGACGTTGTTGGGGCGGGTGCAGGATGCCTTTGCCCGATCGGAGTTGTTGCTGTCCCTGTCCTTTACGCCGCTGATGGTGCCCCTGTGGCAAACGGCCATTAGCTTTAAGGGCAATACAGCCAAGTCCTTGAGCGATGCGGCGCGGCTGTTGATCGATCGCCAAATCGATCGCCAAACCCTGCCCCCGGATCAGCCAGTTTTTGCCTTTATTAACCTGATGGGGGTACACATGCCCTACCATCCCCCCCGTTCCTATGTGGCTCGGTTTGCACCCCATGTGCTGGAGGATCCAGCAGCCCAGCACTATTTGCGCAACTTTAACAGCGATGTCTATGGCTGGCTGGCCCCGTTGGCGGGAGCCTTGGACGAACCCCAGAAGGCGACCTTGGATGGGATGTACGATGCGGAGGTGGCGCACCAGGATGAGCAGTTGGGGATATTTTTCCGCAAGTTAGAGGAAAGCGGCGTTTTAGAGCATACTTTGGTGATTATTTGCTCAGATCATGGCGAACACCTGGGGGAAAAGCAGTTTATTGGCCATTCCCTCTCGGTTTATAACGAACTGGTCCAAGTCCCGCTGATTATTCGTGATCCCCAGGGGGGTTTAGAGCCGGGAGCGGTGGTGAATGAAACGGTTTCCACCCGTCGCCTGTTCCATACGGTTCTGAGCGCGGCCCAGATTGCCCGTCCCGAAGAGGCTGCCCTGAGCCTGTGCCCCTCTGCTGGGGCGATCGCGGCGGCGGCTGGGGCTGTTACCGGGGCCGGGACCGAAGCGCCGATCGAGCCTGCACCAGAACTCCCCGTGGCTCCTTCGGCTCATCCCGGCAATGCTGGCCCTTCTGGCAACCCTGCCCTGGCGATCGCCCCTGTGTTTGATCCGGTTTTCTCCGAAGCCGTCCCGCCCCAAAATGTTATCAATCTGCTCCGCAAGCGCCAGCCCCAACTGATCCACGATCGAGCCTGTGATCAGCCGCGCCGTGCCGTTTGGGCCGGTCCCCACAAGCTGATTGAAACCGGACGATCGCAGGCCAACACCCAAGCCCTGGAACTGTACGATGTTACCCAGGATCCCACGGAAAGCTTGAATTTGCGGGATATCTTGCCGGAAAACGTAGAGGTTTTGCAGGACTGTTTGCTGGCCTTTAGCGATCGCTATAGCGCGGCCTCCGGTGCAGCCTTAGAGCCAGGATCGGCTTTGCGTGCGCCGGGGTTTGATGATCCTGAGGTTCAACAACGGTTACGGGACTTGGGCTATCTAGAGGAGTAAGCTAATGGACCAAGGGTAAGATGATCGTTGCTTTTTCGATCGCCACCGTTACCACCTGGGCTGAGAACCGTTTGGCGCGATCGGGATTCTCCCCCGTACCGGGGTTGACCCCATAGGCCGGATAACAGGTTGTACTTACGCTCAGGCGCAGCCGCTCTCCCACCTGGATTCGTTGCCCCGTGGCTTGCAGCGTGATTTGGACCGTTTGACTAGTTCCGGGTGTTGCCGCTGTTACCCGCTGGTAGCCTTGGCTAAAGTTAAAAATGCCCGTGGGACGCACCACGGACAGCACGGCACAGAGATCAAAACTGGGGGCAGAACTGCTGCATTGGATCGCGAGTTGGCTTTGGCCAAAAATGACCAGATTCTGGGTGAGGCGATCGCTGGTGTAGGTGGCGACATCGCCGCGATCGTCTAGATCCGTGCGATCGAAGCTGCCACTGGGCAGGGCACTATGCCCCCCCCTGGCCGGAACCGGTCGCCAGGGATCCTGGACTAGCAAATCGGGGGTGATTGTCGGCAACACCTGTTGGTTCGCCATTTCGGATAATTTCCCCCCGACCGTCGTACCCAAGCCATCGCCTTGGCTGTAATAGAACTGAAACTCCTGGGAGCCACCCTCCGTAAACACACGACGGGAACCGGCTGGATTCCCCACAATCCGAGGCCACAGTTTCCCGTCGCGCCAGCCTTGCCCCCCCATCTCAAACCAATGTACCGGGGCTTGTTCCTGGGGATCTGGCCCCTGGCCCTTCAGCCAAAAATTGAACCATTGCAGTTGCACCCGATCGATCGGACTCACCGCCTCTGACCCTAGATCCACGGCTCCCACCCGCCGCCCCCAGGGCAAATGTCCCCATGGCCCTAGCCACAGTTGTTGGGGCTGGGAACTCTGGTTTTTTTGCTCTCGGTAGAGGTTGAGGGTGCCCCGTAGGTAGGGATCAAACCAGCCACCAATGTGCAGCATGGGCAGGTCTACCGCCGTTAAGTTGGGCTTGAGATCGGCCCAATAGCTGTCCTCTGCATCAGGATGTTCCAACCAATCCCAATAGAAGGATCGGGGGGCTAATTCCCGCAACAGCGAGGATTCCAGGGGCACTTCCCCCATCAAGGGCAAATTCTGGGCAGCGTGGGCCAGTCGTAAAAAGGTTGCTTCATCGCCGCGCTGTCGTGCCGTCTCTGCGGCCAACTGAATTGCCCAGGATAAGTTCAACTGCCATGCAAATGCCCCCCCTTCATAGGCCCAGTCCCCATGGAGGTCATAGCCCACCATGGCCGGGGCTAGGGTCACCAACGCAGGGGCTTTAGCGCCATAAAGCTGGGTCATGCCCTGGTAAGAGAAGCCATACATGCCCACCCGGCCATTGCTGCCGGTGAGTTGGGCGGCCCAGGCGATCGTTTCGAGGCCGTCAGCTTCTTCATGGGCAAACAGCCGAAACTCCCCTTCAGAGGTTCCCCGCCCCCGCACGTCTTGGATAATGACCATATAGCCCTGGGCCGCGTACCAAGCGGGGTGGGCATAGACGACGGTGGAGGCGATCGATCGTCCGTAGGGCTGTCGCATCAGCAGGACAGGTAGCGGCTGCTCCGGATCGCAATAGACAGGGCGGTAGCAGTCCGCATCCAAACGAACGCCGTCGGTTGTATAGAGGGATAGGGGCGTGGGGATCATAAAAATCAGGGAATCAAGAGGGGGCTGTCCGTCTTGGGCGAGGCGTAACGTAGGCCAGTACGCTTGTCCTACACCTGTACCTGAAAAGGTCGGGATAGTCGTTGACGGACTTGTTACTGTGAGTATCGCGTAAATTGGAGACTTTGGGTTCGGTACAGTCCTGTAAGCAACGGATGCTGTGCCTTGCTGTGGCCGATTCCGGGGAGCTATGTCCCAGTGATACCAAATCCGACTAATCTCGATTTGTTTTGGTAGGGGCAATCCCCCCGTGGTTGCCCCTGTATTTGGCTGGTCGAGGGTCGGCACAGGGGCATGACCCCTACTCGTTTATTCTGTTTCAGGCTCAACGGATTTGGTATGAGCAGCCATGCCCTGCCTTGCGTTTAGGTTTGACGGATGACCCAGTAGAGGAAGAGCGGGGTGCCGACGATCGGCAAAATCAGCCCCACGGGCAACTCCTGGGTGGGTAAGAGCCAACGCAACAGAATATCTAGGCCCAACAGCCCGATCGCGCCGAGAACGGCACTGTAGGGCAAAATCCAGCGGTAATCCTGGCCCACTAGCCAGCGCACACCCTGGGGCACCACTAAGCCCACAAACCCCAGTTGTCCCACCACGGAAACCGCGCCCCCCGCCAGCAGTACGGTGCTCAGTAAGCCCACCGCCTTGAGCCGATCGGGCCGCTGCCCCAACC
>JAYKJG010000224.1:0-28832 GCA_035286285.1 Prochlorothrix sp.
GTGGTTGCCCCGCAATCCCCCTGTGGTTGCCCCAATTCTGGGTGGCCAAGAAAGGAGCCACGGGGGCGCAACCCCGACCCGATGTCGAGGGTTCCCCAGTGGAATACACCCCTTTGCGCTAGGGTTCAATTTCTGCCCGCATTCGTTCTAGGGTTTGGTGCATTTGCTCAAACATCTGCTGGGGCGTAATCCCAAACTGGCCCAACTGCGTCTTGAGTTGCTGGACCGTCATTTGGGCCATAAAATCTTCTGACAGCTCGAAGCGCTTCATAAAAATCCGATAGCGATCCATAATCTCTTCCATTTGCTGGATATAGAGCATTTTGCCTTCGCGATCGAATTTGCCATAGCTGCTGCCCAGGTTCATCAGCGCTTGGTAGTCCTCAAAAAGTTGTCGGGCTTCCTGCTGAACAATTTCAGAATCAAAAAATCCCATTGTTATGGCTTTATGCAAAGGTTCACTGGACCTACTCTGGGAACGGGGGGATCACATCCGAAGAATTGCAGCAAGTCGCATCCTAAGATGGTGCGCCCAGTCCTAGACAGGCTCCTTGATTCTAGTTTAGCCTTGGATGAAGATTCAATGGAACCACCATACGGTTAACCCTATGGCAGTAGAAGGACGGGTTTTGGGCATGGCCACCAGTCTGCTGGGGCTGATGCTGGCGGGGTTGGGCTATAGCGCCCATCAGGGGGAGGTCATCGATCGATCGGCCCAAACTCTCTTGACCCAAACTCAGCCGCAGTTGGCACAAATTGCCACAGTGGAAGGGGCCGTTGCCCAGCAATATCAAGCAGTGGAAACCCTGTGGCGGCTGCGACTCCAGCAACAAACGCCAGGGGGAGCTTTTGGTCCAGGAACAAGAACCGCCTCCACTGCGGCCAGTTTGGAGGAGCAAACCCAGGTTTTTTGGGGCCAAGGCCAGCAGGTTGATGAGGCGATTAAGGCGGCGTTGGTGCAACTGGAGGCCATGGCCGACCCTCCGCCGACCTTGGTGGTGCAGTGGCAAAGTTTGGAGCGGACCCACCAACGCTTTCAGGATCAAAGCGATCATCTGCTGACCCTGGTGGCTAAGGGGCGCTGGCAGGAAGCCCAGTCCCTCGATCGCCCCCTTACCCAAGCGTTAAGCCAGGTCCAAACGGCGTTAACCGATCTACGGGTGGTGTTGCTAGAGCAAGCCCAGGGCTATGGCAGGCTGGGTCAGGTGGCCCAGCGGCAAGTTTTTGGGTTTCAGGGGATTGCGGCGGCGATCGCCCTGGGGTTGGGGGGCATGGTTGCCGGGACGATCGGGGCAGAGGTGCAGCGGCGGGTTCAGTACTGGCGAGGGGATAGGGGCTTGGCCCCAGGGCCGGACTGTGTTGCGCAAGATGTTGCAGGTGCCCACAATATTACAGGTACCCGCAATACTACAGGTACCCGCAATACTACAGGTACCCGCAATACTACAGGTGCCCGCAATATTACAGGTGCCCACAATATTGCAGGTGCCCAAGATGCTCCAGCAGCAACTCCTTGGCCAATTCCCGTCCCGATCGCCGAAACCCTATGGACCCGTTTGGGTGGCTTTCCCCTCACCTGGGAAGCCCAAGCCACGGTTTGGCACCAGAACCGCTGTCTCCAAGCCTATGGCGATCGCCACGGTATTTGCCTCGACGATCGCACCGTCCAAACCCTACGCCAAACCTCCGGCTTTTGTCCCCTCCTCACCCAGGCCCAAAGCGGCCTGCCTCTGGGCAGTTTGCCCGTGTCGCGGACCCTCCTGCGGGCGACGGTGACGGGGTGGGAGCCGTGGCTAGGGCTGTGGCAACCGGAGTCGGTTAGGTTTGGGGTGGCGTTGTTTGGGCGGGCCTTGGCGGAAATTGCGCCGGAGTTGTGGGGGATGGCCGATCGCCAAGGGCTAGGGGAAGCAACGGCGGGGGATTGGTTGGCGCGGTGGGGGTGGCCGCTGTGGGGACAGGCGCAAGGATTGGAACTAGGGGCAGAGTCGGCAACGGCAGCGGCGGCAAGTTCAGAAACGGCACAGGTCGATCGATCGCGGGTAAATCCGGCAGCGGCAGATCGATCGCGGGTAAAAACGGCAACAGTAGCGGCAGCAGCAACGGCAGATCGATCGCAGGTAAAAACGGCAGAACTTGCAGAAAACCTAATCTTGCCCGGTGTTTATCCAGACTCGATCGCCCAGCCGGAGATTTTGGCCTGTGAGACTGCCCTGCGGCATCAGGAGATAACACAGGCTTTGAGTGTGGCTTGGGTGCAGGTTGGCAAGGCCCAGGGTGCCCATCGATCGCCCCCCTCCCAGGCTACGGCCCACCTTGTGGCACCAAAGCCCCCAACGCCGGTTCCCTTGCCCCCGATCGTGACCTGGGCGATCGTCAGCCCCGCCCCCGTCGCCCCCCAACCGGATCTAACCCCGGATTTAACCCCAGCGAATCTAACCCCAGCGAATCCAAGCCCCGAAACAGCCCTAGAACAGCGCAGCCAGCAGCTTCAGCACCTAGCCCAACAGTACGGCGTTGCGATCGTCCTTGACCAAGCCACCCGCGATCGGCTCCCCATCGGCTGGGAAACCCGCTGCCTTACACTGTCTGCCCCAACAGACCTAGACCTGGACCTGCCCCCTGCCCCAGAAACGGTTTATGAACTGCTGGGTCGGGCCGATCGCCTGACGGTGCAGCAGTTAGCTCTGCGGGATTTGTTTGAAAAAGGGCTGCGTCACAGCCAAAATCAGGACTGGACAGCGGCAGCTTCGGCCTTTGCGGCCTGTTTGGTGCTGAATCCTGACGATCGGCCCAGTCA
Organism: Prochlorothrix sp.; assembly: GCA_035286285.1. Classification (GTDB taxonomy): domain Bacteria; phylum Cyanobacteriota; class Cyanobacteriia; order Prochlorotrichales; family Prochlorotrichaceae; genus Prochlorothrix. The sequence goes on from JAYKJG010000224.1 coordinate 2,798, forward strand.
GACCTATGCCCAAGGGATCGCGGCCCGATCGGCCTAGGGAGTTTAATCAAGAGCCTAGGGAGGGCTATGGTACGATCAGGAGCCATCCCTCACCCCGCGCCTCACCATGGTTTCCCCCGCTGCCCCGGCCCCCCTGTGCGACCCCAGTTTTGATCGGACCCATTTTGAGCGGGTTTTTGACCTCATAATTGTGGGAAGCGGCATTACGGGGTTAATGACAGCCTATGAGGCGGCTCGATCGGGCTATCGCGTTGCCATCCTCAGCAAAAGCCCAGATCCCCGGACTAGCGCCCCTCAAACGACCTTTGAGGCTGCAACCTGGGATGGCTATATTAATCGCTTCATTACCCTCGCGGAAGGACACCCCTATTTTACCTTACCGCCCGAAGCGGCGGTGACCCATGGGGAAGTGGGGCCAGACTTCCAGCGATCGATCGCCGCAGGGGGAATGCTGGCCCAGCCGGTGAGTCACTGGGATGCGGCAACCCAGCAGTTTCTGCAAACCCGTCAAGCCTGCGATCGGGACCAAGGCGCTAATTTAGCGCTACTACAGGACTATCTAGACGAAAACCGCACCAGTCTGACCCTTTGGTATCAAATCCTACGCCAAGCCCTCCAGGACTGCCCCGCTCTACTGCCTGAACTCTCCCTCCACAGCAGCGGCATCGATCGCCTCTACACAACCCCTGCCGCCTATGCCCAAGCCCAAGCCATGCAGCAAAACCAGGGCATTCTCAAGCAGTCCCACAGCGCTTCCCACAGCGCTGCCGGTGGGGCGGATCCCCATTTGGCGATCTATGGCCGATCGGGGGCGGGGATGCTGACCCAGTACGGGGTGCTGACCCAGTATGGAGTAGCCTTTGATGTGCAGGTGTTGGGGCGGCGGTGGCTGTTACCGGCGCTGGAGCGGTTGGGGGTCGGGCTGGGGTTGGGGCCAGAGTTTCGGGTGGTGGGGCTGCTGCGGGATGGGCAAAACCGGGTTCAGGGGCTGCAAACAGCGGGGGGACAGGTCTACCGATCGCGCCATTATGTGTTGCATCCGGGAGCCTACAGCGAACCGGAACTGTTGGCCCAAACTCCGGCCCAAAATCGCCTTGCGGGGGTAAAAGGGCTGTGGCTGCGCTTAAAAGGGGCCGATCGGCTGCTGGGGGTCACCCAAGCGCCCCGTCCCTGCAAGATCCATGGCCCTAAAGCCCCCCTTCAGTACCAAGGCCAAACCTATCCCGGTCAAGTTACGGATTTGAATGTCATGGCGAAAGCGCCAACGGGGGATTGGGCAGAGGGCTGGGATTTGGTGATTGGCAGCGGTTATCTGTTCCAGGGCTTTTTTCCGGGGCCAGGGTCTTCAGAGTTGGCCCGATCGGAAGCCTTGGCCTTGGGGGCGATCGTGCAGGTGGTGAACCAAGTTTATGGGTTGGACTTAGACCTAGAAACGGTGCTAGGGGATGGGGATCCACGGGTCGATCGGCCCAGTGCGGGCTGTTTGCGGTCTTGGTCCCCCGACGATCGAGAACTGCGGGACCTGCTCCCCACCGCTGCCGGTGGAGCCTTAATCATCCACGGAGGCGGCAATACCGGCTCCACCACCAAAGCCCCCTTTACCAGCCAAGTTGCCCTCCAATTCCTGCAAAAATTGGACTATGCCCAGGGCTACGGAGGCGATCGCCCGCCAAACTCGGACCCTCCCACCCCAGAGCACCATCCCTTGCCGATCGATCGTTGGGCCGAAACCTACGAAACCCTCCGCCGCAACCACCGCACCAGCCCCGCCGACTGCCCCCCCGCCCACTGGCAAGCTCTAGAACAGCAGTTGGCCATGGGCGCTATCCAAAATTCAAGCTTGGTTGCCCCTTTGGGGAAGTAGAGCAAAGCGATACAATAACAACCACGTTATCGTCACAACAGCACAACCATGGGTTGCACTCCAGTGGCTGGGACTCCGGCTGGGACTCCGGCTGAAACTCCAGTGGGTTTACGCCGGTTGAGACCCCATCCTGAGCAACCCCAGCACCCGTCGCCCAGACCTGTTATCTATTGCAAAAGGACAACACCATGGCACTCTTTGCTCCAGGCCGCAAATTTCTTCGCGATCTAGAAACTGCTGGAACCCTTGCGGTCTATGCTCCCCTAGAGGGAGGCTTTGAAGGCCGCTTTCAGCGTCGTTTACGCTCCTTTGGTTATCAGTCCATTAGCCTCAGTGCGCGGGGGTTGGGGGATCCGGCGATGTATTTAACCGGGGTCCACGGGGTCCGTCCGCCCCACTTGGGCAAGAAGACCATTGGCAACGATGCCTGTGTCGGTGCGGTGTATTTTGTCCCGCCGATCCTGAGCTATCGCCTCTCTAGCCTGCCGCCCAAGTCGAAGGGGGTGGTGCTGTGGCTGATTGAAGGGCAGGTCCTCTCCCAGGAAGAACTGGCCTACTTTATTGCGCTGCCCCAACAGGATCCCCGCATTAAGGTGGTGATCGAAATGGGGGGTCACCACTTCTTCCGCTGGGAACCCCTCAGCAAAGTTATAGCCGCAGCCTAGCGATCGACCCCCACGCGCCTAGGGCGCGAAAACCGCGCCCCTACAAGACCTTTGGGATAGCCCAGGAAACCTAACCCGCCCTCTGCGCCTAGGGATGCAAAGCGTTGGCCCCAGCCCCACCCCTACGCCCCTGAATCTATTCACCCCCCAGTAACCCTCGATGACCGATTCCCCAGCGCCCTCCTTTACTCCCAGTACCCCAGGGGTTACCGTTGCCGTGGCGATTTTGCACCAGGGCGATCGCGTTTTGATGCAGTTGCGGGATGATATTCCCGGCATTCCCTATCCGGGGCAGTGGGGCTTTTTTGGGGGGCACCTAGAGGCGGGGGAAGATCCGATCGCGGGGCTAATCCGGGAGCTTCAGGAGGAAATTGCCTATCAGCCGACGGAGCCGATCGCCCTATTTGGCCAATATCCCGACGATCGGGCCATGCGCTATGTTTTCCAAACGCCGCTGACGGTGCCGATCGATCGCCTAGTCCTAGGGGAAGGGTGGGATCTCAAGCTTGTGAGTGCAGCGGAAATTGAAGCCGGGGAGGCTTGGTCAGAAATCGCGCAGCAAACGCGCCCCTTAGGGCAGATTCATCGTCAAATTTTGCTGGATTTTATCCAGAACCAACGCTAAACCCCTTTAGGATCGATCGAAGACTTCAGGCAAAAAATGATCCAACTGGTGTTGAGAGGCTTCTAGCTCCACCTGCAAACTTTTAAGCAAACTGGCATCCACCGCAATGCGGACCAGGCCCATAACAAAATTTGCCCCTAAAAACAGCAATAGGCCCAACTTGGGGTTCGTAAAGTTTTCTAGCTCAAAGGGCGTTAAGGCAGCATAGACACTCCAGCCAAACCCCACCGACCAAATCAGCCAAGTCACGCGATCCTGTTGCAGTCGAGAAATTTGTACCCGTTTCAGCAGTAATTCTCCCCGAATGCGGCGATACTCCAGTTGAGCTAGGGCCGTGGCCAGAGGCTGGGGAGACCGGTTCGACACAAGCGGGGCAGCGCTGTCCGGGGCGAGGGCCAGTCTTGCAGCAGAGTAAGGAGAGGCTCGATCGGCCTCGATCGCGACCAGGGCCGCAGAGTCTGGGGGTGCCATCGGGGGCAAGTTCCGGTCAACCACCTGGGCCACAGGGGGCACGGTAACCCCTGGCTGAACCAGATCATCTTGAAGCTGTGCCTCTGCGGCATCCAGAGCACTATTGGGATCTTTGGGTTGGCGACGGAAACGTTTGTACAGCGATCGCCCAATGTTAATGGCTCCGGCTCCTACGATCGGGATAATAATCTCATCGGCTACAATTTCCGTGATCCAGGTAATGGCAATATCTAAACCGGGCACACCCCAATCCTCCGTCCAGTTGGTGGTCATCTTTACCAGCATAGGGGGCTGCTTCTACCCCTACAATTCGTGATTTCCCTATGCTGTGGCCTTAGCCTCTGTTTTGCGCCCTGTTACAGTCATAACATCGCGCTAGCCGCCGACCGTTCACCCTCTTGCATCAACACCTTGCTTTTTAGTTCACCCTATGTACAGCCTCAGTCGGTTTACCCTAGCAGATATGACCGCTTGCGGGGCAACTCTACGCAAACTTGGGAAGGGAGTGCCCACCCTAGAAGCCGTTGCCCAAAAACTCACCACCTACTTTTACCAAAACTTTCAAGATCCCTACAGCCAAGAGCCGGAGTTTGCCTTGGTTCGCTGTTTCCAAACCTATCCCTACGGTGCTTTGCCCCCCGATCTCCAAAGCCTTGCCCAGGCCACGATCGCCCCGGCACCCGCCAGTTCAGCCCTGCAATGCTTGACCCTCCTGGGCACGACTGGCGATCTACCCCAGTGGAACGATCGAACCCAATCCCAAGGACACCAAGTGATTCCCCTCAGCAGCGTAGAAATGGTGAAACAAGCACCGATGATTTCTCAACTGCTCCAGCAACTGGGGCTGAATCTTGAGTTTATTGTTGCGCCCGATCCGAGCTTGATTATGGATCTGCATGAGCAAACCTACAACATTTTCTACATTCCCCACGCCCTCAACAGTCCCTTTATCCCCGCCCAAACAGAGTTTGTAAAACCATTCCAGATTGAGTCTGTGCTAGGGTTTGGGGGGATTTTGCCCTCTGGTAGCCTCATCATTCTGATTTTGTTTTCTAAATGTCCAATTAACCGCGAGACGGCTGAGCTATTTAAGCCCCTTGCGTTGAATACAAAAATGGCGGTGCTCCCCTTTGATCAGTTCTATAGTTTCAACACCCAACCCGAAGCACGATCGTGAGTTACTCCTTTGGTTCCAATTCTGTGCCAGAGCCTCTAGTCAGCTATGCTGAGTCTGGGCCAAATTCAGAGATAGAGCGGCTCAAGGCGCATATTGCGGCCCTAGAGCAACTGCTTGAGATCTATGAGCAGGCAACCCTCGACAAATCAATCCATTTAGAGCGGACCCTCGATGAACTTCAGCACCACACCGAACGCCTAAGCTATGCGGAAGCAACCCTAACAACCCTCCGCACCTTGCTCAACGGGCTAGGGGATGCGGTGCTTGTGGTCAATCAAGCGGGGGAGTTTGTGTTGGTTAACCGTGCAGCCCAGGCGCTGTTGCAACTGAATCCAAGCTGTCCTTCCCTGCGCTATTGGGCCAAAAACTGGCCCCTGCTGCGATCGGACTCGGAGGAACCCTATACTTTGGAAAATTTCCCCTTAACCCGTGCTTTAGCGGGGGAAACGCTAGAACCAGAGGAAATTCTCGTGCGATCGGCAGAAACAGGGGCAGACCATTGGTTCCAGGTCACGGCCCGCGCCCTAAACCACGATCAAGAGCGGCAGCGACCCGGAGATCAGCCCGTTGGCGGGGGAATTGCCATTTTCCACAATATTACTTGGCTCAAAACCACGGAGCTAGCCCTGCGTCAGTCTGAAGAGCGATCGCGGCTGCAAGCCCAGGAACTGCAACAAACCCTCCAAGATTTACAGAACATGCAGAGCCGGTTGATCCAAAACGAGAAAATGTCGAGCTTGGGGCAACTGGTGGCGGGCATTGCCCATGAAATTAATAATCCGGTGAATTTTATCCATGGCAATCTGACCCACACCCAACGCTATGCCGAAGCTTTACTCCAGTTCGTTGACCTCATGCTAGCCAGCCCAGGGAGCCAAACACCGGAAATTCAGCACTCTATTGAGGCGTTAGATTTAGAGTTTGTCCGAGAGGATTTTCCCAAGGTTTTAGCCTCCATGCGGGTGGGGACCGAGCGAATTCGGGAAATTGTTCTGTCTCTGCGGAACTTTTCCCGACTGGATCAAGCGGAAACCAAGGCGGTGGATCCCCATGAAGGGCTAGAAAGTACGCTGTTGCTGTTGAAGAGTCGCCTGAAGCCCAAAGGGAAGCAGCCCCGAATTCTGGTGCAGCGGTGTTATGGTCCGTTGCCGCCGGTGGTTTGCTACCCAGCCCAGCTTAACCAGGTGTTTATGAATCTGTTGAGCAATGCCATTGATGCGATCGAGGCTAGGGCACAAGCTGACCCCAAGGCCGATCGTGCTCAGGCCGATCGTGCCGTCGATCGATCAAGCGACAACACAGACCCCCAAACCGATCCTGAACTCCAGACAGATCCCCCCGATGCCGCTCCCCCCGATGCCGCTCCCATCGGCCAAATCACCATTACAACCCAGATGCTGCAACGGCCCGATCGCAACTGGGCTGAAATTCAAATTGCAGATGATGGCCTGGGGATGGCTTCAGAGGTCCAACGCCAAATTTTTAATCCCTTTTTCACCACAAAGCCCGTGGGACAAGGCACCGGAATGGGCATGTCCATTGCCTACCAAATTATTGTCGATCGCCACAAAGGTCGGCTCATCTGCTGTTCTAAATTAGGCCAAGGGACAACCTTTAAAATCCGGATTCCCCTGGTTGACTGACCAAAAATTCTGCTGTGGGCGCGAAAACCACGCCCCGACAAGACCGTTGGGATCGTAGGGGTCAGAAAACCTAACCCGCCCTCTGCGCCTCGGTTTGACCCGCTGCGGATATGCCCCCAACCATGGAGACTGTCCCCTAGATTATATCCATCCTGGACACCGACTGGTAATATCCCCTATAGCTGTCATGGGGGCATTTTTCCGCCAAACCAAGGTTATCTAACAGGACAAAATCGTTCTGGAGTGACCCTTGGCCTCAGGATAACGGAACGGTGACCCCCGGCCCTTGCTGTCCCCTGAGCGGGTTCATTCATTCCCTTATCACCCTCAGTTTGTAAAACGCCTATGGCTCCTTCTGCCGAAGACTTGGCTGCGATCGATCGCGAACTATCCAAACGTTTTATCCACCTAGATCCCGCCGGATATTTTTTGATTTATCTCGATCGGGAAGCCCAACTGATCTGTGCCAAGCATTTTACCAATGAGATTAACGACAAAGGACTGGCCGTAGACCCAGAAACGGGTAAACCCTTCCCCGTGCGCGGAGCCGTGGAGCGGCAACCCACCGCAGTCTTTACCGGACGGACTGCAAAGGAGTTGGGCATGAAAATCACCGAGGAAACCCAGCCCTGCCCCCTAACCAAGTTAGATCATGCGCTGTACCTAGGGCGAGAGTTTGTCCGGGCTGAGCAGGCGTTGATTAGCGGTGAAGCCTATATTCAGGATTAGGGTGCATTTCACCTTTGCCAAGAGGCGGACTCAAGTCCGCACTACGGGCCTTTTGAGCCAGGGTAGGGGCTGGGTTGCTCCAAACTAAATCCGGTGGGTGCGCCGATCGGGGCATCGGTAGCCCAACCTCAAGGGAGGCCGCACAGTGCCCATGGCGTGGGGAGGACTGTCCTATGGTTCAATAGGGAGAGACTCCAAGGTGAGGCGTAGGGTCGATCGGGGCGGCTTGGACCCCGTAGATGGACTCCCAGGTCTACACCCCGTGCTTAGACCGCCGATCGCCCTGGATTTTGATAAACCCCATAACTGAAAGGATCAAGAAAGACCCATGGCTGAAATTTTCGGTGGACTCCCGTTTTTCATTCTCTTTTTGGCAATCTTCTTTGGGATGGCCGTTGGTCTGTTCTTCACCCTACGGGCCGCTAAACTTTTCTAAATGTCCTATCTCAATGTCCTCATTTCTTGGGACATCAAGAGAGTGCATTTCACGCTAGAACGGGCCGGGGGCTTAGCCAACAAATAGGGTGTATCCCCCTTGCCCAGAGATGCACCCCTCATCCCCCAGCCCCTTCTCCCAAGGGGTAAAAGGGGAGCAAGATTTTTTCCAAGTTCCCCTCCCGCCCTGGGAGGGAGATTGAGGGTGAGGGCTTCTCAAAGGGGATGAACCCACAGGGGCACAACCCCTACAGCATATTCCGCCCAAGGGGGAGGCTCCCCTGCAATTTATTTAGTATTTAGTCCTCAGCCGCCTCTTCGTCTTCGATCGCCTGAATCGCCAACAGCAACTCCTCCTCCTTCTCCTCAAACTCCTCCTCCTCAATATCCCCCAAATCAAAGGCCAGTTGCAGCGCCAGCAGTTCCTTTTGGAGCGCCTCCTTGTCGCTCAAACCCCCATCAGCCCGATCGAGAATTTGCTTGCCAATCCACATCACCCCCGTTACCGGAGCCGTCAGGGGCGCAAATAACCATTGCACAATTAAAACCATCGCCGTTTAACCCTCCACATTCTCTCATTTCCCCATTCTACCGAACTTCCTCCGGCTGAACTGGCCCCCTAGTCCCAAGCAGGGTTTCCCAGAACAGGCTTTAATGGATGCCAGGAACTGCGGCCTTGGCTGTTCCAGGGTCAGGTTCCCTAGACTTGTGCAAGCAGCAACACACCAGATCTATGGTTAACACAGTCCAGTCTCCCTACAGTCGCCAGCAACTGACCGCCTGGTTACAGGGCCTTCTGACCATTGCCTGGGCCGATGGCCACTTTGACGAAGAAGAAAAGCAACTCATCACCTCCCTCACCGAAGCAGAACTGGTTCCCAGCATCAGCTTGGAACCCTTTGAGCCAATTTCCGGCGCGGATTTGGCAGTGGCCCTGGGGACAGACGAGTCACTGCGCAATAACTTTCTGCGGACAGCGGTGATGGTAGCCTTGGCCGATGGGGTCTATAGCAATACCGAAGATGTGGTTCTCCATGAATTCTGTCAAGCCTTGGGCCTTGAAGATCGCATCCTTGAATCCCTCCGGGCGACCCTTTATCACCGGGAGGACGAAACCGTTCAGGCCCACGCCGCCGCCAGCCCGCTCCATCCCCCAGAACACCCCCCAGGGCTAGATGTGTTACATCCGGCGCGGGATTGGCTGGATGGCCTAGAGGTCCACGATCCCCAACTGGCCCGCTTTCTCTGTAAGTTAATTCCCCCCCAATGTCCCTTTGAGCGGGATGTGAGCCTGTTTGGCCACAAAGTCGTCCATATTCCGCCCCTCTGCAAGCTCAATCCCTTCTATGAGCAACTGGTGGGCCTCCGCTTCCGTGCCCTGTCTTACCTGGCTGATGAGTGCGGTGAAGATGTGCGGCCCTACTGTTAAATCTGAAAAATCTGGGCAATCTAGCGCGGCTAACGGTAGATCGTAGGTTGGGTTGAGGCACAAAACCCAACACAGATCGTAGGTTGGGTTGAGGCACAAAACCCAACACAGACCCCGCCCTCGTTGGGTTACGCCATCCCTACCCCAACCTACCCGTAAAGATCAGCCAAGATCTTGCCAAAAATGCTTTGCCCCTGCCATATAACCCCCGTAATACTCTCTGTACTGTAGCGATGACCCAGGCTTCTTTGGCAATTTTGACAACTCCCCCAACTCTGACCACCGACGTTCTCGTCGTGGGGGGAGGAGCGGGGGGAACGGCAGCGGCGCTCCAGGCAGCACGGCGAGGAGCCAAGACCTTGCTGGTAAGCGAGGGGCCATGGTTGGGCGGAATGCTGACCAGTGCCGGAGTCGTGGCCCCCGATGGCAATGAGTTGCTGAGCCTGCAAACGGGCCTTTGGGGGGCCTTTGTGCGGGAGTTGGCCCGTCAACAACCGGGGGGTTTGGACCAAGCTTGGGTCAGCTTTTGGACCTATGAACCGGCGATCGGGGCCGCAATTTTTGCCCAGTGGGTGCGGCGGGAGCCGAATTTAACCTGGATTGTGGGGGGGGCACCTGTGGCGGTGGATCGATCGGGCGATCGCCTCACCACAGTCCGCTTTACCCAGTTCCAGGTCCAAGCCCAAATCATCCTGGACGGCACGGAACTGGGGGATCTGCTGGCCCTGGGGGCAGTCCCCCATCGTTGGGGCTGGGAAGCCCAGGACCAGTGGCAGGAACCCAGCGCCCCCCCAGCAGCGGATCTCGACCCAGCGGCCCAAAAACTGCCCTACTGTCGCTATCCAGTCCAAGCGCCCACCTGGGTGGTGTTGCTCCAGGACTACGGCGAGGGGGCAGCGGCTCCCCCCCTTGCGCCACCGCCCAATTGGGACGGGGGATCAGCCTTTGAGGGGGCTTGGGCTAAGCATGGGGCAGAGTCGTTTTTGAACTATGGCCGCTTGGCGGGCGATCGCTTCATGATCAACTGGCCCATTCACGGCAACGACTACGGCGAAGGCTTAGAACGGCTGCGGGGATCCGAGGCCGATCGCCGTGCCTTTTTACAGGAAGCCCGCTGGCACAGTCAAGGCTTTGCCTACTGGATTCAGAAAAACCTCGGTGCCCGCTATGGCCTTGCGCCCCAGGCATTCCCCGTTTTACCGCCCGGTCTGGGCGATCATTTAGGGGTCTCTGGCACCGGAACCCTAGGAGGTGGAGCCTATGCCCTCCATCCCTACTACCGCGAAGGTCGTCGCCTGCGGGGGTTGGTCACGGTGCGAGAGCAGGACCTATTGCCCGATTCCCAGACCCAAATTGCGCCCCTGCCCAGGGATAGCAGCGGCCAAATTACGGCGATCGCCCTGGGCAACTACCCCAACGATCACCACTACCCCAGCGGCGACATTGCCCTTGCCCCCAAAGCCTGCCGTTGGGGCGGACGCTGGACCGGAACCCCCTTTGCCTTGCCCTACGGCTGCCTAGTGCCCGCAGACACCGATGGCTTACTGGTCTGTGAAAAAAATATTTCCGTCTCCCACATGGCCAACGGGGCTACGCGGCTTCAGCCCCTGGTCTTGGCCTTGGGACAGGCGGCGGGGATGGCAGCGGCCCTGTGTTTAGAGCGGGGCTGTCAGCCCAGGGATCTGCCGGTTTTAGCGCTTCAAGAGGCGCTTTTGAGGGATCCCACGGCCCCCGCAGCGGTGATCCCCAGCTTCGACCTGGTACCCCACCAAGCCCACTGGTTGCTGGCCCAGCGCCAAGCCCTTCAAGCGGCTCCAGTCCCTCCAGCGCACCCTGGGGCCGTTTCAGCTTGGGTTGGAGCGACCGATCCCAACCCCGATCCGGGCATCCCCGCCGATCGTGGCCTGCCAACCGTTCCAACCCCGTCCCCACCGCCCCCGATCGCGCCCAGCCCCCTCCCCGAAACCAGCCAACCCCTCCTCACCCTCACCGGCACCCTCACCGTCCAAGCTCCCCAACACTACCACTTCACCCCCCAATCCCGCCCCGCTGACCTCTGCGGCCCCGCCAACGCTTCAACCGCCCCGCCCCGCAGCTTGCCCAGTCCCCTCAGCCTCGTCACCCTCTGCCCCCACCTTAACCAACAACTCGCCACCGCCCGATCGGGCCAAACCCTGACCCTGACCGGAGCCTTAAACCGATCGGAGTCTTGGTTTCGGGTCGATGCCCTGGTCTTTGTAGAGCCATAGGCTGGGGCGGGGGGCTACAGGAATCCCACCCGGATCCCACTGACTCCCCCTAGACTTTGTATCAAGGGAACCGCGCCCGGTTGGATGAGGAAACGAGCAAGTCTTGATAGAATTGGTAGGTCTTGCCCTCCCTGCCGTCAGCGAGAACCAAGCGAATCGGTATAGGTTGCCAGCAAACGTCGGGGTCTTGGGAACCTGGACTCCTGCCCTGGGGGGCAGTGTCAAACCAAAGGGACTCTGGTAGTCCTAGAGGCGACTGCCCCTGAATGGGGAAGCCCGTGCTATACCGTAAGTGAGCGTCGGGTAGTTCACTCTGTATCCTAATATCAATGGGTTCGGCTCGATCCCAATCCCAGACTCGGCAGCACCATGTCGCTGAATCCGGGCGTTAAAGAGGGGCCGAGGGGTTGCAGCCGCCCCCAGCACGGTAACCTTTCCCTCTCACGAACAACCCAAACAAGCCGAGAACAGACCCCCGCATCGCCTCCCTTCCGGGCCAAGCGACTGTCCGGACGGTCTGGTTCTTGCTGGATTAGGCAAATTGGTAAGCCATCGAGGAGCGTAAGTAAATGGCAAATACAGAACTTATCCAGTTGCTGGAACAAGGCGTAGACTCCTGGAATCAGTGGCGTGAGTCTAATCCTCAAGCGGAGGTGGATTTAAGTCACGCTGCCTTGATTGGTTGGATTTTGAGTGGAGCCAACTTGAGAGGCGCAAATTTCCAAGGTGCAGACCTCAGCGGTATCTCATTGAATAATGCCGATCTGACCGAGGCTAATCTGAGCGGTGCCCGTATGTTTGGGGCTGACCTCAAGAAGAGCAAGCTCGATCGCGCCAAGTTAGTGAAAACGAATCTCAACCGGGTGGATGCTCAACATGCCAGCTTTAACGGCTCTAATTTAGAGTTTGCTAACCTGGTCGGAGCAGAACTGGCCTATGCAGACCTCAGCGGGGCCAGCCTCAAGGGCGCTAACCTAGAGCGGGCAGACCTCACCCGTGCCACCCTGAAGGAAACCCAGTTGCAACAGGCCAATCTGAGTTCGGCCCGTGCTATGCATAGCGTTTGGGAAACCGCTAGTCTAGAGGGGGCTAACCTCACCGAATCTCGGTTTAACCGATCGAACTTTACGGGGGTTAATCTGCGGGCTGCGACCTTCGATCGCACCAGCTTTATGGGGGTTAATATGACCAAAGCCATTTTGCTGGAAACCAAAACCGGGGGAGCCAACCTAAGCGGTGCTAATCTGAGCGAAGCCGTGCTTCCGCCCCAGGTCGAAACGCCCTACGTGGATCCCATCAGCCCCGATGAATACGCTGCCCGTGCTTTAGATGATCTTCTCTACGAGACTGCCCCTGCCACTGCCTATGGGGCCGCCAGTGAGACTGCTGAAGTCTAAGGTAAGTTACGGCGGGTAACGATCGCTCCTTTCATCCTCCCAGCACTTTTGATTTGACGGTCACGGTGACCACAGAACAGCGGACGACAGCAAGCCATCCCGTCTAGGACTGGCTCTGTTTTGTTCTCTTCTGGTTTTTGTTCTCTGTGGCTCATCTGCGGTCATGGCTATCCCTGCTATCCTTACCCAAGCTGTATCCTTCACCAAGTCACCATGAATCCTCTGAATTCCTTGGCTCTGCTGGGAACTGGTACCTTGTTCACCTGGGTTAATCCCCTTGCATTTGGACTTGCTTCAGCCCAAGCACTCTCCAATCCGGTCCACCCTGGTGACATCAACCCAACTTCGCAATTTGCCCTGCCTTTGGTTGCCCCAGAGGTTGTCCTTGCGGCTTTCCCTGAGGCTTTTGCTGAGGCCGCCCTTGGCTCCCAGGTCTATGGTTTGAGTCTGACGGGTGGCAGGGCGATCGACCTGAGTCACACAGGGCACGGTCATGCAGGGCACAGTCACACAGGGCACGGTCATGCAGGGCACAGTCATGCAGGGCACGATCATGCAGGGCACGGTCATGCAGGGCACGATGCCGAGACTATTGCTGGCGCTACTGTTGGGAACCTTGCCCCGTCTGGGGAGGCTTTCCAGGCTGTTCTCCAAGGGTTGGGCCTACCCACGCTCTTGTCCCAAGCCCCACAGCCGGAACGACACCCCCTAGAAAACCGGGTGGACCCTGAAGCAGCCCGCAATCCGGCTGACAATCTTACCGAGAACGTTACCGAAGATATTGCCGAGAACGTTACCGAAGATATTGCCATTGTGGCAGAACCGGGGGTTCAAGAGTCTGAAACGAGCGAAATTGCAACGGAAGCGGCGGAGATTGTCGCCTCTGAAGGGGAACCTGCGGGTACAGCAGTGGCGGAGCGTCAACGGGGCCAGATCGATCGGCCCGAACTCGATCGATCGCCGATCGAACCCGTAACCCTTCAACCCATCATCATTAAACCGCTGGCCGTCGAACCACTCCCGCCGGACCTCCTAGAAGCAGAGTTGCAGCCCAACACCACAGCCGCCTCTGAATTTGCGCCCGAAGTTTCCCGCGACATTGCCCCTGCAATCAACCCTGAAATTGCTTCAGAAAGCGAGACTGTAGAAACGGTTACGGATACCATTGCAGCGCTTGGGACAGAATCGGCTATTAACTCCGTTACTGACTCCGCTGCCGAAGAGACTGTGCTACAAACGGTTGCCCAAGATTCTGTTGTTGAAGATCAAGGTTCTGAAGATCGAGTTGCTGAAGATCGAGTCACCCAAGATCCGGCGGCTGAAGATCTTGCTGCCACAGATCAAGTTGCCGCAGATCAAGTTGCCGCAGATCAAGTTGCTGAAGATCAAGTTGCCGCAGATTCTGTCACTCAAAATTGGGTCGCCCAAGATTCAGCGATCGAGACCCTGATGGTCGAAGGCGTAGATCTCAACGCGCCTCACCTGCGCCCCCTGCTAACAGACTCCAACCCCCTAGAACTCCCCTTCGATCCCGCCCAGGTCACGATCGCCGACACCCTCGCCCTCACCCTAGCAGAAGTCACAGCCCTCGCCCTCCACAATAACCGCACCCTCCAGGCCCAAGAAGTTGCACTCCTCCAGCGGCGGGAAGCCCTACGCCAGCAACAAGCCCAGCGGTACCCCAGCGTCACCTTTGACAGCAATATTCAGCGCACCGGGGCCGATACCACGGTTTTAAGCACCAATGCCCCGCCTTTTTCCGCCCCCACTGACTCTAGTCAAGGCACCACAACCCTCAACGGCACCGTGCGAGTGGACTACAACATTTATGACCCCGATCGCCGTCCCAGTATCCAAGCGGCGGAAGGGGAAGTCCGGCAAGCCGAGCTACTGGTGGAACAGACCCGCCAACAGGTGCGCTTAGATGCTGCTTCAGATTATTACCAGCTTCAAAATTCGGACGAACAGGTCCGCATTGCCGACGGTGCCGTGACTGCTGCCGAAAAAAGCTTAAAGGATGCCCAACAACTGGAACGGGCAGGGGTAGGCACTCGTTTTGCGGTGTTGCAGGCGGAAGTGCAGTTGGCCAACGAGCAGCAGAACCTCGCCAACGCCAAGGCGAACCAAGTCAAAGCCCAGCGGCAACTGGCCCAGCGCTTGAGTTTACCCGCCACAGTCAACCTCATTGCAGCGGATACCGTTGCCCCGGCGGGTGAGTGGCCGATCGCCCTCGCAGACAGCATTATTCTGGCCTTTGCAAACCGATCGGAACTGGAACAGAACCTCATTCAGCGGGAGGTGAGCACTGCCCAGCGTGAAGTTGCCCTAGCCTCAATTCGCCCGAATCTTGGCTTTTTCGGCCAGTACTCCTTGGATACAAACCTGTCTGGCACCAGCAGCCAAGGGACCACCACCACCCAAGACACCTTCAGCCGTCAGTATGCAGTTGGCGTTAACCTCAATTGGCGCTTATTTGACGGTGGAGCGGCCCGTGCCTCCGCACGCCAACAAGAACTGGGCCGGGAAACCGCCGAGCTAGAGTTTGCAGACAATCGCAACCAAATCCGCCAGCAGGTAGAAGACGCTTACTATGATCTCCAGGCTAACCAACAAAATATTGGCACGGCCAACCTAGGCGTAGGGCAGGCCAAGGATGCCCTCTGTTTGGCACGGTTACGCTTCCAGGCCGGTGTGGGAACCCAGATTGATGTCATTAATGCGGAACGGGACTTGACCCGTGCGGCGGGGAACCTAGCCACCGCGATCGTCAACTACAACCTCGCCCTCGCCCAAATGCAACGGGCCACCAGCGATTTTTCCCGCGATCTCCCCGCCAGTCCGACCCTTGCGCCCTATCAATCCACCATCCAAACCCGCAACTGTGAATAGACCGGGCGAAGACCCACAGTAGGCTTGGATCTGACCCTCTTCCCGTTGTCCTCGATCGTCAAACTGTCCCCATCGCAGTACAGAGCAGGAGCCATGACTCAAACCCAGTTGAATAACGGTGCCCCCAGTCCGATCCAGTCTACCCAGCCCATGATTGTGGCGCAAAATGTCGAAAAATGGTACAGCAACCATTTTCATGTTCTGCGAGGGGTCAGCCTGACGGTGAATACCGGTGAGGTGGTGGTCGTCATGGGACCATCGGGATCGGGCAAATCCACCTTTATTCGCACCTTTAACGCCCTAGAACCCTACCAAAAGGGCAGTATCGAGGTGGATGGTATCCGTCTGTCCCACGATCTCAAAAATATTGAGGCCATTCGCCGGGAAGTGGGGATGGTGTTCCAGCAGTTCAACCTCTTTCCCCATCTGACGGTGCTGCAAAATGTGACCCTAGCACCCATTTGGGTCCGCCGCTGGCCCAAGGCAAAGGCTGAGGCAGTTGCGGTGCAGCTTTTGGAGCGGGTGGGCATTCTGGAGCAAGCCCGCAAGTATCCCGGTCAACTCTCCGGGGGACAGCAGCAACGGGTGGCGATCGCCCGTGCTTTAGCGATGCAACCCAAGGTCATGCTCTTTGATGAACCCACCTCAGCCCTAGACCCGGAAATGGTGCGGGAAGTGCTGGATGTGATGCGGCAGTTGGCCGGAGAGGGAATGACCATGGTCTGTGTGACCCATGAGGTGGGGTTTGCGCGGGAGGTGGCCGATCGGGTGGTGCTGATGGCCGACGGTCTCCTCGTCGAAGAATCCACCCCCGATCAATTTTTCACCAATCCCCAAGCCGAACGCAGCCAACAATTCCTCTCCCAAATCCTGTAATTGCCCCTGGCATCTTCAAGGCTCTCGTTGACGCTCGTTCCTCCGCGCTCCTATCGGAACAGGGGTACATCCCACTGTGAAGATATCTTGGTAGGGGTCGCGCCCCCGTGCCGACCCTCTTCGGCCCAAAACCGGGGCAACCCCAGGAAATTTGCCCCGATCGCAGCGGTTAACCGGCCAAAGTGAGAGCGTCCCCATAAAAAACCCCCATAAAAAAAGGGTGAACCTATAGCCCACCCGATCGGTCTGATACCAAATCCGTTGAGCCTGAAACAGAATAAACGGGTAGGGGTCGTGCCCCTGTGCCGACCCTCGACCAGCCGAATACAGGGGCAACCACGGGGGGATTGCCCCTACCAAAACGAATCGAGATTAGTCGGATTTGGTCTGAGAGGATATTGGGAACCTCGCACCGAAGCGCTAAGCTTTCCCCTGGGATTGCCGATTTGCAATCGGCTTTTCTCTTTCCCCCCCTTCTCAACAGGAGCTAGAGGGGGGATTGCCCCGATCGCAGCAGTTAGACCGCCCCAGGGAGAGTCCCCTTGCAGCAGTTCACTTGCAGCAACCCCCTCTGATACAGCCTGTTTGATCTAGCCTCTGGCAACAGCCCCGTTCAACAGCCGTCGTAGCTGACCTTGCCGTCGGGCAGAACTGTATTGCAGAGCTTGGCCCCCGCGAGGTTGGCATTGGTGACCACGGCATCCCGGAGGTAGGTCATGGACAAGTCAGCCCCAGCAAAGTTAACCCCGCTGAGGTTGGCTTTGTTTAAGTTGGTGTTGCGGAGGGTTGCGCCGCTGAGATCTGCATCCCGGAGGTTGACCTCATAGAAGTTGGCTTGGGTTAAATCGGCCCCCGACAGTTGTACCCCCTGAAAGCTCGCTTGCTTTACATAGGAGTAGGCAAGATTGACCCCGTTGAGGTTGGCCCCGTCGAAGGTAGCCTCTGCCAAATTAGTATTTTGGAGATTAGCCCCTTCCAGGTCAACCCCGCTGAAATTAGACCGCTTTAGCACCACATTTCGCAGGTTACAGCCCGGACAGGCTTGATTTTGCTTCAAAACACTGAGGTTTTGGATAGCCTCCGCTGGCACTGGCTCAAACCGGAGTTGGGCAAGGGCGGGTTCCGTGGGGAGCATGGCCCAAAACCCTGTGAAGGCCACAAAAATAAACGCTAAAATCCTAGACACAAGTGCGCCTCTACTCGTCATGAATCGTCACTAACAGCATAGACCGCCGCGATCGCGGGTCCAATGGATCGCGGGTCCAAAAGACAGAGAAGCGAGGTGCCCCCCCAGGAGCACCCCAGAACAGCACAAAACAGGTTGAGTCTAGAGCAGACCCATTGCTGCTAAGCCTAAAATGGCTCCCATTCCAATAATGTGACCTAAGCTGGTCGTTGCCAGTAACCCAGCCGCGTTCATCCCCCCAAACAGTTCAGGAGAGGGTAAGGCAGGGCCTTCAGCGGGGCCTCCCATGGTTTGTTTGCCAATGGCAATGGCCAGAACGTTGCAAAGGATCATGATAATGGCAACCTGTGGACCCCACGCAGCCGTGTGGGGAATTGCCTCAGCAAGGAACATAATGGGCATCGTTATAAAGTCCTCAAGTTGTGATGGCGATTGGACCTTGTCGGGCTAGCAAGGGGGCCAACACCCCCTGAACCTCCCATCCTTTAGCTCTCATCTTTCCTTCTAACCACAGATTTGTATCGAGTAAGTCGTAATACTTAACATTTTTTGAATTTATAGACTTTGGCTCCAGTCAGGGCTGTGTCTATCCCCAGGGTGGGGATCAAGGACTAAAAACTAGGATTGGGGGAAACCTGGGGGGATCTCTTCTCTAATCTCTGGGATCGGGGCAGGAACTGGGATCTTCTGCTGTTTCCAAAAGAGGATCTAACTTGCTTTTGACGAGATCTCTGCGGAGTTTTTACTGGTTTGTTACGAGATTTTTGCGCGATCTTTAAGGCCGGGAGGAGAGCCTGTGGTTCCAGTCTGTCCTGGTGCAATTGTGCTGGGGTTCAATAGCCACGGCTGCCCCAGGGCGAGGAGAGTCGTCCAATTGGGGGTGCCCCCCCCCAGAGCATAGGGATCCAAGTTTGCTACAGTGGACAACATCTATAGGTGAAGCATTTATAGATTCCCTGTAGACTCTGTACTTTTTCCAAAAACTTCTCTTCATTGCCTGGGGGGAAGTTTTTTTGTTGTCGATCGGGCTTTGGGAATCTGTAAAATGCCTTGAACACTGGTAAGAAAGATGATTAAGGGTAAATTTGATTAAATTTGATATATTCCTATTCAAAACAACTTTATTTTGTTAATTATAGCCTATGGGATCTGCATTTTATTGCGATCGACCTCGATCGCAATTGAGCGGCGATCGACCCTCTCATTGACGCTCCCACCCACTAGCTAGACAGTGATACAAAACGTATCGGGGAACTTCCGGGGACTTTCTGGCTTCACGGGTTTCAGCACCTGCCGGGGATGCGCTGGCTGGACGGGATGACGATGGCACCGGGTTAGGGCTTAACTAGAGGGTGGCTTAATCTAGAGGGTGGCTTAACGAAATGACGACCGAACTGGGACAGCTTGAAGGGAAACAGAATGGTGATGACTGGCAAAACAGCAATGACTGGCACAGCAGCAATGACTGGCACAGCAGCAATGACTGGCACAGCAACAATGACTGGCACAGCAGCAATGACTGGCAAAACAGCAATGACTGGCACAGCAGCAATGACTGGCACAGCAGCAATGACTGGCACAGCAGCAACGACTGGCACAGCAACGATGACTGGCAAAACAGCGATGACTTCCGCAACAGCGCGATGGGGCTTGCCGTTGCGCCGCAACTTCGCCTGGGGCCGCTGTCTTGGGGGCGTTGTGCTGAGCCTTGGACTGTGGGGGTTGGGCCTGGGTGCAGCCCTGGGCGATGACTATGGCACGCCGTACCCGGCCCCCCCAGCAACTCCAGACTCCACCGCCGCCGCGCCGCTTGCCCCAGAACTGGCGAAAGCCATTGTAGATATGGAAAATCGCTGGCAACAGGAGTACCAAAACTACCTAAATTTGCCGGATTTGAAGGATTTTGAGAGTCCAGGACAAGTAGTCCTGACGCTGAATGAGGCCGATCGCCAGACGGGAACCCGCACGGGTTTTCTGTGGATTGCGGCCACGCCAGAGTATATTTCCGTCATTCTCAGTACGGCCCAGGGCGTGACCGTAGAGCGCCAAATTCCAGTGCCCCGCGATCGGGTCATGCAGGTGGTTCGTCTCTTTAACATTGGCATTGCGGATATTCAAAGCCCTCCAGGGCGCTATCTGCGTCCGGCCCAGCAACTCTATGACTGGTTTGTGGCCCCGGTGGAAGCGGAACTGGAGGCAGAGGGCATTGATACGCTGATTTTCTGTATGGGGCAAGGCTTGCGATCGCTGCCGATCGCGGCTCTCCATGATGGCCAGCAATTCTTAATCGAGCGCTATGCCCCAGTTCGGGTGCCCGCCTTTGCCCTTTCCAATTTTGTCTACCAGCCCCTCAAGGGATCGCGGGTTTTGGCGATGGGGGCTTCGGAATTTACGGATCAAAGCGACCTGCCCGCTGTGCCCCTAGAGGTCACCACCATCACGGAGCAATTGTGGCCGGGAGTGGGCATTTTGAACCAAGACTTCACCCTCGATAACCTGATCCGCCAACGCCAAGACCAAGCCTATGGCATTATCCACCTAGCCACCCATGCCAATTTTGCGGGGGGGGATCTCAGTAATTCCTACATTCAACTCTGGGATAGTCGGTTGACCCTCGATCGCATCCCGGACCTGAACTGGAACAATCCGCCGGTGGATTTGTTGGTGCTGAGTGCCTGTGAGACAGCCCTAGGGGATGTGGAGGCAGAGTTGGGCTTTGCGGGGCTGACGGTACAGGCGGGGGTGAAGTCGGCCTTGGCGAGTTTGTGGTCCGTGAGTGATGTGGGGACGTTGGCGCTGATGACGGAGTTTTATAGCCACCTGCAAACGGCGGAGTCGAAGGCGGATGCGTTGCGGGATGCCCAACTGGCGATGCTGCGGGGAGAGGTGACGGTGGCGGATGGGGTTTTGCGGGGGAGTTTGCGGGGAGAAACGACCCTAGGGGGTGGAGAATTGGAACAATTTGCGGATCTGTCTCATCCGTTTTACTGGTCTGCGTTCACGATCGTGGGTAGCCCCTGGTAAGTTCGGCAGTTCCAAGGGGATGTTTAGCAACTCGCACTAAGTGACGGAAACCCTCTCAGAAATCCCCTCAGTCCCCTTGGCAAGGGGGCAGACATCTTTACCTACCTACTAGAAGGGAGTATTTCTATTACCGGCGGCCCAACCGGGGCAACCACGGGGGGTTTGCCCCTACCGCTGGACCGAGCAACCACGGGGGGATTTTCTCGATCGCATCCGTTCCCCTGCACCCGTTCAAGGCGAGGGTGCATTTCACGTTGGAGCAACCCAGCCCCTCACCTGGCTCAAAAGGCTCGTAGTGCGGACTTTAGTCCGCCCCTGGGCAAACGTGAAATGCACCCCAAAGCGAAATGTGCCCGATCGAAAAGTTTGAGGTTTGTCAGGATTTATCGAGATTTATCGGGAGAGAATCAGCGAGAATTCAGGCAGTTTGAGGGCAAAAAGTCACGATCGCAAGACTTTTGAGTGGGTATTTCCTAGGTTAGGACTTTGTGAAAAAGTCATCATACATTCATCAAGAATTTCGTATAAATCCGAGACTTTTCTTAAGAAGCTGGCAATTTCCCTGGGGTCTATTGGAAAATCCATAGGGTTCGGTCTATCGCGATCGCTTGCAGCCCCCCCAACCTATCTCCTCAGCCTGTCCGCACAGCGCAAAGATCGTTGGGGAGTCACCCGCCGCAAGCCATTTGCTCAACCTCCATCCCGATAACCGTTCTAACCCTAGCAACGGTCCGCGCCGTTGTCGCCAGAACTACCCCAGAGTGACCCCCCTATGAAACAATCTGATTTCTTGCCCCCTCAGCAGGGCTTGTACCATCCCCAATTTGAGCATGATGCCTGTGGTGTTGGGTTTATTGTCCATATGAAGGGCGAGAAATCCCACAGTACCGTTCAGGATGCCCTAACGATTTTGGTGAATCTGGATCACCGGGGAGCCGTGGGTGCTGACCCGGACTCCGGGGATGGGGCCGGGATTTTACTGCAAATTCCCCATGTTTTTCTCCAAAAAGTGACCCAGCGCCTAGGGTTCACCTTGCCCGCTGCGGGGGACTATGGGGTGGGAATTGCCTATATGTCGCCGGATGGAGCCGTGCGGGAGCAAACACGCCAAGGTTTCGAGCAAATAGCCTCGGATGTGGGGCTAACGGTGCTAGGGTGGCGTGATGTGCCCGTGGATAATAGCCGCTTGGGGGTGACGGCCCGCAGCAGTGAACCCTTTATGCAGCAGGTCTTTATCCAGCGGCCTGAGGGCATGGAGACCTTAGCCTTTGAGCGGAAGCTCTATGTCATTCGCAAAATGGCCTTTGCAACCCTGAAAAAGACAGGTTTAGACAGCTACTGGTATCTAGCCAGCCTCTCTAGCCGGACCATTGTCTATAAAGGGATGCTTACGCCCCACCAAGTGGGAACCTACTTCTTGGATTTGCAAGATCCCGACTGCACCAGTGCCCTCGGCTTGGTCCACTCCCGCTTTAGTACCAATACCTTCCCCAGTTGGCAGCGCTCCCACCCCTATCGCTACATTGCCCACAACGGCGAAATTAATACCCTGCGCGGCAATATCAACTGGATGCACGCCCGTCAGTCTCTGTTTGCATCGGACCTCTTTGGCACGGATTTGGCCAAAATCCCCCGTGTGATTAATGTAGACGGCAGTGACTCCCTGATTTTCGATAATGCCCTAGAGTTACTGGTGCTGTCGGGTCGTTCTTTGCCCCATGCGGTGATGATGATGGTGCCGGAACCCTGGGCGGCCCATGAGTCCATGAGTCCGGAGAAGAAAGCGTTCTATCGCTACCATTCCTGTTTGATGGAGCCTTGGGATGGTCCGGCTTCCATTGCCTTTACCGACGGCACAATGATGGGGGCGGTGCTCGATCGCAATGGTTTGCGACCGTCTCGGTACTATGTGACCAAGGACGATCGGGTAATTATGGCTTCAGAAGCCGGAGTTTTGCCGATCGCGCCGGAAAATATCGCCCATAAGGGACGGCTGGAGCCGGGACGGATGTTCCTGGTCAATATGGAAGAAGGCCGCATTGTGGCCGATGAGGAAATTAAGCAGCAAATTGCCAGCGAGCAGCCCTATCAGGACTGGTTGGATCAGTATCTGGTGCCTTTAGATCAGGTGGCGGATCCGGCGGTGAGCATTCCCGCTGCTGCCGGTGATTTACTGCCCCTGATGCAGCGACAAACCGCCTTTGGCTATACCTTTGAGGAATTGCGGCTATTGCTGACTCCCATGGCCCAAAGTGGCGTAGAAGCGGTGGGGTCCATGGGAACCGATACGCCCTTGGCGGTGCTGTCCGATCGGCCCAAACTTCTCTATGACTACTTCCAGCAACTCTTTGCCCAGGTCACCAACCCCCCGATCGACTCCATCCGGGAAGCCATTATTACCTCTCCCATCACCACGATCGGCTCTGAGCGTAACCTCCTGAAGCCTGAACCGGAAAGCTGCCGTCTAATTGAGCTAGAAAGCCCAGTCTTGACCAATGCCGAGCTGATCAAGCTCAAGTCCATCGATCGGCCCGGTTTCAAAGCCCAAACCTTTGATATTCTCTTCCCCGCCACAACCGGAACCCAGGGGCTGGAGTCGGCCTTGGCTCACCTCTACAGTCAGGTGGATGGGGCGATCGAAGCGGGGGTGAACCTGATTATCCTCAGCGATCGCAACCTCAGCGCCACCCAAGCCGCAATCCCGGCCCTTTTAGCCGTCGCCGGTCTGCACCACCACCTGATTCGCAACGGCAAGCGGACCCGCGTCGGTTTAGTGCTAGAGTCCGGTGAACCCCGTGAAGTCCACCATTTTGCGGTGCTGTTGGGCTATGGGGTCAGTGCGGTCAATCCCTACCTGGCCTTTGCGACGATCGAAGACCTGATCGCCGATGGCAGCATTCCCAATGTCGATGCTAAAACGGCTTGCAAAAACTACATTAAAGCCGTAACCAAGGGTGTCATTAAGATTGCCTCCAAAATTGGCATTTCCACCCTGCAAAGCTACCGGGGTGCCCAGATTTTTGAGGCCATTGGGCTGAATACAACCCTGATCGATCGCTACTTTACCTGGACCGCCAGCCGGATTCAGGGGGCCGATCTCGACGTGATTACCCAGGAAGCCCTGTTGCGCCACCAGCACGCCTTCCCCGATCGCGAGGTCAATGGCCAGAGCTTGGAGGTGGGGGGTGAGTATCAGTGGCGCAAAGACGGAGAGCGGCACCTGTTTAGTCCCGAAGCCATCCATGCCCTGCAACAGGCGGTGCGCCAAGGCGATTATGGCCTTTACAAGCGCTATGCCGCCCTCATCAATGAGCAGGATCAGTCCCTCTTCACCCTGCGCGGTCTGTTGCAGTTTAAGCAGCGCCAGCCGGTTCCGATCGAGCAAGTTGAGTCGATCGAGGCCATCCTCAAGCGCTTCAAGACCGGAGCCATGAGCTATGGCTCGATTTCCCAGGAGGCCCATGAAAGTCTGGCGATCGCCATGAACCGCATCGGCGGCAAGTCCAACACCGGCGAAGGGGGCGAAGATCCCGATCGCTACACCTGGACCAATGACCAGGGAGACTCGAAAAACAGCGCCATTAAGCAGGTCGCCTCAGGACGCTTCGGAGTAACGAGCCTCTATCTGTCCCAGGCCAAGGAACTGCAAATTAAGATGGCCCAAGGGGCAAAACCGGGCGAAGGCGGTCAGTTACCGGGGGGCAAAGTTTACCCCTGGGTAGCCAAGGTGCGCCACTCCACCCCCGGCGTGGGCCTGATTTCGCCGCCGCCCCACCACGATATCTACTCCATTGAAGACCTCGCGGAACTGATCCATGACCTCAAGAATGCCAACCGGGAAGCCCGGATTAGCGTTAAATTGGTCTCGGAAGTGGGCGTAGGCACGATCGCAGCCGGTGTAGCTAAAGCCCACGCCGATGTAGTCCTGATTTCGGGCTTTGACGGCGGCACGGGTGCCTCGCCCCAAACCTCCATTAAGCACGCCGGTCTGCCCTGGGAACTGGGCCTTGCGGAAACCCACCAGACGTTGGTGCTCAATGATTTGCGCTCCCGGATTGCGGTGGAAACCGATGGCCAAATGAAAACGGGCCGCGATGTGATTGTGGCGGCGCTCCTCGGTGCGGAGGAGTTTGGCTTCTCCACGGCTCCCCTTGTCTCCCTAGGCTGTATTATGATGCGGGTTTGCCAGAAAAACACCTGCCCTGCCGGGATTGCGACCCAAAACCCCGAATTACGCCAGCGCTTCCAGGGCGATCCCCAGCACGCGGTCCACTTTATGACCTTTGTGGCCCAGGAGGTGCGGGAACTGATGGCCCAGTTGGGCTTCCGCACCTTGAATGAGATGGTGGGGCGCACCGATGTGCTGGAGCCGAAGCAGGCGGTGGATCACTGGAAAGCCAAGGGCATTGACCTGTCGCCGATCCTCTACCGGCCCCAGGTGGAGGGAAATGTGGGCCGTTATTGCCAAATTCCCCAGGATCACGGCCTGGAGAAGTCCCTTGATATGACGGTCTTGCTGGATCTCTGCAAACCGGCGATCGAGGCGGGTCAGCCCGTGAAGGCGACGTTGCCCATCCGCAATATCAACCGGGTGGTGGGCACGATTCTGGGCAATGAGATCACCAAGCGCCATTGGGAGGGCTTGCCGGAGGATACGGTGCAGTTGCACTTCCAGGGCAGTGCGGGTCAGAGCTTTGGGGCGTTTGTGCCCAAGGGGGTGACCTTGGAACTGGAGGGGGATGCCAATGATTACCTGGGTAAGGGACTCAGTGGCGGCAAAATCATCGTCTATCCAGACAAAAAGGCGGATCTGGTGCCCCATGAGAACATTATCATCGGAAATGTGGCCTGTTACGGGGCGACGGGCGGTGAGGTGTATATTTCTGGCATGGCTGGGGAGCGCTTCTGTGTCCGTAATTCTGGGGCGACGACGGTGGTGGAGTCGGTGGGTGACCACGGCTGCGAGTATATGACGGGCGGTAAGGTGGTGGTCCTGGGTCAGACGGGGCGCAACTTTGCGGCGGGTATGAGCGGCGGTGTGGCCTATGTGCTGGATCTGTCGGGTGATTTTGCGAACCACTGCAATACGGAGATGTCGGATCTGGAATCGCTCACGGATCCGGAGGAAATCGCTGATTTGCGGCAGTTGGTCCAGAATCATGCCCATTACACGGGCAGTCCCCGCGCTCAGGCGGTGCTGGAGCAGTGGGAGGTGTTTTTGCCGAAGTTTGTCAAGGTGATGCCCCGTGACTATAAGCGAGTGCTGGAGGCGATTAAGCAGGCGCTGGCGGAGGGTCTGACGGGGGATGATGCTTTGAGTGCGGCGTTTGAGGCGAATGCCCGCGATGTGGCCCGCATTGGGGGGGGCTAGGTCGC
>JAYKJG010000225.1:0-4549 GCA_035286285.1 Prochlorothrix sp.
CCGCAATGCTACAGTAACAACCACCCCCCACCGACTACCCAGAGGAGCCTTCGATCGTGGTCGCGCAACTTCCCTCACCCACCACTACACCCCCCACTCCCCCAGAACTCGACAGCATCCACTACCCCGACAGCGACGGCCAGCCCATGGCAGACAACACCAAACAGTTCCGCTGGATTACCATCATCCAGTACAACCTCGACTGGCTTTTCGCCCAAAACCCCCAAGTCTTTGTCGCCGGAGACCTCCTCTGGTACCCCGTCCAAGGCAACAACAAACTCCGCCAAGCCCCCGATGTCATGGTTGCCTTCGGAGTCCCCAAAGGCGATCGCGGCTCCTACCAGCAATGGAAAGAAAACGGCATCGCCCCCCAAGTTGTCTTTGAGATCCTCTCACCGGGCAACACCCTCAAAGAAATGCAGCGCAAACAGATCTTCTACGATCGCTACGGAGTCGAGGAATATTACGTCTACGACCCCGATCGTAACGACCTCAGCGGCTGCCTTCGGGGAGACACCGGCCTCGAAATCATCGACACCCTAGACCACTGGATCAGCCCCCGCCTCGGCATCCACTTCCAACCCACCGCCACAGACCTCCAACTCCTCCACCCCGACGGCACCCCCTTCGCCAGCTACGCCGAAGTTTCCCAGCAACTCGAACAAACCCTCGCCGCCCTCGCCACCACCCAGCACCAAGCCGACCAAGAACGGCAGCGGGCTGACCAAGAACGAGTCCGGGCTGAACAGGAACGGCTTCGCGCCGAACAGGAACAACAGCGGGCTGAACAGGAACGGCTTCGCGCCGATCGGCTCGCCCAACGCCTCCGCGAACTCGGACTCGATCCCGACCAACCCTAAAACCCAGCCCCCCTAGCTCTTGCTCCCCTCTCCCCCCTGGGGGAAGGGCTGGAGGTGAAGGTCTTGCCATCCCCCCAGAGATCGTCCTAAACCCGATCGCCCTAAAATCTTAAAAAAACTGGATCAAAATCTAACGTATCCTTGAAATCATCAATTTTTCCAAAGAAAAATAAGCTTGCCCCAAACTCTGTTTTATTCTGAGCGGTAAACAATTTTTCATACTGGAACTGAGGGATAGAATCCTATGGGAAAACCCACCGGCTTCATGGAATACGTGCGGGAAACCGCCGTCGATCGCCTACCGGGAGAGCGCATTCACAATTGGGATGAGTTCCATCTACCCATGGCCGAGGACAAGCTCCAAACCCAGGGAGCGCGGTGCATGGACTGTGGGACTCCCTTCTGCCACACTGGCACCCTGCTCAGCAACATGGCCAGCGGCTGCCCCATCAACAACCTGATCCCAGAATGGAACGATCTCGTCTATCGAGGTCGCTGGGAAGAAGCCCTCGATCGGCTCCACAAAACCAACAACTTCCCCGAATTCACCGGTCGCGTTTGCCCCGCCCCCTGCGAAGGAGCCTGCGTCCTCGGCATCAACGCCCCCCCCGTCACCATCAAAACCCTCGAACACGCCATCATTGACAAAGGCTGGGAATCCGGCTGGGTAGTCCCCCAGCCCCCCACCAAGCGCACCGGCAAAACCGTGGCCGTTGTCGGGTCCGGCCCTGCGGGCCTCAGCGCCGCCGCCCAACTCAACAAAGCCGGTCACACCGTCACCGTCTTTGAGCGGGAAGATCGCCCCGGTGGTCTGCTCATGTACGGTATTCCTAACATGAAGCTGGACAAAAAAGAGGTGGTTCAGCGACGTTTAGATCTGCTGGAAAAAGAAGGCGTAAACTTTGTTTGCAACACAGAAATTGGCAAGGATATTACCGCCGAAGACCTGATCAAAGACTTTGATGCCGTGGTGCTTTGCACCGGTGCCACCCAGCCCCGCGATCTGCCGATCGAAGGCCGCAGCCTCCAAGGCATCCACTTCGCCATGGAATTCCTCACCGAAAACACCCGATCGGTCCTCGACGGCAACCCCAGCCCCGGCTTTATCTGCGCCACCGACAAAAACGTCGTCATCATTGGCGGCGGCGACACCGGCACCGACTGCGTAGGCACCTCCATCCGCCACGGTTGCACCAGCGTCACCCAGTTGGAAATCATGCCCCGCCCCCCGATCGAACGCGCCGCCAATAATCCCTGGCCCGAATACCCCAAAATCTACCGCCTCGACTACGGCCAAGAAGAAGCCGTCGCCAAATTCGGCAACGACCCCCGCGTCTACACCACCACCGCCACCCACTTTGAAGGCGATGACCAAGGCCACGTCAAAGCCGTCCACACCGTAGAGGTCCAGTGGGAAAAAGACGCACAGGGCCGCTTTATCCCCCAACCCATCCCCGGCACCGAAAAAGTAGTCCCCGCCGAGCTAGTGCTGCTGGCCATGGGCTTTTTA
The DNA here is from genome assembly GCA_035286285.1 of Prochlorothrix sp. Lineage (GTDB taxonomy): Bacteria > Cyanobacteriota > Cyanobacteriia > Prochlorotrichales > Prochlorotrichaceae > Prochlorothrix. Next base: position 2,371 of record JAYKJG010000225.1, read on the forward strand.
GGGCCAGAACAGCCCCTTTTAGAAGCCCTGGGCCTAGAGCGGGATGGCCGCAGCAATGTTAAGGCCGAGTACCACCACTACGCCACCAGCCTACCGGGGGTCTTTGCTGCCGGAGACTGCCGTCGGGGCCAGAGCCTAGTCGTCTGGGCCATTAATGAAGGCCGCGAAGCCGCCCGCGAGTGCGATCGCTACCTCATGGGCCACAGCGACCTCCCCTAACCCCAAACCGCGCCTCAGCGCCACAATTACCCCCCCACCGCAAACCGGGGATGCCTTGCCCACAGCCGGGACTCCCCGGTTTTGTCGCGATCGGGCCGAGACCCAACGAGCATCTCACGACAGCAGTCAAGGCGTAAAAAGTAGCAAAATCAGGTGGCAAAACTTTGAGAAAACGTTAACCTAGACAGTGAAGTGAGGCATTCTAAAGATATATAAACCCTGATCGGGTTGAGATCGACGTGAGATCAACGTGAGATCAACGGCTTGCCGATCGGGATTCGCCTTGTGCAAACGTAACTTTTTCCCTGACCTATGGTATTTAGTCCAGATTTCTTTGGTTCAGACACTGACACCGATACCGAATCACCGGAGGCTAACCCCCTGTTGCAGTATCTACAAAACCAATCCCCAGAGTTGCTCTCCCGTGTCGCCAAGTCTGCCACGCCTGAGGTCAAGGAAATCATTTCCCACAACGTCCAAGGGCTGCTCGGAATGCTCCCCTCTGAAAACTTCAGCGTCCAAGTCGTCACCAACCGCGAAAACCTCGCCGGACTGTTAGCCTCTGCCATGATGACGGGCTACTTTCTGCGGCAAATGGAGCAGCGCAAGGAGCTAGAAGAAAGCATTATGGGCGAAGGGTTTTAGTCCCCCTAAGCCGCCCGCTCCAGGTCGAGCTTGGCAAAATGCTTGACCAGCTTAATCAACTGGCTTTCATAGTTGTGTTCTTCGGTTTGCATCATTGTGGCGTGGGCAAGGTCAAGCACCCGGTTGAACTTGAGGTGCCACACTAAGGTTTGATGCTGATTGAGCCGATCGAGGAAAGGCTGACCCAAGCTCGTCCCCATGGCTCGATCGCTCTCACTGGTCACCAACAGCGCCGGAGGCGCGTGGCCCTGGGCCGACTGTCCCACCACCGTCTCACCCAACTCAAAAAACAGGTCCAAACTGCGGGGATCAAAGCCGTTATAGCAGCATAGGGGAATGGTGCGGCGGGGCGGAATCCAAGAATAGTAATTCTGTTCGCGCTGAGCAAACAGTTCAAGGGTCTCGCGGCTATCGGCCCAGTAGGGAGCCAGCAACAGCAATCGATCGATCTGGCTCGGATAAGTCAGGCCCAGCCATGCCGCCAGGGTTCCTCCCCCGCCCATTCCCCCCAACACCAGATGCCGCCCCAAAACCCTGGAGCGCTTCAGCCACCGCACCGCAAATTCTTGATAGTCCTTGACCGATCGCGGCAAAGGCGGGGGACAGTCCGACGACCAACGCCCCGCAAGGCCATGACCGGGCAACAGCGGCACCACAACGTTATAGCCACTCTGGAACAAACTATGGGCAAGGCGGGCAAATTGGTACGGCCCCGCCGTAAAGCCATGGAACAATAACACAACCTTAGCCGTTGGCCGATTTTGGAAAAAGAACAGCGATCGACATTGTTCATTGCGGATGGGTAACTCTGCTTCTCGCAGGCGGGCCTCTTCCACAAGCGCTTGGGTAATGGGGGTGTAGTCGAATTTCATAACAGGGTAGGCGTGATAGCGCACAGCGATCCGTGCCCCCAGCGGGGGTCTGTTATGGTATTTCCCCAAGCCAAGGAAAGAAGCAGGACAGCCCCCAGAATTCAGTCATCATTCCCTGGCACTCTTCCTAGCTCCCATACTCCCCTCCCTGGTTCCCCTGCTCTGGGTGGGAACTCTGGGTGGGAACTCTGAGCAGGCGTGACCGCGCCCTGTCCCGCTCCAGTCGCCGATCGTTTCCCCGTCTCAAAACTGGACGCAGAGCGTCCGGGAGGCATTCCCACGCCGGAGCGGGGGAACGAGAAAAATAACTAGAAATAACTAGAAATACTAGCGCCTCCAGGCGTTAACGCTTGAGCTTGCGAATAATTTGGTCCAGGAAAAGGCGCACCTCCGGAATTCGCAACTGAAGCGCCAACAGCGTAAACACCCCCAGCCCCCCACTG
>JAYKJG010000226.1:0-4824 GCA_035286285.1 Prochlorothrix sp.
TCTGACGGTGCTGCTGGCCTCGCTGCTGTTGGGGGATAGCATTCCCTGGACCCTAGGCTTTGGCACCTTGGCCATTACCCTCGGCAGCACCTTTATGAACCTGGAAAGCCTCAAACGCCAGCCCTAGTCCAGCAGTTGGGTCCATTTCACTTTGGAGCAACCCAGCCCCTAACCTAGCTCAAAAGACTCGTAGTGCGGACTTTAGTCCGCCCCTTGGCAACAGGGAAAGGCACGGAGTACAGGGTGCCTTTCCCCCCATTCCGCCGAGAATGCTCTATCATTACGCCAATCCGGGAAACCCTTTCGTCTTGTTAAGATAAGTAAAAGAGGGCAGCCCCTCACATTCCGGCACTGATTCGAGATTAGGACTCGGCAATGGCATCTGAACTGATTTGGCACCGCTCTGAAATTTTAGGGACTCAGGTCATCACTCGCAGCACGGGGAAGCGGCTTGGGGTGGTTAGCGAATTGCTGGTCGATGTCGATCGGCGGGAAGTGGTCGCCCTGGGTTTGCGGGACAGTGCCATGGCGCGGGTGTTGCCCGGTCTGAGCCTGACCACCTATATGTACCTGGATGCGGTGCAGCAGGTGGGGGATGTGGTTTTGGTGGAAGACAGCGATGTCATCGAAGATATCGATCCGGAAGAATACAGCACCCTGATCAACAGCGAAGTCATTACCGAAAATAACGATCCCCTGGGTCGGGTGCGGGGCTTTAAGTTCAACCTGGAAAACGGGGAAGTGGAAGCCCTGATTATTGCAGCGGTGGGGCTGTCGGCGGTGCCCGACCCCCTGCTCAGTACCTATGAGTTGCCGATCGAGGAAATTTCCAGCACCGGCCCCAACCGCATCATTGTGTTTGAAGGGGCCGAAGAGCGCATGGTGCAGTTGACCGTGGGGGTGATGGAGAAGCTGGGCCTGGGGTCTGCGCCCTGGGATCGGGACGACGAGGACGAGTATATTATCACCACCACCCCCGCCGAAAACCAGCTTGGCACCGGGGAACCCCTGCGCACTCCGGCCTATAGCCAACCCTATCGCCAGCCAGCGGTCCAACAGCAGCGCGAACCCCAGCGGGTCAGCAGTTGGGAGGATGAGAACTGGAATGAGCCGGAGCCGGAGTTGGTGCCCAGGGTTTTGCCCCAGCCCCAGGAACAGCGTCGCCGCTACTATGAGGCGGATTATCCAACGAATTATTCCCCAGAGCCGCAGGGCCGGGATCCCTATGGCGATCGCTACGATCGCGCCTATGAACCCCGCTCCCCAGAGCCGCGCTCTGGGGAATCCCGCTACGGTGAATCCCGCTATGGCGAATCCCGACCCCTGGAGCCGCGTTACCCTGAATCTCGTTCCCCAGAGCCGCGCTATGGCGAGTCCCGCCCGGGTGAATCCCGCTCTGGTGAATCCCGCCCCCTGGAGCCGCGCTATGACGATCGGGGCCGCGATCGCTACAGCCCACCGGGCACCGCTCCCAATGCCCCCGCCCGGAACCTCCCCAACCCGGACCCCGGTTATGCCCCGCCCTACGATCGCCCCCCAGAGCCACCCCGCCGGGAACCCAGCCGCCCCGTCCCCACGGCCTACCGGGAAGCGGCCCCTAGCGCCCCCAGCGTCCCCAGTCCCCCGGCTGCTCCCCCCGCCCGATCGCCGGAACCGGACACCAGCTACAACAACTACTTCGACGATGAGGATGTCTGGGCCGACACCCCCAGTTCTACTCCCTACTCTGCTCCCCTGACGTTGCCTGAAAAATAATAACCCCAGCGGCAGGCTGAGGGGCTGTTACTCCAGGTAGGCGGGGCGTTGGCGTTGGGTTTGGGCTAGGAACGCCGTTAAGGCGCTCCAGTCTTCCTGCTCAATCCAGGTTTGGACTTGGGTTAAGGTGGCTTGGTACTGGTCTAGGCTGGCCAAGACGGCCTCGCGGTTGTAGCGGGCCATGAGCACTCCCAACTCTGGACTGCCCCCGCCCACGCGGCTAGTATCCCGGAAGCCGGAACTGGCGAGGTGTTGGGCAAGGGTCTGGACTTGGGTATCGGTTTCGCGATCGCAGGCGGCTAGTAAACTGGCGCTGACCATGACCGGTAGATGGGAAATCCAGGCCACTGCCCGATCGTGGGCCTCCGCCGGACAGGTGTAAAGATTGGCCCCCAAGCCCTGGACCAACTGGGTCACCGTGGTGATGGCTGGGGCGGGGGTTTGGGCCGTGGGGGTCAGGACATAGGGCCGATCGCGAAAGAGACCTGTTTGGGCAACGGCGAGGCCGCTTTCTGCCTTGCCCGCCATGGGGTGCCCCCCAATGAAGTTGGGCCAGAGGGGTTCTAAAGTTTGGACGATCGCGGCCTTGGCGGACCCCACATCCGTCACGATCGTGGCAGAGTTGAGATGGGGAATCAGGCTGTGGGTCATGGGGATGAGGCGATCGAGGGGGGTACAAAGAAACACCACCTCCGCCGCTTCCAGGGCCGCGAGATGGGTACTGGCGGTTTGCACCACACCGAGATCGATCGCCTGCTGACAGGTTTCTTCGCGGCGACTGACTCCAATCACCTCATGGCCTTGGGCCTGGAAATCAAAGCCCAGGGACCCTCCAATCAGTCCCAGGCCCACAATGCCAATTTTCATAGCGCGATCGTCCTCTTCGTTACAAGTCTGTGTTTGAAGTTGAAGTTCACCAACAACTGCGGTCCTTTTTGCGGGAGTTCCCAGACCAAGCATGGCCCCACCACCTCACCATGGCCCGTTTGGTTGCGCGGGCTTTGCGGTTAGGGCGCAGTTCCCTCATTCACCTGGGCACCGCCGGAGGACACACCGCCCACCGTCTCAGCTATCTGATGGCCCTGTTGCTGTGGCCGCGTGGAGCAGTTCTCGTGGCCCCAGAGGGCACCCTTCAGGAGATTATGGCGGTGGACTTGCCCCCCCTTCAAGCATGGCTGCAAGGGTCGAAGTCTGTCCAGCGGGGCGATCGCTGGCCCCACCCTGACTTTACGGGCCTGTTACTGACCCCCCCCGGCCCCTGGCTCGTTGCCAACCCCCAGCAGCCCTCTGCCGCCTTTCCGTCCCACCTGCCCACCCTGATCGAAGGCATTGATGACCTGGAAGCCTGGTTTATCCAACACCACACCCTCCGGATTCAGCCCCAGGACTGGCAGACCCTGGCCCTCGCCTTTCCCCAGAGCCGCGCCGCCCTCCGCGATGTCCAAGTCCGTCTAACCCATACGTTGTTCCAGCGCCCCGCCAAGGAGTCCCAGGAGATCCCCGGTGCCTGTTTACTGGACTCCTGCGAGCAGGCGCTGCTCCAAGACCTGCTCCATCATCTTGTGGCTCGTGCCCCTAGGGCTGGGTTGGCCACAGCGGATCCCGCGATCCCCGGCGCGGCCAGTTCTGATCAGGTGAGTTCTGGCCGGACGAGTTCTGGCCGGACGAGTTCTGATCAGGTGAGTTCTGACCAGGCGAGTTCTGATCAGGTGAGTTCTGACCAGGTGAGTTCTGACCAGGTGAGTTCTGACCAAGTGAGTTCTGACCGGGGAACGGGGATGACTGGCCCCGCTGCTCAACCGTTGGCTGAATCCTGGCCCCCCAACCCCCTCCCGGAACCCTGGCACAGCCTCCAAATGGCCCTAGCCGAGAATCAGGGCATGGCTCTGGCCTTGATCGATCGCACCCAGGGCAGCTTTAGCCTAGAGTGGTCCCCCCTCAACATTGCGGAACGCCTCGCCCGCCGTTGGCCCCAGCAGCCCGTGGTGCTCCTGCGGGAGACCTTGGCAGAGCCGACCCAGGGGGCGATCGATCGGGGTCGCCTCGGTCTAGGGGAACAGGATCTCACCGTTGTGCAATTCAACCGCGATCGCCAAACTGAACAGGTCCAGCTTTACCTCCCCGATCACCTCCCTCTGCCCAATACCCCCCACTTTTACCCCGCCCTGCTGGTGGAACTGCGTCGCCTCCTCACCCTCAGCGTCACCGCCGCCGGATTTACCGTAATTTTGGTCAACGATCGCCCCCTCAAGGGCCAAGTGGGCGCGACCCTCGCCGCTGAATTTGGGTCACGGGTCCAGATCGAACGCCTGCCCCAAGACTCCAGCCTTGCCCCAATTTTGGTCAGTGGCTGGGATTTTTGGCGACAGCAGCAGCAGCACCTGCCCAACCCCCAGCTTTTGATCATGGCTACCCTGCCGTTGCCCTCCTTAGAAGATCCCCGCGTTGCCGGACGGGTCGCCTACTACAAGCACCGCCGCCAAGACTGGTTCCGCTGCTACCTCCTGCCCCAGGCCCTGGTAGAACTCCAGCGGGCGATCGCCCCGGTGCGTCGGTCCCAGGGGGTCGTGGCTCTGCTGGATTTACGGGTGTTGCGCCGCAGCTACGGTCAACAAATCTTAACGATGCTCAGCCCCATGGCCCGCCTAGGCTATCTCGATCCCAGTCTATTTAACCCCCAAAGTTGTCTAGTAGAAGCCCCTAAGCGTTGATCCCCGCTGGGGGGAGATGGACCGCCCCGATCGCTGCCCCCCTTTTTCCCGCGTAAAGAAGCGCAAAGTCTCCGGACGATCGCACCTCAGGCTCAGTACTATGGGCAATTGAAGCGAAGGGCTATCCTGAATAAGGTGAAAAACCAACGGTGAAACACCAACGGTGAAAAATCCCTAATCAAGGAGGATATATGGGTGAAGCCAAACGCAAAAAGGAAGCCCTGGGGCAGGACTATGGCAAAGAAGCCTATATTTTGCCCTGGATCCCCATTACCAAGTCTCAATCGGAACAGTTTATTAAACTCACCACCCAAGGCGCTTGGGTTGGTATTGGCTTACTGGTTGCGGCCTGGATCAC
>JAYKJG010000227.1:0-8374 GCA_035286285.1 Prochlorothrix sp.
GAATGGCGGCAGGTGCTGGCCTTGGCTCGGCCCCATGGGATTTTAGGGGAGCGTTCTGAAGCTCAAGGCATCCCCTCTAGTTTCCCTTTAGGAGGGGAAAACAAGGCAGTCGATTGCACATCGGCGATCGCGGTAGCAGGGGAGAACTGGACAGCCGATGGCAAGTCCGCGATCCCAGGGACGGGGGCAACTTCAGCGGTCTCCTCAACTCAACTGCAAGCAGGTTGGATTTTGATGAGTACCGGCGGTAGTTCGGGACAACTGCGGTTTGTGGTCCATACTTTGGCGACGTTGGGGGCGGCGGTTTGGGGGTTGCAGCGATCGGCCTTGATTCCCCCGCCGGGGCAGATTCACAGTTTTTGCACCTTACCGTTTCACCATGTCAGTGGCCTGATGCAGGGGTTGCGGTCTTGGGGAACAGGGGGCCAGATGATCACGCTGCCGTTTCGATCGCTGGAACAGCGCTTGGCCCAGGGGGCGGGGACGGTGGAGCAGGGGCCGATCGATCGTCTGCCCTTCTGCCTCTCCCTAGTGCCGACCCAACTCCAGCGCCTGTTGGAACTGCCTGCGGCTGCTCCATGGTTAGCCCAGTTTGCGGTCATTTTTCTGGGGGGTGCCCCGCCTTGGCCGAGCTTGCTCGATCGTGCCCGTGCCCTGGGCTTACCCCTTGCGCCGACCTATGGCATGACGGAAACCGCTGCGATGGTGACGGTGTTGGCTCCGGCGGATTTTGGGCGAGGGCGCGGAGGGTGCGGTCCGGCCTTGCCCCATGTCAGGCTGGGGGTGGGTGCCTCTGGGGCGGGTACACCGGGAACAGCGGCGATCGGCCCGATCGAGATCCAAACCCCGGCCTTGGGCTTGGGCTATTACAGCCTGGAAGCTCACCCCAACCGGGGGCCATCCCCCGCACCAAGAGGGCCGGAAAACCCGGCCCCTACAACCGCACCAAGAGGGCCGGAAAACCCGGCCCCTACAACCGCACCAAGAGGGCCGGAAAACCCGGCCCCTACAACCGCAACCCTACATCCCCAACTCCAGCGCTGGACGCGGGATCGGCTGGTGCCCGATGATGTGGGGCGGCTGGATGAGCAGGGCTATTTGGAGGTTTTGGGGCGGGAGAGCGACAAGGTGATTACGGGGGGGGAAAATGTGTTTCCGGCGGAGGTAGAGGCGGTGATTCGGGCGAGTGGGCTGGTGGCGGATGTGGCGGTGATGGGAAGGCCGGATCCGGTTTGGGGGGAGCGGCTGGTGGCGGTTTATGTGCCCCGGCAGGATTTAGCGCAGCAAGATCTGGTGCGGCAGGATTTAGCCGGGATGATAGGGTTGGATGCGATCGGACCTAAGGCGATCGAAGCGCAATTAAAAACGCAATTACAACAGTGGGTGCGGCGGGAACTGACGGCCTATAAGTGTCCGAAGGAGTGGTGGGCGATCGAGGCGATCGATCGCAATGCCCAAGGCAAGATCGATCGCCAAGCACTCAAGGCTTGGTTGGGTGCAGTTCACGTTTGCCCCGGTACGGACTAAAGTCCGCACTACGATGTAACGTCTTGTAGTAAGGACTTTAGTCCTTATCTTGATAGAGGACTAAAGTCCGCACTACGATGTAACGTCTTGTAGTAAGGACTTTAGTCCTTATCTTGATAGAGGACTAAAGTCCGCACTACGACGGGACGGACTAAAGTCCGCACTACGACGGACCCCTACCCAAGAGGGTCGGCATGGGGGCCAGATTGGGGAATGGCTCAGGCCAGAAGAATCAACGGCTGGGCATTTTCAGTCACACGGGTTAGCCCGATGAAACTGCTGTGGCGATATCCGGCCTGGTGGAGGGCTGTCACACAGGCTTGGGCTTGGTGAAAGGGCAGCGCTGCCAACAAGCCCCCCGCCGTTTGGGGATCGCAGAGGAGTGCTTCTAGCTCCGGGGTGAGCGATCGCGAAAGGGGATCGAGCCATTGCAACGCCTGGATATTTTGGCTGTGGAGTGAGCTAACCGTGCCCTGCCTGAGTGCATCCTCAACGCCCCGCAGCCGGGGAATTTGGCTCACTTCCAAGCGTATGCCGACCTGGGCCGTCCGCATCATCTCGACCAAGTGGCCCAGCAGCCCAAACCCCGTCACATCGGTACAGGCCGTTGTGCCGTGCTGCCGCAGAATTTGCATGGCGGTGTAGTTGGATTGCAGCATCATGGCGATCGCCTCATCCAACCATCGCCCCCGTACCCGGCCCTGCATCGCCCCCGCAAACAACATCCCCGTTCCCAGGGGTTTGGTCAGCACCAACGCTTGCCCCGCTTGCATCTGTCCCTTGCCCCAAAGATCGGCAGCTTGCACCCAACCATTGCAGGTCAAGCCAAAGGCCAACTCCTGCCCCGTGGTTGTGTGCCCCCCCACCAAGGCCACCTCCAGGGGACACAGCACCTGTAAAACCCCTGCCATGAGTTGATAGAGGGTTTCTTCCTGGAGGGAGGGGGCGCTTTGGGGCAGCGTGACGATCGCCAGGGCACTGTGGGGGGTTGCACCCATGGCAAACAGATCATTAAGGCAATGATGAGCCGTAATTTGGCCAAAAACAAAGGGATCCGACAGCAGCGCCCGGAAAAAGTCCACGGTTTGCACCAAGACCCCATTGCTGGGAATTTGGATGACCGCACCATCATCGGGATTGTGCAGCCCCACCAGGATCCCTGGGGTCGGCGGAGTGGGATAGTCCTGCTGGAGCCGTTGCAGCACCCGATCGAGGCTGGTTGCCCCCACCTTGGCCCCACATCCGGCACAGGGTAAAGCTGGGGAAACCCCAGGAGAAGGGGACAACAAGCGGGGTAAGCGTCGATCGGGCCGGGGCTGAGCCACAGGAAGCATGGTTGCCATGGGGGGCAGATCGGTAAATTGCGCCATAAAACGGCGATCGAGGCGATCCTTCCAAGCCCAGAGCCAGGTGCTCAAGGGCCAACTCCACGGCCCACGGGAAGCCGCCGCACGGCCTTGGCCATCGCCAATTAAGGCCAAAATCTGGCGCTGGGGCCGGTAGGGCTGGGGCAGATGCCCCCGGCAGAGGGCGCGGAGATTCTGAAAGAGGGGTTTTCCTTGGCGCACCGCAAAGACCCCGGCCTTGGGTCGCGGATAGTCCCGCATCGCTGCAATGTCGCCTGTGGCTAAAACCTGGGGATGGGAGAGGGATTGCAGAGTAGGGCTAACCAACACAAAGCCGCGATCGTCTGTGGCCAAGCCGGACTGCCGCAACCAGCTTGGGGCACTGGCTTCTGTGACCCAAAAGAGACGATCGCAGGGGATGGTTAAGCCAGACTGGTGCTGGATCTCGATAGGCTGGGGGGCTTGGGGATTGTGGCAGATTTGGGTGACGGTTTGGCCGCTGTGGACCTGGATGCCGAGGGCTTGGAGATGGCTGTGAAAGAGGCGCTGGATGCGGGGGTTGTGGCCCGTCATCAGGGTGTTGCCTCGGTGGATGAGGTGAAACTGGATCGGAAAGGCTCCAGGCTGGGATAGATCAGGGCGGGTCAACGGGTCAGGGTCGTCAGCATCAACCCGCTGCTGGTGTTGGAAACTGTCATAGAGGCGGCGAGTGCGCGATCGCAGGGCCAAACTTAACTCCACGCCCCCGGCCCCGCCGCCCACAACGGCCCACTGGCGCGATCGGCGCGGATCTGCCTCCACCTCCCGCAGAACCTGCTGCCAGCTTTGGAGAAATTGGGGCACGGGCTTGGCTGGAATGGCCCACTCTGCCGCACCGGGAACAGAGCCGAGGTTGGGGGTGCTGCCAATGTCGAGGGAGAGCCAGTGAAAGGCAACGGGGGGATGGCTTTCGCAGAGGATGCGCTGCTGGGCCAGGTCAAGGCCAATGACCCGATCGTGGTAAAACTGAGCGCCTGCAAACTGGGCTAATTGCCGCAGATCAATGTGGCAGCTATCAAAATCATAAAATCCGGCCACATGGCCCGGAAGCATCCCGGAATAGGGGGTGTGGGTGTGGTCAGTAATGAGGGTCAGCCGCACACCGGGCAGGGGATCCATGCCCCACATTTTCAAAACCAGGGCATGGCTGTGGCCCCCACCCACCAAGACCACATCCTGTTGGGGTCCGTTGGCGATCGCCGCAGTCTGAGGCAGGGATGGGTGAATCTGAGTCTGGGGGTCAGGGTTGGGTCGAGAGCGAGTCAGCTTGGACAACCCGGAAGCAAACGTCATAAGCTATTAAAACCAATCTAGAGGGCACCTCGAAAAGATCCAAGAAAAGATCCAAGTTACGATCGGGTGCCTCCTGCACAAATCAACGTTCGAGGGGTAAGGATTGCACCGCCCCGCCCAGGGGTAAACGGCCCATGGCAATTCAGTCCCCCTAGGACCACTCTAGACGATCGCACGGGGGCGAGACCGTCTGAGCTAGGTTAAGCCTAGGGTAGAGTGAGTGATGGCCGCAATTTCCTGTTGCTCACTGGGGGAGTTAGTTGGCAGAGCCTGACGCACATCGGTGATCAGCCAGTCTAGGGCAGCGGCCTGCATGTCGATCGCGGTGCCGGTTTTATCCACACAGTAGCGACCAAAGACTAACTTATCCACCAAACGCACATCCGGCCCTAGGCGGGAATATTCAAAAATAACGCTATTTTCCACCAAGGCACCGCTACAAATGTGACAGTTGGGGCCAATCATGCTGGGTCCGATAATGGTGGCCCCATCTTCAATACAGGTCATGCCGCCAATGTAAACCGGCCCTTGGATATTGACCTTATCCCAGTCCACCGCCACATTCAGCCCAGTATGAATCCCCGGTCGGACTTCTTGGCCCGGAATCGAAACATTGCGAACTTGACCCGACAGCACATCCCGCACCGCCTGCCAGTAGTCCGGCACTTTGCCAATATCCACCCACTCAAACTCCATGGGAATGGCATAGAAGGGCGCACCCATGTCCACCAGCTTGGGAAACAGATCGCCCCCAATGTCGTAGATTTCGCCGGAGGGAATCAGGTCGAGAATTTCTGGCTCGAAGATGTAAATCCCGGTGTTGATGGTATTACTGCGGGCTTCTTCAACGCTGGGCTTTTCTTGGAAGGTTTGGATGCGGCCTTCGGAGTCGGTGACGACCACGCCGTAGCTAGAGACTTCATCCTGGGGGACGGTTTTGGTGACGATCGTGGCGATCGCCCCCTTTTCCCGGTGCCATTTAAGGGCGGCGGTGAGGTCAAGGTCAATCAAGGCATCGCCGCACAGGACCACAAAGGTTTCATCAAAAAAGGGATAGAAATCTTGGATCCGACGCATCCCCCCCGCCGATCCGAGGGCTTCCCCAATCAAATTACCGTCTACAATTCGTCCCTCAAAGGAGTAGGCAATTTGGACCCCAAAGCGCTGGCCATCCCGAAAGTAGCGCTCGATTTCTTCGGCGAGATGACTCACGTTCACCATCACTTCCGTAAAACCGTGCTGGCGCAGCAACTCCAAGAGAAACTCCATCACTGGCTTCTCCAGGATGGGGATCATCGGTTTGGGGATGGTGTAGGTAATGGGACGTACACGAGTCCCTTTCCCTGCGGCCAAAATCATGGCTTTCATATGGTTGTGCTCAAACGTTTAACTCAGCAAAGGGGTGCATCGGGTGATGCAGCTTGGCTATTCCCCAACCGCGATCCCTGGGTGAAGACGATCGCGCTGAAGACGATCGCGACGGGTGGAATAAACGCTATATATGGCTCTAGATATGGTTCTAGATATAGTTCTAGGGAGAGTCGAGGGGCTGTGGGGCCAACGGCGATCGGAGGGCGGATGGGGTCTTTAAGCGTCCCCTCAGCCAGCCTGAACCGATCGGCCCTAGGAGGTATGCCCATGGTACCCTGATCTGGCCCTTCCCCTTGTCTCCTTCCTCTGTCCTGACCTATTTTATCCAGTCTGATACACTGCTCTCCCTATGGCTAATCCCCGTGTTGTCCTGCGTCAGGTTCACCGTTTTTTTGTGCCCGTTATTGCGCTGCCGTTGCTGGTCACGGTGCTGACCGGTATGGGCTTTCAAGTGGCAATCCTCAGCGGCCAAGGCAGCGAGTTCCAGTGGTTGCTGAGTGTACATCGCGGTCAGTTTGGCCCGGTTAACCTGGAGTTGATCTATCCCTTTCTCAACGGGATCAGCATGATTGTGCTGATTGTGACGGGGGTGCTGATGTGGTTTGGCTGGCCCCGCCGCAAACCCCAGGTTAAGGACTAGGCGCGACCCAGCCCTGGGGCTGGTTTAGGATCTGGGGAAACCGGGAAACTGCTGGCCCCCATCCCCGACTTGGTGCCAGGGGGGATTTTCAGCCATGAACATGTGCAAACTGACTTGGGGGGAGAGGTCTTCTAGCCCCCGATCGATCAGGCTGGCGGGGATAAAAACCTGCTGAACCCGCGCATCGACGATCGGCAAGGAACTGCTACAGGTGCCACAAAAGGGACGTTGCACCTGGGGCGAGGAGGGGTAGTGCCGCAGGGCTTCTGCGCCCGTAGTCAGGCGATAGTGTTGGGGACTGCCAATCATATAGGCGATAAAGGCAGATCCAGACAGTTTTTGGCAGGTTTTGCAGTGACAGTTGACAACTTCGCCATGGAGCAGTTGGACTTCAAACTGGACGGCACCGCAGTGGCAGCTTCCGAAGACAGAGAGGGGAGCGGTCATGGTAGGGGCTGGGGGTAGGGAGAGCAGGGAGAATTAGGGGGTTTTGAGGCTGTCGCCGACGCGATCGAGGGCTTGTTGGACCAGGGATTTGACCGATCGCTTAAGCTGCCGTCGCCGTCGCCAATTTTGGAAGCGGCGATCGTAGGCTTCCCCCATCTGTTGGAAGGTTTGCCAGGTTTTGAGGCTAAAGCCCATGCCCCACAGCAGCAGAACGACCAAGGACCAATGCAACTGTTGATCAGGGCTGGTGAACCAGTCCAAGGCCAGTAAAAAGCTGTTGATAATGGCAAACTTCACCCCGTCTTGGCTCCAGCGCTGGCGCTGTTCTTGGCTAAAGACTTGGCGCTCGGCGGCGAGTCCCTGGGTTTCTTGCCATTGGGTTTTGGCCCATTGCAGATCCTCCGGCTTAATGCCCAACTCTTGGGCCATGTCCTCAAGCTGCGATCGGCTAAAGGCTTCTAGCCCCTCCTGCTTGGCAAAGGCCAACTGTAGAATTTGCTGAACCGCTTCTTGACTGTAGGAATCTGGGGTGGGGGGTGGGGATTGGGGAGCATCCATAATATGCACAAGACCGGCAAAAGAGCAGCGAACGACCTACAAAAGACTCAGGGGAAGGGACTCTCCGTAGGGACGCGGGAGCGTCCGGGAAGGCATTCCCACGCCGGAGCGCAGGAACCGGGAGAGTTCCCCAACGAGAGATTAGCCGAAAGGGCTAACCTAGGCCGATTATAGCTGCACTTCCCAGCCTTCATCGTCGATGCTAACCCGATCGCCCGTTCGTAATTTCCGCCCTCGGCGGGTTTCCACAGCCTCATTGACGAGGACATAGCCCTCTTGGATCAGCAGCTTGGCCTGTCCCCCCGTGGCCGCTACCCCAACAACCTTGAGGAATTGGTCCAGTTTGATGTAGGGGGCGGGATTGGGTTCGGGGCTGGGGGGAGTGTTGTCAGGGGGGTTGGGTCGATCGGCCATAGGGGTTAGGGTGACGAGAGGGATAGGGTCAAGTTAGGAAACAAGCCAGTTATTTTCCATTTTTTCGATTTCATCCCGAATGGAGTTCAAATCAATATAGCGATCGGTGGCGTTGCGCAACTCACGGGCAATCATGCCTTCGGTGGAGACAACGGTAATGTGGGTATTTTTCGATCGCAATAGCTCGATCGCCCGCTCAAAGTCGCCATCTCCACTGAAGAGAACCACCCGATCGTACTGCTCCACCGTGTTGAACATATCAATGACAATTTCAATATCAAGATTGGCCTTTTGGGAATAGCGGCCCGAATTATCGTCGTAGTATTCCTTGAGGATTTTGGTCCGTACCGTATAGCCCAGGCTAATCAAGGCATCCCGAAACCCCCGTTGGTCCTGGGGATCTTTAATCCCCGTATACCAAAAGGCATTCATCAGGGTTAACTCACGGGTGAAGTATTCCAAAACCCGCCGGGGATCGAAGAACCAGCCATTTTTTTGCTGGGCATAGAACATATTATTTCCATCTACAAAAATTGATAAACGTTTCATTTCCATACCGATGTTTTAATGAACAGTTGGCTTTAAAAAATCAAAAGATGAGCACCTCAAACTTCAAAGCAAGAACAGGCCAACGCCTCAGCCCACATGAAGCTGAGCGGGAACTGTGCCCGCTAGGGGAACCGCCCAAAGGGATGTAGGGGCAAGAAATTGGATGGAGATTGATGTATAGGGTTGTATA
>JAYKJG010000228.1:0-20329 GCA_035286285.1 Prochlorothrix sp.
AAGGGGTGATCGGAACCCAGCAACTCAAAGACGCGGACCATGGCTTTGCGTGCGCCATCTTGGCGAAACTGGCGATCGGTCTCCACAATCTCCAGAAAAATCCCTAGGGCTGCTTCATACTCCCCCACAACCACAGCGGCGGCTCCCTGGGCAAAACGCTGCTCTAGTTGACTGGCTCCGGGATCAGGGGTGGCCCAAGCTTGGAACTCGGCTAGACCCTTAAGGTTTTGGGCTTGGGTGTAGTAGGGTTCCTCGCTGGGGCCGATCGTGTTTAGGAGCTTGAGGGCATGGTCGGATTGGTGAAGCTGGAGCAAGAAACGAGCGGCGGCAACGGTGACGGCGGGGTGGTTAGGATAGGTTTGAAAGAGGCGATCGAAGCTGGCCTTGGCCTCTGGGTAGCGCTGGGCTTGGATCAGGCTCTCAGTTTCCGCTAGGGCGGCTTCCACCTGCGACTTTAGGCCAATTGCAGCCAAAAACTCCCGAATCCTCGGCTCTGGCACCATGCCCACAAAGCCCGGTTGCACCTCCCCCCGAATCACCACCCGCACATCCGGCACGCCATCAACGTGGTATTGGGTCGCGAGGTCGGGATATTGGTCAATATCCACCTTGGCCAGGGTGATATCGTAGTCTTCAATGACCCGCTCTAGGACGGGCTTCAGCATCTGGCAGGGGCCACACCAGGTGGCGAAGAAGTCCACAAGGACGGGGCGATCGTAGGAGGCTTGCAATACGGCTGTCTCGAAATTTTGACGATCGCAGCTTTGATCGATCGTAATGGCGGAACCCATAGTCTATTCTGTCCCCTATAGCGTTGGTCTGCGTGTTAATCTGCGCTTTATGCAGAGCAACACTTACAGGGATATATAGTATAGGAGGTAGACCCGCACATCCCAAGGAGCCTCCTTGTCGGGAGGTTAGGATTAGTCGCACCATGGACCTGAACGGTGTTCCGTTAATTCAAACCCCCGATCGCCTCGAAACCCTGCTCAAAGCCTTGCCCCCAGAGCCGGGAGTGTACTTAATGGGCGATCGCCAGGGCAATATTCTCTACATCGGCAAATCCAAAAAGCTGCGATCGCGGGTGCGGTCCTACTTCCGCGCTAGCCAGCCCCTCAGCCCCCGCATTGCCCTGATGGTGCAGCAGGTGGTCAGCATTGACTTTATCGTCACCGACACCGAAGCCGAAGCCCTCGCCCTAGAGGCCAACCTGATTAAGCAGCACCAGCCCCACTTTAATGTCCTGCTCAAGGACGATAAAAAATATCCCTACCTCTGTATTACCTGGTCTGACGACTATCCTCGGCTGTTTATCACCCGTAAACGGCGCTTAGGCAACCGAGGCGATCGCTACTACGGTCCCTATGTCGATGCCAGCCTTTTACGCCAAACCCTGGGCTTAGTCCAGCGCCTCTTTCCCCTGCGCCAACGCCGCCAGCCCCTGTTTAAGGATCGCCCCTGCCTTAACTACGACATGGGCCGCTGCCCTGGGGTTTGCCAGCAGTTAGTGACCCCGGAGGAGTACCACAAAACCGTGCAAAAAGCCGCTATGGTTTTCCAGGGTCGGACCCAGGAATTGGAAGGCTTGATTCAGCAACAAATGGAGAAAGCAGCGGCGATTTTGAACTTTGAGCAGGCGGCCCAACTGCGGGACCAACTGCGGGGCTTGCAAAACCTGGGGGCACAGCAGAAAGTGGCCCTACCGGACGATACGGTGTCGCGGGATGCGATCGCCCTGGCGGCGGATGCGGTCCATGCCTGTATTCAGGTGTTCCAAATTCGGGCGGGGCGCTTGGTGGGGCGCTTGGGGTTTGTGGCCGATGCCCAGGCGGGGGATGCGGGGACGCTGCTGCAACGGGTTCTAGAGCAGCATTACCAAACCGCCGATCCCGTGGAAATTCCCGCCGAAGTTTTGGTGCAGCATGAACTGCCGGAGCCGGAGATTTTGGCCCAGTACCTGAGCCAGCAGCGGGGGCGCAAGGTGGAGATTCTAGTCCCCCAGCGCCAGCAAAAGGCGGAGCTATTGGCCATGGTGGAGCGCAATGCGGAGTATGAGCTAGCCCGAACCCAGGCCGCCGCCGATCGCAACCTCCAAGCCCTTGAAGATCTCGCCGCTGTGCTGGACTTGCCGGAACTGCCCCGCCGGATCGAAGGCTACGACATCTCCCATATCCAGGGGTCCGATGCGGTGGCTTCCCAGGTGGTTTTTCTGGATGGAATGCCTGCAAAACAGCATTATCGCCGCTATAAAATCAAAAATCCCACGGTGACGATCGGCCACTCCGATGATTTTGCCAGTATGGCGGAGGTGCTGGGGCGACGGTTCCGGCGCTATGGGGCGGCAAAGGCGGCGGGGGAGGTGATTCAGCCCCAGGGCAATCGGGCACCGAGTTTGCTGCGATCGGATGACTTATCGGACTGGCCCGATGTGGTCATGATTGATGGGGGGAAGGGCCAGCTTTCGGCGGTGGTTGAAGTTTTACGGGAGCTAAATTTACTAGAAGAGGTGAAAGTGGTGAGTCTTGCCAAAAAGCGGGAGGAACTCTTTCTACCGGGCCAATCCCAGCCCTTGGTTACCGATCCCGATCAACCGGGAGTGCAACTGCTGCGGCGACTACGGGACGAGGCCCACCGCTTTGCCGTCAGTTTCCACCGCCAAAAACGCAGCGATCGTCAACGTCGCTCCCGTTTAGATGCGATTCCGGGCCTAGGCCACACCCGCCAAAAGGAGTTACTGGCGCAGTTCCGATCGATCGACTACATCCGCCTCGCCACCCCAGAACAACTGGCCACCGTCCCCGGCATCGGCCCCAAACTTGCCCAGCAAATCTACGACTACTTCCATCCCGAAGAACCAGCCGAACTCAACAAACCCTGAAGCTCCTCAACGGCGGTGAGCGGCGATGAGTCATAGCATGACAGTTCGGGCAGACGGGACGCAAATCTTGGACCTCAGTACAGAACAAAAAATGCTCAGAATGGCCCCAAGCCCTTGCGAGATCTGCATCTGAGGCTAATCGCCTGAAACCCTTGTATAGTAGACATTTCCAAGGTTTTGTCCGGTACCTAAGCCCACGAAAACGACGGTGTGAAATATAGACAAGTTGGAGATCGCATTGGTGTGACGTGAGGGGCGATCGGAATTCAATCAGACATGAAGTACACAAATACCGTGTAACCATGTATAGTCGTAGAAGCGAGGACGCTAAAAACCTCACCGGGTAGCATGGCCTATCGCCACGACACAACCTTTATATAAATAAAAACTATAATTAGAATTTATGATATATGTCAATTTTATCTTTTGGCGATTCTGCAACGGCGGATCTCTTCCATGGCACGCCCACACGGAAATCTCGCCAACTTCCACCAGACATCATTAAAACAGCACTCCGTAAACTAGATATGCTGAATGCGGCCCAAGATCTAGCCGATTTGCGAGTCCCACCGGGCAACCGCCTCGAATCCCTCCAAGGTAGATTAAAAGGTTTTTATAGCATTCGGATCAATGACCAGTGGCGTATCATCTTCCGCTGGCAGTCTGGGGCGGTGGATGTTGCAATTGATGATTACCACTAAAACACCGTAATTCTAAAACACTGTAATTCCTATGCTTCCCAGCCATCGACAACCCACCCATCCCGGCGAAATCCTGTTAGAAGAATTTCTGCAACCCTTGGCACTGACTCAAGCGGCTTTGGCCGCCCATCTCGAAATTCCGACCCAACGGGTGAACGAAATCGTGCGCGGGAAGCGTGGAATTACCCCTGAAACCGCTTGGCTTTTGTCCCAAGCCTTTCAAACTACCCCTGAATTTTGGATGAATTTGCAAGCTCAGTATGATTTGTGTCTTAATCGTCCTCAATCTGTGAAATCAGCATTAATTCCGGCTTGACTTCTACCATAGAAGTGGGGCAGGGTTGGGGAGGCGATCGGCTCCCCCAAACGGTATTGCTGCTGTTGGTAGCGATCGCCGACCAAAGTACAAACCGTAAACGTGGGCTGTTTGGGCTTACCAATAAAGGAAATACACCCCAAGGCGCGAAAATCCACAATCCAGTATTCTGGAATCCCTAAAAAGGCATATTCTTCCACTTTACGGGCGTAGTCATCCTGCCAGTTGGTGCTAACCACCTCAACCACTAAGGGAATACTAGCCCCGTTAGTAATGACCGGTTCCGTTTGCCAGAAGGGTTCTTGGCTCAGTTGAGTTTCATCCAGGACAATCACATCGGGTCGCAGGGCTGTAGGGGTACGATCCCAAACGTCTTGCAGGGGCGTGGTTTCCGCGCCCAAAAAGATGTCACAATACAGAATCGAGAGTCCCACAAAACTGGGATCCCCTGCGATCGCGATCGCCCACCCCTCCTACGACTGTACAACCTACCCCCCCGTCTGTCCCTATGGCTCCCGCAGTTCTGATCGAAAACCTTCAGAAACGCTACGGCTCCGTCGAAGCCCTCAAAGACATCTCCCTCAGCATCGCCGCTGGGGAACTTTTTGGCATCCTTGGACCCAACGGAGCCGGAAAAACCACCACCCTCCGTTGCCTCTGCACCCTCACTACCCCCGACTCCGGTCGCCTAGAAGTAGACGGCATCCCCGTGGTGGGCAACCCCAAAGTGGCGCGGCAAAAGCTGGGCTATGTGGCCCAAGAAGTGGCCTTGGATAAGGTCTTAACCGGGCGGGAATTGCTGGACCTCCAAGCCGCCATTTACCACATCCCCCGCGCCAGTATCACCAAGCGGGTCACGGAAATGATTGACCTGCTGGGGCTGGGGGACTGGGCCGACAAAAAATCCGGCACCTACTCCGGCGGCATTCGCAAGCGGCTGGACTTGGCCATGGGTCTGTTGCACCAGCCCAAGGTGCTAGTGCTAGATGAGCCGACGGTGGGGCTAGATATTGAGAGTCGCACGGTGATTTGGCAGTTTTTGCGGCAATTGCGGGAGCAGGGCATTACGGTGCTGCTGACCAGCCACTATTTAGAGGAAATTGATGCCCTCGCCGATCGGGTCACCATTATTGACCAAGGCCAAGTCATCGCCACGGGTACGCCTTCGGAACTGAAGGATCGGGTGGGGGGCGATCGGATTACATTGCGAATTCGCGAATTTTCGCCCCTCGATGAAGCAGAAAAAGCCAAGGCGTTGCTTCAGGATTTGGCTAGCGTTGAGGAGGTGATTATTAACACCGCTCAAGGCAACTCCCTGAACTTGGTTGTCAAGACTCCCGATGCCCTCGCCCAAGTGCAGTCCGCCCTCACCGCCGCCAACCTGCCCACCTTTGGCCTTGCCCAATCCCGCCCCAGCCTTGATGATGTCTACCTCGCCGCCACGGGTCGCACCCTCATGGATGCGGAATTAGCCGCCGCCGGAACCCGCGACCCCAAAGCGGAACGCAAACAAAATATGCGCTAGTCGCCTTTGCCCATGTCTTCTCTACCCCCCCTCGACCCCCAAGCCTTTGAAGAACGGCGCGAACAGCAGCGCCTGCGGCTTTTTGTGTACCTGATTCCGGTGGTGGGCTTTTTTCCGGCGCTGTGGTGTCTGTATCGCAAAGGGAAGAGTTCGAGGGCTGGTTTGGTCAGTCGGCGGGAGCGGCAGGTGAGCCGCATGGCGGTGACCTTGGGGCTGGGGTGGGTGATGGCGACGATTTTGGTGGGGGCAGGGAGTTCGATCGCCGAGATTCCCGACATCGGGCGGCTGGTGTTGGGCAGTGGGTTAACTTCGGCCTATTTTGTCGTCAATTTTTGGCTGATGTTGCAATTGTGGCGCAATCAGCGGCTTTGGATTCCGGGCCTGAGTGACTTGGGCGATCGCCTGCCTTAGAACGATTCGCCTTTCGGAACAAATTGTGCTATAGATTTGGGAACTTTGGCCCAGAGCAAGATTGCGCTTTAGTCTGATCAGAGTTTGGGGCAAAAAAAGCACCATCAAGGTTAAGATTCAGACTTCCCGCTAGGCCCGATCGTCACCCCAAAGCTCTCCTTCCCCCCAACCCAGGGAACCTTTCCCCTGCCCTTCTCTTCATACTCTTATCCCGTCCAATCTTCCCGACCCCAATCTTCCCAACCCCAATCTTCCTAACAGATCCCTCCACCGAATTTTCCCGAACAGCCCCCGGCCCCCGACTGGCCCCCTGACCCTGAAGCACTATCCGAGAATCGAGGAACGTTTATGGCTATTGCACACCCCTCTAAACTCCTAGCGGGTGCCCTACTCCTAGGAACAACACTCTCCGTCCTAACCCCCACCCCCGCCCAGGCCCAACCCGCCTATGGCAGCTACATCGGTGTTGGCCTTGCGGCGGGCCAAAAGAACAGCACCTCCGAGGGCTTGGATCTAGCCGGTGTGATTTCAGGTCGGTACAAACTGTTGGAGTTTCCGATCTCGCTACGGGGCCAAGCCATTATCGACGACCAAAGCATTGCCTTTGTCCCCACGGTTTCCTACGACTTCCCCCTCACTTGGCAACTGGAACCCTATGTGGGTGCTGGGGTTGCCTTTACCAACGCCGATAGTGTGGTGGGGGATAAGACTTCCTTTGTGATTCAGCCCGGTGTGGATTACTCCATTCCCAACAGTCGCATTGTGCTGTTTGGCAATGCCATGATTGCGATCGATGCCTACGATGCAGGGGAAAAAGAAGGAGACACCGCTGTTTCGGTTCAAACGGGCCTGGGTTACCGGTTTTAATGGAATCAAATCCTAAAAAAAAGGGATCCTTGGCAACAGGGATCCCTTTTTGGGCTTTGGGGATGGTTGGGGTTACCCCCACGGCTGACCGCACCTTACCGAAGCTGGCCCAGCCGCTGACCCAAGGTTTCCCAATCCGCAATCATGGCCTCGGTCCAGAGCCAGTGGTCGGGGTGGGCAAGGCGATCGGCCTGGAACTCCAACGGAGCCTCCGCCATGACCAAGGTGTACAGCTTGGCGGCTTGGTTTAAAAACTGCGCTTGTTGATCGATCGGTTGGGCTTCTGCTGACTTGAGCAAAACCAAGGCAAGGCCGCTGTAGGCCGTCAGCGCCTCTAAGTTATCTTGGCCGAGGCGATCGCCGGGAGCCTCGTCTGGCAGGCTCTCAGCGTCGGGTTTAGCATCCGGCAGGGCCGTAAAGGGGCGGTTTTGGGGATCCACTTCACTGTCCCAGAGGTTACCCAGCGCGGTGGGATCTTCAGTTTTCCCGAAGTCCTGTGCCCGTCCCGCCAGGGAGAGCGCCTTAAACCAGACCGCCTTGGCCTGGGCGAGGTTGCCCTCGGCGTAGTAGGCAGCGGCCAAAGCATTGAGGTGCTGGGCCGTGGGATTGCCAAACTGCACCGTGGTATACCACCAGCGGCGGGCATCTTCCACGGCAAACTTAGCATTGCCCTGCTGTATGGCTTGCCATGCCAAACGACCCTGGAGAAAGCTGAGGCTGGGATCGGTCTGTTGGTCACGGGTTGCGGAGGCTAGGACGGCTTCGGCTTCCGCGAGGGCACCGCGATCGAGGAGGGCCATCAACGCCTCTTCGGCCAAGGACAGATCCCCCTGCTCAAAGGCCAAAATGGCTTGGGAGGTGACCGTGGGGGTCTGGGTGTCTGGGGATTGAATGGCCTCCGGGTTTAAGCTTGGAGCCTCCAGTGCTTCGCCATTCCCCCCTTGGCCGATGGCAGGCTCAGCGGTGGGGACAGCGGTTTGCACCAGGGAAGAGGGGGACAACTGGGCCAAAAAGATGACGCTGACCGTCGCCGCCGTCGCGACCCCCAGTAATCCCGCCCACATACCAAAGGGAGCCGGAAGGGACCAGGGGGACGATTTGCGGTTGGCGGCGGGGACGGGGGGAGTCTCGGACGGGGTAGCCCAGGGGCTACCTTTGCGGGACTCTAGGGTGAGGCTGGCCGCTGCGGGGGTGCTGCCTAAACCGCTGCCTGGACGGGCAACCGGCGCGGTTTCCAGCCAATGGGGAGCATCGACAGGATCGCTTTGAACGGCCCGTTGCAGCAGTTGGTAGACCTGGGGCAAATGGGGGTCGAGGGCAAGGGCTTGGCGCAGGGCGACGATCGCGTCTGCGGTTTGATCATTGCGGAGCAAGGCTTGGCCCAGTTCGCTGTAGGCTTCGGGGAAGTTGGGGTTGAGGGTTAGGGCTTGCTGATAGGCGGCGATCGCCTCTTCCCAATGGCCATGTTTGAGGTGGACTTGGCCCAGGTAAAAGTGGGCGCGGTAGTCTGTGGGGTTGAGGTCAATGGTCTTGCGGTACAGGGCGATCGCCGCCAAGGCAGCGGGAGATTGGTCTGCACCGTCGGGGCGCAGAGAAGCAGCCCGGTCTGGGTTGGCGATCGGCAGGGGCAAGTCGGGGTATAGCTCTAGGGCAGATTCCACCGGAGGCCAGAGGGTTTCATGATCTTCGGGGTTTTGCCCGTGATCTTCCTCCCACTCCAAATTCGACAGCCGCTGAATCAGGGCATTTAGCTCTGCATCGTCCTCTGGAAACAGCACATCTAGGGCTGCGGCGGGGTCTTCCGGCAAGTCCAGTCCTTCCGGCCAGGGGACCGCAAACTCCTCGATCGCAACCCCAGCCCCATTAGCTGCTGGATGACCCGTCGGACGACCCGCTGCGCCCCAAGGGGTTGCTGGGCCATAGGCGGAATTGCCGTTGGCCGCAATCGGCAGATCGGGGGGCAGGCCATCCTCTAGGCGATCGGGGGGAACCTCCGGCGGCATCTGGCCATGGCTCCCGGAGGTCCAATCTAGGGGCACTGGACCCGCCCCGTTCCCCACGCCATTGGGCGGTAGGTGATTAGGTGGCAGGTGATTGGGCGGCAGGTGATTAGGTGGCAGGTTATCGGGAGACAGAGCATTGGGCGGCAGATCATTGAGCGATAGAACATCGGGCGGTATCCCATCCAACCGAGCACCATAGTCCTCCATCGGACCTTCCATGCCGAAGGGGGGCAGGCTATCCTGGCCCAGTCCCTGGGTTGCTTCAGCCCGGAGCGTTGCTTCTAGGGCTTCTAGTTCAGGGGGCAAGGCAACCTCCGAGGGGCTAGATCCTTCCCAGTTAGAGAGCGCTTGGGGTACCCCGGTGGCGGTCTGATCGGGCTGGGGGTTGGGATGAGGATTGGGGTCGATCGGAGACTGCGGCCCGAAGGGCGGTTCAAAGGGCAGTTCAGAGGGCAGTTCAGAGGGCAGTTCAGAGAGCGGCAGGTTGGGATCCATTGCCCCCAGTTCTGGGTTGCTGCTGCCCCAGGTTTCTGGTCCTGCTGCGTCCTGCAAGACCTGTTGCAACAGGCCATCATCCGGCGAATCTGTCCAAGCTTCCGTGGGGGGCGGCACTGCATCAAGGCCACGGCCCAGCCCCGCGCCCAGCACGCCCGTTAGGCTGGGGTCGGCTGCCGTTGGCAGATTGGCGGCGATCGGTGGGGGAACTGGGGCCGTAACCAGATGCCCCGCAAAGTCGGCATGGAGATACAGCACCGGCAGGGACCAAAAGAGTTGGTTAGAACCATAGGCAGAAACCAATCCCTGGCGGGCACGACATAGACTGAGATCAATGGAATAGCCGAGGCGAATGTTGCGATAAAAGAGGCGGCTGAGGGTGAGGGCCACGCGATCGGGGATGCGTTCCGCCATGGCCAAGACAGCGGGAATATTGTGGCGAATTAAAGCGGCTGCAAGGCTGCGATCGCCCGCCTCCTGATCCAAAGGATAGGTGGCCGAAGAGGTGCCCATGCAGGAATTCAACACCGCCAGCCAAATGCCATTGTTGGCCAACAGTCCCGCGAGATCATCCCCAGAGAGGCTTTCGGTCAGCCCCGTCTTGGCGTTGACCAAGTGCAGCACTCCCCCGGCTTCGCTGTGGTTGCTGTGGCCTGCAAAGTGAAAGACCTGGTACTGCCCTTGCTCTAGGGTTTGGGTCAGCTTTTCCCGCCCCGGTTGACTCAAAACCGTCAGTTCGACCCTGGGCAAGGTGGCGCTGGCCTTGCTGCCCTGGGTTAGCTCCTCTTGCAACTGTAAGGCTTCCTGCTTCAGGGCCAAATTGGCCTGATCGCTTGGCCCCGACAGCACCATCAACACCCGCAGCACGTTGGCGGTGGGGGTGGGCATGGGGGCGGGGGCAATGCCGGTGAAGGACCAGGGGGTAGACAGGGACGAGAGCAGGGGCTGATAGCGGGAAAAGATAATGTCCTTGCCCGTGGCGAGGATGCGGCTGCCGTCGTGGAGAATTTCCCAGGGCACTTGGTTGAGGCGATCGCCCTTGAGGCCCAGCCGCAAGCGCAACACCTCGCCCCGATGCTGGGCAATCCCTTGGGCAATGCTCCAACTGTGGCGCAGTGATCCCTGGAACAGGGCATCGTAGAGGGTTTTGCCAAGGGCAACTAAATTGGGCAGATCGGTGAGGGCCGGTTCTGCGCCGTCTTCCGTGGTCGATCGCTCTAGGCCAAGCTGATTTTGGCTCTGAAGCGCTTCAACGAGGGGATTTTCTAAAACTTGCTTGGCCTGTGCTAACCACTCTCCCAGGGGCCAATAAACCTGCTCCTCAGCCAGGGGCACACCTTGGGCCACCTGTTCTGTACGAATTAGGTACTGATCGGGGTATTGATCAGGGTTAAGAGGGGTTACGAGAAGGTGAAATTCCTGGGTCACAACTGGTGCACTCCCGTTTCCAGCGGTTTTCCCTGTGGGCCGAGATCGGGTCGCCTTGGCTGGGTTGACTTGGCCCAGGGCAAGGCGAGGCCCAATTGCTGGGGTTCACAGGCTTCCCCAACTTCTACAGGGGGGGGCGGGGCCGTTCAGGATGGGGGCGGTTCTGCTGATCCAGTTGTGAGGGTGTCCCCTGGCAGGGAATCACCCCAGTCCCAGGGGCTAGCCCCCGGTGTGACCCCCTGGCAACGCTAGTGCAAAAAGTGGCGCACGCCCGTCAAGACCATGACCAGGCCCAACTCATCGGCAGCGGCGATCGAGTCCTGGTCGCGAATACTGCCCCCCGGTTGAATCACCGCCGCAATGCCCGCTGCCGCCGCCTCGCGCACCGAGTCATCAAAGGGGAAAAAGGCATCGCTAGACAGGACGGCCCCTTGGGTTTTCTCCCCCGCCTGCTCTAGGGCAATTTTGACGGCCCCGACCCGATTCATCTGCCCCGCGCCCACGCCCACGGTGGCCCGATCGCGGCTGACCACGATCGCGTTGGACTTGACATGCTTAACCACTTTCCACGCAAAGAGCAACTCTTCGGTTTGGGCGGCGGTGGGCTGCTTTTGGGTCACCACTTGCCACTGCTCCGGCAACTCAATCTGGCGGTCGGCGGTTTGGATCAAAAAGCCCCCGGCGATCGGTTTGGGCAGGTCCAGCGGCCCCGTGGTCAGGTCCGGCAGAATCAGCACCCGCACCTTGGATTTTTTTTGCAGAATCTCCGCTGCTGCGGGGTCGCAACCGGGGGCGACAATGCATTCCAAAAACGGCTCGGTGAGGGCGGTGGCCGTGGGGACATCAAGGGGCTGGTTGAGGGCGACAATGCCGCCAAAGGCGGAAACAGAGTCGGCAGCAAAGGCATTTTGGTAGGCTTCCAGCAGGGAGTTCCCGATCGCCACGCCACAGGGGTTGTTGTGCTTCAAGATCGCCACTGCTGGAGCATGACCGGGGGCCGCAAATTCAGCAATAATCCGCCGCGCTGCTTCCAAATCCACCAAATTGTTGTAGCTTAGCTCCTTGCCTTGCAGTTGCTCCGCCGCTGCCCAGCCCGTGGGGGTTGCGCCGGTTTGGTACCAGGCTGCACCTTGGTG
The DNA here is from genome assembly GCA_035286285.1 of Prochlorothrix sp. Taxonomy (GTDB): domain Bacteria; phylum Cyanobacteriota; class Cyanobacteriia; order Prochlorotrichales; family Prochlorotrichaceae; genus Prochlorothrix. The sequence goes on from JAYKJG010000228.1 coordinate 11,761, forward strand.
GGGGTTTTCGCCGTAGCGGAGGCTTTGGAGGCGCTGGCCCGTGAGGGTCCAGGTGTGGGGCAGGCTGTCGGCTTCCGTAGCAGGATTAAAGGCATCGCTGAGGTAGGTGACGATGGCCCGATCGTAGGCCGCTGTGTGCTGGAATGCCGCCAGGGCAAAGCTTTGGCGCAATTCCGGCGGCACCGTGCCTTGGTGATCTCGCAGGGCTTGGAGATAGTCACCGTACTGGCTGGGGTTGCACAAAACCGTCAGATAGGCATGGTTTTTAGCCGCTGCTCGGATCATGGTGGGGCCACCGATGTCAATATTTTCGATCGCATCCGCGAGGGTGACCCCCGCCTTGGCCACGGTTTGTTCAAAGGGATAGAGGTTGACGCAAACCAGGTCGATCGCCGCCATCTCGTTGGCTTCTAGATCAGCGCGATCGCCCTCCAAGTCAGGACGGGCCAAAATGCCCCCATGGATCCGAGGATGCAGGGTTTTAACCCGTCCGCCCAAGATTTCCGGCGATCCCGTGTAGTCAGAGACCTTAGTGACTGGAATCCCGGCCTCTAAGAGCGTTTTTGCGGTTCCGCCGCTGCTGACAATTTTGAACTCAAATTCTGTCACTAAGGTGCGGGCCAAGTCCACAATGCCCGTTTTATCCGACACGCTCAGTAATGCTAACCGTCCCATCGAATTTCTCCCGATTCTGTAACAATCAAGCTATAGTGATCCCCTTTGGGCTGAAGACCCCTCACCCCCAACCCTTCTCTCAGGGGAAATGGGGAGCAAGGGTATTCAGAGTTCACGTCGGATCGCTGCTGAAGATCCCTCACCCCCAACCCCTCTCCCAGGGGAGAGGGGAGTAAAAGTATTCAGAGTTCACGGCGGACTAAAGTCCGCACTACGAGCCGTTTGAGCCAGGTTAGAGTCTGGGTTGCTCCCAAGTGAAATGCACCCAATAAAAAAGGGGCTACTCTACGGTACCCCCTGGATTTAGGCTGGGTTGCCCCCGGAGGGGTTCCCTTGATGGTTGCTGTCCCCCAGTGTCTGGGGGCTTGGGGCATCCTTTCCCGTTAGCTATCGGCGCTGAGGGGCACATTCACCGCCACATCTTGCTTCACCGTCAGGAAGCGAATGACCTCTTCGCTAATGCGCATCATGCGTTCCATGACGGCGATCGCCCCGCCCGGACTGCGGTAGTTCATCTGGACGTAAACCCCTTCCCGGTGCTTCTTGATGGGGTAGGCAAGGCGACGCTTGCCCCGGTGCTGGGTCTCCAGCATTTCAGCGCCATTTTCCTTTAGTATTTTTTGATACTTCAGGATTGCTTGGTTGACCTGATCATCGCTGATGTCAGGCCGCAGAATGTACATGGTCTCGTAGACAAAATCCTTCATAATTCTGTGAATCCCTATGGACATAAGAGGCCAGCTTGTCTGGACCCGTGCCTTGGGGATGATCCCTGGGGCAACCGCCAGATTTCCCAACTTCCTGGCCTGAAGCTTACGGCTTCTAGATGGGGAGGTTGACGCTGAGTGTGCTGACAGGGGGTGCCTGATCAGCCTCGATCGGCCAACACCCTGACTCAAATCTGGGGGTTTAGGAGCGGTGGAGTTTGGCCCTGGAGCCTTCCTCACCCCCCCAACCTGCGCCGCCTCCGGTTACCGAGGTAACAGACAAGGGTGCGCGACAGACTAGAGTTGAAGCAGGGATTTACAATCATATACCAATCTGGCTGCATATTTTTTAAGGATCTGCATGGCTAAACGATATGCCCGAGTTCAGACCCCTGACGGACGGGTTTACTATGGTCATCTTCACCTCAGTCGGGAGGTGCAAATTTTAGATGCGCCCCCTTGGCTCCAGGGTCAGCCAACGGAGCAGCGGCTACAACCGGAGGAATATCAACTGCTGGCTCCCTGTGCGCCCTCTAAGATTGTGGCCATTGGCAAAAACTATGCCAAACATGCGGCGGAAATGGGGGGAACTGTGCCCCAGGAACCGCTGCTGTTTTTAAAGCCACCGACCACGATCGTGGCCGATGGGGACACGATTTTTTACCCCCCCCAATCCCAGCGGGTGGACTATGAAGGGGAACTGGCGGTGGTGGTGGGCGATCGCTGCTGTTGCTGCACGCCGGAGGAAGCCCGGACCAAAATTTGGGGCTACACGATCGCCAACGATGTCACGGCACGGGATTTGCAGCGATCGGATGTAACCTGGTCCCGCGCCAAGGGATTTGATAGCTTTTGCCCCCTGGGGCCGTGGATCGTCCGGGAAATTAGCCCAGGGGCCACGTTACAGACCTTTGTCAATGGCGGGGAGGAGCCGGTCCAGTCTGCCACGATCGATCAAATGGTCTTTGCCCCCGAAACCCTTCTGTCCTACATCAGCCACATCATGACCCTGATCCCCGGCGATGTCGTGTTGACGGGGACTCCCGCCGGAATTGGTCCGGTGCAGGTGGGGGATACGGTGGAGGTGGAAATTGAAGGAATCGGTCGCCTGAAAAATACGGTGGGGGTGCGGTCGATCAAGAAAGCGGTTTGAGTGTTGGCCAAACGGCCCGATCGTGCTACAACACTGCACAACGCCGCATCATCCGGCTTCAGTTGCTGTGTTATTCCGATCTCCATCCCGCTCCAGGACCGTGACCCCATGACTACCGAGACCCTTTCCCCTTCCTGTCGTGCCCTAGAGACCTATCTCCAACGTCAATGGCAGCGCCATCGCCCCGAACCCATTCCCCTCCAGATCCGCTGTGCGGTGCGAGAGAAGCGGCTGTTGGTCTTGGCGGAACATAATGCAGCGCTACGGGTCGATGCCAAGGCAATTTTGAGCCAGCTTACCCGTGTGATGCAGAGGTTAGAGCCGGGACTGCGGGATCCGATTTTGGCGGAGGCCGTGCCCAGCGACGATCGCCTGTTGGTCAACCTCTACGTGCGGTTTATGGGGGAACAAAAGCCCTATGCCGGTCAGCAGTGCTTGCTCCAAAGGCCCTTCGATCGCCGCCCCAGCAGCCCGCCGGAGTCCGCCTTTGCCGCCCCCACCGCCCCCACAACCTTCGCCGATCCCTTCAATTCCGCTCATCTGCCCCCACCTCCCCCTAAATCCCGATTTTGGCGGGTTCCGCTGTGGGTTTGGCTCCTGGGCCTGGGCTTATGTAGCTCAGCCTTTGTGGCGGGGTTTGTGGTGATGTTACAGCCCTGTTTGCTGCGCCCCTGTCAGCCACTGCTGGAGGGCAAACAGTTGGGCCGATCGGCAACCGCCCAGATTTTGGAGGCGGAAGACTGGGAAGACCTCCAGACCATTGAGACCCAACTCAAGGAAGCACAGGAGCATTTGGACGATGTTCCCCGTTGGGCTTCGGTTTGGGAAGAAGCCCAGACCCTTAAAGACCAATATGGCCAGTATTTAGAGGATTTTGCCCCCATTAGCCAAGCCTTTGAGTTAGCCGTGCAAGCCGTCACCCAAACCAAAGCGCCCCCCCACCCCGTAGAAACCTGGGAGTCGGCCCAAAGCCTGTGGACCCAGGCGATCGAACAACTCAGCCAAATCAGCCCTGAAAACTCCACCTACGACCTCGCCCAGCGGAAGCTGACCCAGTACGAGCGCTATTTGCGGGATATTAACTATGAATTGCAGCGGGAGCAGCGAGCACAGCAAATTTTGAAGGATGCAGAACAAGCCGCCGCCCTCGCCCGCTTACACCAGGCGGAAGACGAATCCGTCGAGTCCTGGCAATCCGCCCAGGAAAACTGGACAGTGGCCCTGGAAACCCTGGAGCAAGTCCCAGAGGGCACTACGGCCTATGAATCTGCCCAAAAGCGGATTTCCACCTACCAAAATGAGCTAAATACCGTCTATACGGCGGAACACCGTGCCCAGTTAGCCCTAGATCTCTATCGGCAAGCCTTGGACAAAGCCCAGGAGGCAGAAGCCGCAGCGGGAGAAAATCGCTGGAAAGTGGCTAGCGATCGCTGGCAAGCGGCCCTCACCAGTGCCCAGCAAGTGCCCGTAGGCAGTCCCTACTACTCAGAGGCCCAAACCCTTGTCCCCCGCTACCAAACCGCCCTAGAGCAAGCCCAGCAGCAATTTCGCAGCGTGGAAGCCCTGGACATCGCCAATCAAACCCTCAATAGCCTCTGTGCGGGTAATCCCGTCGTTTGTTACTTCAATGTCAGTTCAGAACTCCTGGCCGTGCAACTCACCCTAGACTATGAGCGCACTGTCCTCACGTCCGGGGTCGTGGGAGATGCCCAAAGTCGGGCCTCGGCCCTGGATCAAATTCAGGAACTAGAGGGAGAACTGGAAACCCTCAGTAACCTCACGGGCATTGCCCTAGAACTCTATGCCCCCGATGGTTCCCTAGTCGGCACCCACCAACCCTAGGGCGTGTCATTAATTCACCGTAGAAATTAACCGTAGAAATTAACCGTAGAAACCTTGGGGTATCAGCGTTACACGCCCGCTCCAGTTTTATCGGCTAGGGGCTGTAATCCTGGCACTCAAGGCATTCTAGGACTAAAGGATGACAGCCCCTAGCCTTGGCCCCTGAATCTGCAACCTGCAACCTGCAACCTTTAAGACCGATGGTCTGGACTGCTTACCACGATCGGCTGCACCAAACCCTACGATCGCGCCAACTCCTCTCGCCCCACCAAGCCATTCTCTTGGCGGTCTCCGGCGGACAAGATTCCCTCTGTCTGGCTCGCCTGTTTTGGGATTTACAGCCAAAATGGGGTTGGAAACTGGCAATTCTCCACTGTGATCACCGCTGGCGGCAGGACTCCTCCGCCAACGCCGCCCATGTCCAAACCTTAGCCCAGCAGTGGGGATTGCCCTGTCAGATCAGGACCGCCGCAACACCACCCCCCAGCGAAGCCGCCGCCCGCACTTGGCGCTATGGGGTTTTGGCAGAGGTTGCCCAAACCCAGGGATACAGTGCCGTGGTCACGGGCCATACTGCCAGCGATCGGGCCGAAACCCTGCTGTATAACCTGATGCGCGGTAGTGGGACCGATGGACTGGCTGCTTTGACCTGGCAGCGGCCCCTTGCGCCCAATATCGCCCTGGTACGGCCTTTGTTGAATTGGCTGCGATCGGAAACCGGGCAATTTTGCCAAGACCACCAACTCCCGATCTGGAACGACTCCACCAACGCCGATCGCCGCTACTCCCGCAACCGCATCCGCCTCGATCTGTTGCCCCAACTGCGCCACTTCAATGCCCAAGTAGACCACCACCTCGCCCAAACCGCCGAACTCCTCCAAGACGATCTTGCCTATCTAGAAGCCCAAGCCACCCATCTGCGCCAACAGGTCCAGCACGGCACCGCCCTCCATCGCCCCCCCCTGCAAACCGCCGCGATCGCGCTGCAACGGCGTGTCCTTCGCCAATTTCTCCAAGACCACTTGCCCCAGTCCCCCACCTTTGCCCACATCGAAAAACTGGTCGCCCTCATCGCAGCCCCCCCCAAAAGCCAAACCGATCCCTTCCCAGGGGGGGCGATCGCCAGGGTCGAAGGGGACTGGATTCGCCTGGGTCAGTAACTCGGCGTAAAACTCACGCCATTGACAAGCGAACCGATGGGGTTGGGGCAAACCCCTGTGGTTAACCCGGTTTTGGTTTTAATACCAAATCCGACTAATCTCGATTCGTTTTGGTAGGGGCAATCCCCCCGTGGTTGCCCCTGTATTTGGCGGTCAGAGGGTCGGCACAGGGGCACGACCCCTACCCCTACCCGTTTATTCTGTTTCAGGCTCAACGGATTGGGTATAAGACAGGAGCTACGGGGTCGCATCCCCTCCCACGATTCTGCCAAAGGGGGTTGCTCCCGATGCGTTGCGATCGATCGCACGATCGGGGTGGGATTCAAGTGGGACTGAGGAGCGATCGGGGTAGAGTGAAGCGGCGATCGGGGTGGGATCGATCGTCAATCGGGCATTGCGGAATAACCCCTACGCCACTTTGTTGTTTTCTCCGTGTTTTCTGGCTTGTCCCAAGGGGAATGGAAGCGCTATGTTAGAGGCGTATTACATTGAACCCCAGTGCAGACGCTGCACTGTACCTCCCTTGGGTGTATCCCACTTTCGCCCCTAGACAGCCGGTCCGGCTATCCCACCATCCCCTTTTGGGTGGGATAAGCCCCTAGCCCGTCTCAAGTGGGATAGACCCCCCTCGCTTCGCCTCACCGTCTCCTTGCGATGTTAGTGACAGGCCCAAAAAGAGGTGAGGTTCGGAAAATCTGCGATCGCGCAGGTTATTCCTCCCTGAAAATTTGGGTTAGCAGTTGTACCCTAAAGCTGTACCCTGTAACGGTCTACCTCTTTAGTCTCCGGCCTCCCATCTTGCCCCCTGTCCGCGCCGGAAGACCCTGCCTTGCCTTTTACTGCTGGTTGATGCCTATGGTCACCCTCGGCCACGTTGTACAAACACTGGAGCAAGATGGTCAGCATGAGCGCATCAAAAAGCTCTTGATCTACGCCTGCTACGATACCTGGGAAGACGATCCCATCGTCCTCCAAAGTATTACGATGCGGGAATTGGTTCAGACGGCCCTGAGCCAGTCCCCCACCTTTATAGAACTGGAGTTGCTGCTGGAAGAGTTGGTAGACTCGGTGACCAAACCGGTGATCTATGCCAAGGTCGGCGATCGCATTTTGGAAGCACTGGAACCCCTCTATGGGGAATCCGAGGAAGAAGATGCCAGTCAAACGGGGGAGGCCCCAGCGGCCCAGCAAGCGGCCCCCGCTAAGTCCAAAGCACGCCTGTCCCAAAAACATTCGGGGGAAAAGGCAGAAACCGCCTGGATGGCCGCCAAGGCTTCCACCCCCAACAACTCGACCAACAGCATCTATCAGCGCACCCTCTACGTCCTGGACCACAGCGCCAATCGTGAGCGACTGAAAAAACTGCTGCTGTGTGCCTGCCAGAATACCTGGGAGAGCGATCCCGATCGCCTAGCGGCTTGCTCCTGGGTTGAATTGCTTGATCAAGCCTCTCTCCAGTTTCCGCACCTGGGGGCCATAGAAGCTACCCTGCGGGAAATTGTCCAAGCCCTCACTAAGCCCGAAGCCTACGAGCCGATCGCCCAAGAACTGCTCCAAATCCTCACCTCCTTCTATGAAGAGCAGCCCAGGCGGGTAGAGCAGCCCTACCGCGATCCTATGGCCTTCGATCCGGAGGAAAGGACCATCGCGTTTGGTCGCAAGTCAATCCAGCCCAACTCCCAAGAATCCGCCCCAAGGAGTCCCGCTGCCCTGGCCTTCGATCCGGGGGAAAGTACCGTGGCGTTTGGTCGCAAATCCAGCCAACCAGCCCCCAAATCCAGCGCTGACCCGCCCCAATCCTCCTCTAGCGACACCAACGGCTTTTCTGCGGGCTTCCAAACCATTACTCACCTCGTGCCGGAACGTACCTGGCGCAAAATCCTCCGCAAACGCTATATCTTCCTAGGCGTGGGCGGCCTGATCCTGGTGGTCACCACCCACGACTTCCTCAAGCACTACAACCCCTTCCGCCAGTACGACATCTGCTTTACCAAAACCCTGGCCCCCAACCAGCCTAACTACGTGGTCTATACCCCCGTGCGCTGCTCTAGTCCCGATGTGATTTTGGGGATGGGGGTTGGGGCCAACCAAGGCGGTCTCAGTTTCCGCGATGTAGATAAGGATGGTCAGGTGGATTATGTGGTGTCGCCGGAACCCCTGGGTTGTCGGTTTGGTCTCCAGAGTTGTCCGCAGGGCGAAATGACGGCGATTAGCGTGGAATTGGGCTATAACCCCGTTTTTAGAGTGATTGAGCAGCGCTAAGCAGCGCTAAGTTGATCGACGTGCTCGATCGGCCTTGGTTGGCCTGAAGTTCAGCTTCGCACTTGGGGGCAAGGCTTGGGGCTGGCTTGGGCGATCGGGCACTGATTCACCAAACACGCCTGTTCATAGGAGGGTTCTGTTTCCAAGGCAGCGGGCGCTTGGCCAAAGACCATCTCGCAGCTAAAATCCTCAAAATTGGGAGTCATGCTGAGGGGAATGCCAAAATCCTCTGTGAAAAAGGCTTGGGTGGGCTGTTTGCAAAGATTGACGCACAGGCCGACGCAACGGCTTTGATCGAGATAACGGCACTTTTGGATATGGACTCCACTGCGCTGGGTGGTCACCGTGCCATCAGCTTGGGTCACCTCGACCGATCGCACCTCGCAGGGACCCACCAGCCATTCAAACAGCAGGGTCGCAAACCAAGCATTGAGTTCACAGACCAAGCGGGTGGGGCTAAACAGGGTCCGAATCAGCCATAAAATCGGCGCTGGCACCAACGATCGCAGCACAACCGCCACCACGGCCTGTTGCTCCTGGGCGCTCCGTCCCTGCATCATTTGCTTGGAGAGTTCTACAAAACCGTCATAGCCCGCCTGGGGGATGCGAGTGCCGAGGGCTGTGGCAATTTTGCGGCTAAAGAGCCAGATAAAGAGACGATCGAACCAGTTATCGTCATAAACCTCAGGGGCGGGGAAAGGCGCAGTCATGGCGGGAGCAAGAAAGATGCGGGAACTCATCCATTGTACCGGTTTGCCTTGGGGTGTAGA
>JAYKJG010000229.1:0-4358 GCA_035286285.1 Prochlorothrix sp.
AATCTCGATTCGTTTTGGTAGGGGCAATCCCCCCGTGGTTGCCCCTGCATTTGGCTGGTCGAGGGTCGGCACAGGGGCACGACCCCTACCCGTTTATTCTGTTTCAGGCTCAACGGATTTGGTATTAGTCCGTATTTTCGCAAAAAACCCGTAGTACGGACTTTAGTCCGTATCTTCGCCAAAAAAAGCTCAAAAAACCCGTAGTACGGACTTTAGTCCGTATCTTCGCCAAAAAAGTTCGTAGTACGGTCCCTGAGCGGCAGTCAAAGGGAGAGAGGGATTAAGGGTCAGGGGTTGGGGAACGATCGCCCATCGCGTTAGCAGCACTCTTGTAGGATGGGTGCATTTCATTTTTGCCAAGGGACGGACTAAAGTCCGTACTACGAGCCTTGTGAGCCAGGTTAGGGGCTGGGCTGCTCCAAAGTGAAATGCACCCTGTAGGATGGGCTAACTGGGCCATCAGTCTTCGCCACCGGGCGATCGCCCTTGGGGGATTGAGTCCTACCGTCCTTTGCTGTGAAGGTTGTTTGCCGTGAAGTCCGATCGTGTTCCCCCTACCCCGTTCCCCGTTCGCCATCTGGTTCGAGATTGGTTTTGGCGGGGCTGGCAGATCCGCTACCATGCAGCCATTCCGGCCCAGCCCACAGCCCCCACCCCAGCGGATCCCACGCCCAACCCCACAGCCGCCCCCCCTCCCCTGATCTGTCTCCATGGGTTTGGGGCATCGGGTCGCCACTGGCGGCACAATTTAGGCGTTTGGGGCCAGTCTAGGCCGGTTTATGCCCTGGATTTACTGGGCTTTGGGGCTTCCCAGAAGGCAGCAGCGCCCTACAGTCCGGGGTTTTGGGCGGAGTTGGTGACGGATTTTTGTCGAGACCTGGTGGGGCAACCCAGTGTTTTGGTGGGGAACTCCCTCGGTTCCGTTGTGGCAATGACGGTGGCCCATCAGCAGCCCCAATGGGTACGGGGCTTGGTCTGGATTAATTTGCCCGACAGTTCGGTGGCCGTGCCCAGCTTGCCCCCCCGCCTCGATCGCCTCAGCCAGAAATTACAACGCTGGAGCCAACCCATCGCCCAGGGCATTCAGTGGGCGGTGACCGGCCCTTGGTTGATTAACCCCATTCTCGCCCTCGCCCGATCGCCCCAAGTCCTCTACCCCGCCTTGGCCAGTGCCTACGGCGATCCAACGGCGGTGGATGAGGAACTGCGATCGATCGTCCGGGATCCCGCCCACGATCGCCATGCCGCCCAAGCCCTCCGCTTCATGACACGGGGGATGGGCCACCTTCCCGCTGCCTCACGGGCAAAGCAGGTGATTCCCCAGCTTCAGGTGCCCATTTTGCTGCTTTGGGGCCAGAACGATCGCCTAGTGCCCCCCTTCCTCGGTCCCGCCTGTGCCGCCTTAAATCCCCGCATTCAATTCATCACCGTTGAGGGGGGCGGCCACTGTTTGCAGGATGAGTGCCCCGATCGGGTCAATGCCTGGGTTCTAGATTGGTTACAGGCTCTGGATCTCGCCCCAGATCCCCCAACCCCCGATCTTGCAGCAACACCAACCCTGCCCTAGACTGCCTTCGGCTCCCTCTTTCACACCTCACGCTTCGGCCCCCCGACCTGCCCATGTCTTTGCTCGATCGCGCCGCTATTACCGACCTCATTCGCACCCACGGCACCACCGTCGCAGAAGGCCGCTCCCTTGACCAACTCATCGCCGACGGTGAACTCCCCGCCCTCAAAGGGTGCGCCATCTACCACGGCAAGGTTTCTGACTGCGTTTATGGGGAAGCCCTACGCACCGCCGACGGCGTGCCCCTGCGCCTGATGTATCGCACTAATCGAGTGTCCACCCACGACCAGCACCGGGGCTATATTCCCTTTAAGGACCAAGTTCTCGCCCTCAACCATCACTTAATGCTGGCCTTAGTGAAGCCGGTTTTGGGCAGTTCCCAGTTTGAGGTTCCGGGCCTGCGGCCCACGGCAACGGTGATTGCAGCAGAAAATCTAGCCCCGATCGCCTTCGAGAACGTCCTGCGCCTGTATATGGCCCAAAGCACCACCTCCACCTCCCTCTATCAACACTGGCTAGCGGGGGAGCGGGAATTTTGTGGCCATCTGCTGCCGGAAAACCTCACCGCCAACGGTCCCCTGCCCTACCTCATGGACACCCCCTCCACGAAGGACCAACACGATCGCTCCGTTGCGCCCCAATATCTCTTTGACCACGGCATTTGTACCCCCGCCGACTACACCCAAATCCGCAATAGCTCCATCCTCGCCTTTGGCTTGCTCCTAGCCCACGATCGGCCCAAAGGTCTCATTCCCGTAGACACCAAACTCGAACATGGCCGCAACCATCGCGGCGAAATCGTGGTCATGGATGAGGTTTTCACCCTCGACTCCACCCGCCGCTGGCGCTTGGATCCAGCCACCGGAGCCATTGAACAGGACGAACAGGGCAACCCGCGCTCCTACTCCAAGGAATTTGTCCGGGGCATGGCCTTCGATCCTGAAACAGGACTGCTCAGCCCAGAGCAACAAACGGCGATCGCCGTGCGCTACATCGAAGCCATTCAGCACATCAGCGGCCAAGCCTTTGAACCAGACCTGCGATCGCGGGATCAGCGCCTTGTGGAATCCACCCAACACATCCTCAGCCACCTCGGCATCGCCTAAACCCCAGGCAACCGCAGCCCGTCACCCCAGCCCTACAACCTCCCAACATCACCCCACCTCCCCCCCACACCTAAACCCCTCCCGCACCTCACACCCCCATCGCCACCCAGACCCATAAAAATAGGGACAGCTAGGCCGTCCCCGTTAGGTTGATGAGAAATCAGTTGTGATACAAGGCTATGGTGCAAGGTCGTCGTGCAGATTTATCGTCGGGATTGATCATGCCCATTCAGTGGCGTTAGGGTTAATAAACCGGAAATGGGCCAAAATTTGCAGAAAACCAGAGCAGTGATTGGGTAAAGTTTGGTGTAAAAAAAATTTGCACAGAACCCACAGCCAAGGGGCTAGGGCGATTGAGCGCCTGGGGCTGAGAACCTCAACGGAATCGGTTAATAGTAGTCTGGCTCAGTTTGGGGCGGAACCAGTTCAAAATTAGACGGATCGTATAGGTACCGCACGGATTCCTCTTCTAAGCGGTGGACTTGGTACGCTTCAATATGGTTTGTCGTTCGGAGGGCTGCCAGGTAGCCATCCAAATACAACCGCAAATCATCAAAGCGGTAGCCCCGCTCCCACAGGGTTCCCATGGCATCAGTGAGCTTTTGGTAGTGCCGGATTGTAGCAGCGTCTTGAAGCATGTGACAGTAACCTAAAGTGAGATTGTAGGGGTACACCTCATAGAGGGGTAAAGTCAGGGTGGGTTGGAACCGTCGAATGTGACGAGGGAACCGATCGGGGCTGCTGAATGACCCTTCTCTTACTATTCTAGTCATTCCCAAAAAACTCATCCGCTGAAAACCTCACCCTGACAGCCCAAGACTTGCCAGTTTGGCTAGCCGGTTTAGCCAGCACCCTCACCAAACCTCCGGACGAACCCAGGACAAACCCAGCACCAGTCAAGGGCAAGCCAAAAATAAAAGTGCGGACGATCGCCCCTGGCCTTGGGTGACCGGATCGGAGCCGTTTGGGCAAATTTCCATCCCAACATCATTCCGAATTTTGGGCTAAGCCATCGGGATTGATCTGAAAAAATTAAGGAAGCGACACAGGGGGTGAAGTGCTGACTCCGGTCTGGTCTAGGTCTGACTGCCATGGAGCCATTGCCCTATCCCCTGGAAGGGGAGTAGCAATCATTACAAAACCCTAAGGTTTATTTTGCTAGTGTTAGGGCAATCCAGATAAAACAGTTTATTTTCAAGTCCATCTTGCCAGTACAGCCTGAGCAGGAGAATGGTTCCTGAGTCGCAGCGGGAAAGTGCAATTCGATCCCCCTCAACCCTAGGTTTTCAGAATCCTAGCCTAGGCCATACTAACCCCAGGTGCAGCCACCTGACTTCAAGGCCGATCGGTCCAGATTGTTTTTTTGCTGCTCCCCTAAGTTCTATAGCTTTAGCATTTCCATCCCGTCCTTTATCCCAACTGCCGATCGAGGCTTAGGGTCCGTTGCATTCCAGTTTATGACCGCACGCGCCAGTTGAGTAATCGCTGAGCCAGACCTTAAGTAAGTGTTTTAGCTAGAGAGACCTTGGGCAGAATCCCAACTCATCCACCCCAGACCCTGCCCAAAACCGATCCAGGTTAGAGCAGATCTCCCAACCCTTAAGTCATTAAGCCGTTGATGAGGTTGCTCCTTCCCGTCTCCCCTAGCCCCGTTGCAATCCTGTTCTTTCACCCCTACTCAAACT
>JAYKJG010000230.1:0-6797 GCA_035286285.1 Prochlorothrix sp.
ACAGGGCCACCCCTGGGGATGGCCCGTCGCTGAGGTCGGTGGGGACCGCAGAACCCCTACTGGACCGCCGCCGCAGCCCGCACTGCCGCCGCTTCATCGGGGTGGATGCCTAGGCGGGTGAGGTTAATCCGGCCCTTGTTGTCAATTTCGCGGACCTTAACAACCACTTGATCGCCCACGGCAACCTCATCCTCCACCTTGCCCACCCGGTAGTCAGCCAATTGGGAGATGTGGATCATGCCTTCCTTACCGGGAAGAAACTCGACAAAGGCTCCGATCGGAATAATCCGCGTCACCCGACCGAGGTAAACATCCCCCGCATTGAGCTTCTTGGTAATACCCTCAATCATCATCTGGGCACGCTTGGCCTTGGCCGGATCCATCGAAGAAATGGTCACCATGCCATCATCCTCAATGTCCACCTTGGCCCCGGTTTGCTCCGTAATGCCCTTAATCGTCTTGCCGCCCGGTCCAATCACCATGCCAATCAGGTCCGGATCAATGCGGAAGCTGATCAGGCGGGGCGCATAGGGCGACAATTCGGTGCGGGGCTGGGGCAGGGTGGCCAGCATTTTTTCCAGGATATGGAGGCGGGCAGGGCGGGCCTGCTTAATGGCATCGGCGATCACAGACAGGGCAAGACCCGTGATCTTCATATCCATTTGCAGGGCGGTAATGCCGCTGTCGGTCCCGGCCACCTTGAAGTCCATATCGCCCAAAAAGTCTTCAATGCCCTGGATATCGGTGAGAATTCGCACCTCTTCCCCTTCACGGATCAGGCCCATGGCGGCTCCGCTAACGGGCTTGCGCAGGGGAACACCGGCATCCATGAGGGCCAGGGTCGAGCCACAGACGGAACCCATGGAGGTGGAGCCGTTGGAGGAGAGAACTTCGGAAACCACCCGAATCACATAGGGGAAGGCTTGTTGGTCCGGTAGCACGGGGACGATCGCCCGCTCCGCCAAGGCACCGTGGCCAATTTCGCGACGACCGGGGGAGCGCATGGGTTTGGTCTCCGCCACGGAGTAGGGGGGCATGTTGTAGTGGTGGAGGTAGCGCTTTTGGCCGTCGGGGTGGAGGTCGTCCAGTTCCTGGGCATCACCGGGAGTGCCAAGGGTGACGATCGACATGACCTGGGTTAGCCCCCGTTGGAAGAGGCCACAGCCATGGACCCGCTTGGGCAAAATACCCACATGGCAGGAAATGGGGCGTACTTCGTCCAGTTTGCGACCATCAACCCGCACCCCTTCGGTGATAATCTGCGATCGCATCAAGGTTTTGGTCAAGCCCTTAAAGGTGTTGCCAAGGAGCTTGCTATCCGCTGCAATTTGCACCTGAACCGGGTTATCTTCGGTTAGGGCTGCAATATCTTCAGCCAGACTGTCCTTAACGACATCCAGCGCCTGATCGCGGCTCGCTTTATCGAGATCGTGCTGCTTGAGGATCGCCTGAATGGACTCCGTGCATTTTTCCTCAATGAACTGAGCCACGGTGGGATCGGTCTCCGGCGGCTCTGCGACCACCCGCTCAATGCCCAACTCGGCCAACAGTTGGTTTTGGGCCTTGATTAAATCCTGTACGGCTTCGTAACCGAACTCGATCGCCTCAATCACATCTTGCTCCGGTAGCTCATTGGCCCCGGCTTCCACCATAATCACGCCATCGCTGGATCCCGCCACAACCAGATCCAAGTCACCCGACTCGATTTCGGCATAGGTCGGATTAATGATAAAGTCATCTCCAACCAGGCCCACGCGCACCGCTGCCATGGGGCCATAAAAGGGAATCCGAGCCAACAGCGTGGCAAAGGAAGCCCCGGTCACGGCCAGCACATCGGGGGGGACCCGCTCGTCCATGGACAGGGTGGTGGCGACAATCTGGATATCGTCCCGCAGCCACTGGGGGAAGAGGGGGCGCATGGGCCGATCGATCAGCCGTCCCGTCAAAATCGCCTTCTCAGGGGGGCGGCCCTCCCGCCGCAGAAACCCTCCCGGAATGCGACCCCCGGCATACATCCGCTCTTCGTAATCCACCAACAGGGGTAAAAAGTCGATTCCTTCCCGGCCTACCCCCATGGTCGCAGTGACCAGGACTGCGGTTTCTCCCGATTGAATGAGGACACAACCTCCGGCCTGTGGAGCGAGTAGGCCAGTTCTGAGCCGAATATCCCGACCATCAAAGGATATCGACTTATCAAATTCTTGCATGGATTTTCTTCCCTACGTTTAGTCACTTTTTACTTGCTTTCTGTGGCAATCCTATCATTAGATCCCCTGGAAAATGCGCCTGGGTATCCCACAGTAGAAGCGTACTAGATCCTGGGGGGGGTAGGGACGATCGCCGCAGCGGTAAATGGGCTGGAACACGGGGGGATTGTCCTCGATCGGGCTAAAACAGGCCCTAAACCATCAGAGTTGACCTGACCGAGAATTTCCCGGAAATGACATGTAATATTACAATCCTTAAACTTTTGAATTACAGTCCTTGCGCGGGTTGACCCCTAGGGTAGACTGAAAGCTGTGCTAATCGTCACTTGGAGCGATTAATCAATGTCTCATAAGGTTAAGATTTACGACACCTGCATCGGGTGCACTCAGTGTGTCCGGGCGTGTCCCTTAGACGTTCTTGAAATGGTCCCTTGGGACGGTTGCAAGGCGAGTCAAATTGCGTCTTCACCGCGTACAGAAGACTGTGTTGGTTGTAAGCGTTGCGAAACCGCTTGCCCCACAGACTTCCTCAGCATCCGGGTTTACCTAGGGGCTGAGACCACCCGTAGCATGGGTCTGGCGTACTAGGTTCGCAGTCTGTCCTGGAACGGTCTGCCGGTCAACGGTATTCCTGCACTCATTTTTAACATTAGACATTTCCGAAACTTAGGATAGAGGTGCGGCTGGCCGTGCTTCTATCTCAGTTCTCGGTCAAACTGGCATTTTTACAAACGATTGGATTGCGGGGGGCCAGAGGTTTCCCGTTATTTTTTTGCCTTTCGTTTCTGGGAATCGCCAGACCCAGCGCTCCTTTCCTTCAATACACCGTAGGGGCGGTGCCCCTGTGCCCGCCCTATCCCGTGCCCGCCCTATCCCGTGCCCCCCTGTCTGCCACCCCGGAATCCTGCCTCAACAACAGACCCATGGGGGAGCAGCAGGGGGCCACAAAGCCGGGGCAACCCCAAGGGGTTACCCCTATCCGAAGGATTGCGATCGTTAGTATTCCGGCACAGCGGGATCAACTTCGCGGCTCCAGGCTTGGATCCCACCTTTGACATTGGTGCCCGTAATCCCATTCTCCTGGAGGATGGCCAGAGCCTTGGCCGATCGGCCCCCCATCTTACAGTGGGCAATCAGCTTACTGCCATTGAGCAGTTCCTTGACCTGGGTCACCCCCTTGCCATTTTCGATATCCGGGAGGGGAATCAAAACCGAGCCGGGGATTTGGGCAATTTCGTACTCATGGGGATTGCGCACATCCACCAGCACAAAATCTTTGTCGCCGCTGTCGATCAGGGCTTTCAGTTCCTGGACCGTCATCTCCGGGAGGGCATTGCTGGCTTCGGCTTCGGCGGCCTTAGCCTGGGGAATGCCACAGAACATTTCATAGTCGATCAGCTTTTCGATCACCGGGCGCACGGGGTTGGGCCGCAGCTTTAGCTCCCGGAACTTCATGTCCAGAGCGTTGTACAGCAACAGGCGACCACTGAGGGTTTGGCCTTTGCCTAGAATAATCTTGACGGTTTCCGTGGCCTGGATGACCCCAATAATTCCCGGCAGGATCCCCAGCACACCCCCTTCAGCGCAGGAGGGCACCATGCCCGGTGGCGGCGGTTCGGGATACAAATCGCGGTAGTTGGGGCCGTCCTCGTAGTTAAAGACCGTGGCTTGGCCTTCAAAACGGAAGATGGAGCCGTAAACGTTGGGCTTGTTGAGCAAAACGCAGGCATCGTTGACGAGGTAGCGGGTGGGGAAGTTGTCGGTGCCGTCCACCACAACATCGTAGGGCCGCATAATGTCCAAGGCGTTCTCGGAGGAGAGACGGGTTTCGTAGAGGTCTACCTGGCAGTGGGGGTTGATCTCGTGGATGCGGTTTTTGGCGGATTCAATTTTGGGTTTGCCAACCCAGGAGGTGCCGTGGATGACTTGGCGCTGAAGGTTGGAGTGGTCCACTACGTCGAAGTCTACGATGCCGATGCGGCCAATCCCGGCGGCGGCTAGGTACAGCAACAGCGGTGAGCCAAGCCCTCCGGTGCCAATACAGAGAACGCTGGCCATTTTGAGGCGTTTTTGACCCTCTAGGCCCACTTCCGGCAAAATTAAGTGGCGGGAGTAGCGGGCGTATTCGTCTTGGCTCAGTTGGGTTTGACTGGTGTCGAGGTTAAGCATGGCAATTGTTAGGGAATCCCGATCGCGTCGGGTGTTGCGGTGCCAGGGTCTGGGGTCACAGGTCTGGGGTCACGACCACGGCCTCGGACTGGAACTGGTGCTGGTCATCAAGGATCCAGCTTCGATAGTCTACTGTGTTGCCTTGGGCAACGGAAAGGATGAGATAGGAATACGAAGACCAAGCGGCAACCCGATCGCGCTCTGAGGGGTGGGCGGGTTGATGGGGGTGGGAGTGGTAGATTCCGATGATATCCCATTGGCGATCGCGGCTGTAACGCTGTGCGTGTAGGAGGTCACGGGGATCGATCGTGAACCGATCGCGGCGATCGTGGGGCGTTGCACGGTTTGCAGCACCCGCTTCTAGGACCGTTTCAGCCCCAGCTTGCTGCAATAATTCTTCATCTCCCGGTGTCCAAACGTTAACAGTTGGCCAAACTTCCCGGCAGATTTTCTGGGGAAGGGTTGGGCTGGGGGCTGGGGGGCAATGCCGGGTACCTAGGAGGAGGCCGCAACATTCTTCGGGGTAGGCGTGGGCGGCGTGGGCGGCGATCGATCGGGATTGGTCAGCAGTCAGAATAAGCACGCGGCTGGGCTTCAGAAAACAGGACTGAATTGAAAACAAGGATCCCCGATCGTGCAGCATCAGGTCACGGTCCGGGTTGCCATCCCCAAATTAACGAAAAGCCGCATCTTTTCCCTGTTCAGTTCGTAGTATGGTTGATATGTACTACTTTAGGGCTACCAAAAAAGCTCCAATGGCACTCTGACTAATCTCCTCCATTGCACCCGCACCAAACCTAGGGCTAGACATAACTGCTCATCACCGGACTGTCCACGCTAGACCTTGCATTTGGGTAGATTCCACAACTTTGGGGTGGGGATCAATCGGTTTGATGATCTGTCTTAATTTCAATTGTATCTTTGAGGGATCGATCGCACGGGGGAACAATTTTGAATGTTTCATAGGTTGCTGAAGATGCAAAACAACACGCAAGCTGTGGCCCGCTGCAATCCTTCTCGCAAAATCTCCTTCTAAAGAGTCCGATGCATGACTTTTGGCGGGTAAGATAGCTGCCAAGGTACAGAAGACTTTCTTGGCCACTTCTTCAGCTAAATCAATAGTTTTTGTCCGAGGCTGCTGCCTGTAGTCTTTGACTTCAATAAACCATACAACCTGACCATCAATTGCAATCAGATCAACAGCCTTAATCCCAGGCCACATTTTCGAGAACTGCTTACGGTAAAATGCCCATTCATCATACCTACATGCTTTCCAAGAGGCTGGGAAAGTAAAGGTCAAACCATCAACTTGAATGTCTGTCATACCGATGCTCCATTCTCAATGAATCGATCGGATTGAGCTAGTTCTTCATCAAGTGCCGCAATATCTCCAACATCATCGATCGTATCTCCCTGCTCAATCACAACACCATCCCCAACAAAATGTAGACCAAAGAACCGGGAATCGATTCCAGCGTTATCTTGTTCAGCCATGACTATCTCAAGTTCACGCAGTAGAAATAAGCTATGGGTAGCCAGAAAGACTTGAATACCTGTTTTGCTGAGGCTAACAATACTCTGAGCCACTGCTTTGATTAAACGTGGATTGAGATTTGCCTCAGGTTCATCCCAAAACAGAAAACCATTATCCATTAAGGCTCCCGTTGCAATCAAACGGGCCAGCATTGCTAGCTTCCGCTGACCTTCTGCAACAAGTGGCATCTCAAATCTACCGCGATCGTTTCTTAAATAAAAGCGCCCATTTTTATCTAACTCAATTGAGCCACCCATGGCTTTTCTAAGGGGAACCAAGAGTTTTTGTATTTTTTGCTCTTTGGAGTCTCGCTGTAGAGGAGCGCCTAGCAAAATGCAGGTATCTCTCCAGGTTTCTTCAAATTCAAGATAGTGACTCTCATAGACTGAGACAAAATTCGGGAAAATACTCAGCAATTCACGAGTGGGAATATAGGCGGGTGCATTTTCAAGCCAAGCTTCTGGAACTTGCTCGGTTTGTACTTCAGTTTTACTATTGGTAGAAAAGCTAAATTCAAAGTTGCACCGATCGTCTACAAACACAAGCTTAATTTCACATCTCTCACGCCCTTGCTTGCGCCTAGCTAGTCGCCCAAGCGATTCAGGTCGAAAAACATTGATCAGCTTTTCCGCCAGACGAGTTTGCATTAAGGCTTTTGTTGGGGTGCTGCTGGTTGGCTTCCGGCTTCCTTCCCAGCTCGTTGCAAGGGCTGAGTAAGCAATCTTAAGCAGGTGGGTTTTTCCCGATCCATTTTCTCCAACTATCACGTTTAAGTGCTTAGAAAACTGAAGATCCGCACTTTGAAAAACTGTAAAATTCTTAATTTTTAGATTACTGAGCATAGCTTAATTTAAAGATAAAAAAGGTTCATTTCAGATTAGTAGATT
>JAYKJG010000231.1:0-7271 GCA_035286285.1 Prochlorothrix sp.
GCTATCCTAAGGGACAAACCTACAGAACCCCCAAGCTACTCCGACCTTCAGTCAGGTTAATCCCGCACAACAACAAACCCCATTTGAGATCGATCAGGAGCGATGAGCGCGACGATCGTCGAGCCACTGTTGCAGAATCAGCGCCGCAGCCTTGCGATCGATCAAACCCTTGTTTTCCGACGGCGATCGGCCCGAAGCCCGAATTAACGCCTCCGCCGCCACCGACGTACACCGTTCATCCACATACTCCACCGGTAGGCCCAAAGCCTTACCTAAACGCTTGGCATAGTTGCGGGTTTCCTTAGCTTGGCTCCCCAGCTTGCCATCGGCCAACAGCGGCAAACCCACCACCAACACCTCCACCTGGCGATCGGCAACAATAGGCCGCAACGTCGCCAAATCCTGGGCAAAGGACTGACGATAGAGGGTGGTTAAGCCCGTCGCAATCAGTCCCAAGCCGTCACAGCCCGCAATACCCACCCGTTTCCGGCCAATATCCAGGCCCAAGGCTGCAACGCGCTGGGAAGCGGCGGGGGTTGGAGTTGGAGGCTGAGGGGATCCCGGACTAGGTGCTTGGGGGACAGCAGCGGGAGCGACGGCGGGGGCAACGGGGTCCGGATTCCCAGCGGGATCAAGGGCGGCGGAATTGAGGATGGGGGACTGGGGGGCCATGCTATTTAGGATCCTGGGGCGATCGGCCAAAGGGCAACTTAAGGAACTCCCGAATTTGGTGGGGGACAAAGCGACCGGGAATGGGCTTATGGCTGGGCTGGAGACGGAGCATTTCCGCCAATTGCAGCCCCTCCAGAGAGACACCCTTTTGCTCCCGCAGCTTGTGCCACACCGATCGCGACATCAGCAGCACATGATCCAGCCGATCGGCCTTGATTTGCTCTAAAAAGGCTTCCCGTTCTGGCTGGTAGTCCGCCGACTTCAGCAGGAGGCTTTGGGCCGGGTAGGCTTGGGTCAACTGGGCCATGTGGGTGAGAAGCTGGGGATAGAGGAAAGTGTAGGCGGGATGGACGGTGAGCTTGGCTTTGTGGGGCTGGGAGCCGTCTTTGCACAGGCGCAGATGGAAAAAGCCGATCGCGGCCTTGCGCTGGGGTTCAAAGACGTATTTATAGACTGAAAGATGGGAACTAAACCAATTCTGGCCTTGGTTGACCAAACCATCCATAAAGCTGCTTTGAAAGTCGGCCACATGGCGATCGAAGACCTGGCGCAGCAGCGGCGGCATTGAAACCGTATCCAACTGATAGAGCAACGAAGCATCGGCATTACCCACGGGCAACAGATTCGGCAGGGACACATCCCGCACGGCCAATTCTGCCAAAACCTCCGGGACCAAAGCCCAGCGGGTCACTTGGGCGAGGGGCTGAAAGCCATTTTGACGGTAGAGGGCGAGGTGGTCCTTATCGTTGACATCGGCATCGGCAATCCAGGTCCGGGCTTCCCAAATCTTTTCTAAACAGTGGCGCAGAAGCTGGGATCCCACTTCCCCCGCCAGGGTTAGATTGCCCGGTGTGCCTAACTCGCCATGGGCCAAGACCTGATGAATTCGCCAGGTGCTGCGGCTGTGGTTAAAGGGGGCAACTTGGATCATGCCCTGAAGCTGTTTGCCCTGGGGTTTGGCTCCGTTGCCCTTGCTGTTGTCCTTAAAATCCTGCTCTGCCACATAGATATGGTTGACCAACTGCCAGGGGTGGGGGAACCAGTGCATAGCCGTCAGGGGCCAGTACCAGCGCTGGATCCATTGCAGATCGAGGGGCCGTTCTAGGGTGCTGGTGCCCTGGGGGTGCCACTGCTGCCACAGGTGTTCCAAGGCTTCCAAATCCCGGTACTGGAGAGGCCGTACCGTAGCGCGTTTGGGGGAAGTGGGGAGGGGGGCCATGGGGAGGGAACGGTAGGGGGGTCAGGCGTAGGGTCTAGGCGGTGAAGCGACGATCGAGCACTGAGCGAGGGTGGGGCGGGGAACGTTGGGGAGCATCGATCGCCCCTATCTTGCTTCCATCATAGCGGTCTAGAGGGGTAGCCCTCTTTTTAGCCGCGATCTTTTAGCCGCGATCTTTCTAGCCACAGTCTTTTAGCCGCGATTTTGTAGCCGCGATCGGGGGGCTTTAGAAAAAAAGCCAGAAAAAACTTAACAAAAAATCTTGACAATGGTTTTGAAGTTTGCCAATATACATAAGCACTGGCAACACAGCATATTGGTTATTCCCCCCTCCGAGGTCTGCTGTGATTCTAGGCTAGTTTCTGCGGGTATAGCTCAGCGGTAGAGCGTCACCTTGCCAAGGTGAATGTCGCGCGT
Source organism: Prochlorothrix sp. (assembly GCA_035286285.1). Lineage (GTDB taxonomy): Bacteria > Cyanobacteriota > Cyanobacteriia > Prochlorotrichales > Prochlorotrichaceae > Prochlorothrix. The sequence continues at coordinate 2,309 of JAYKJG010000231.1, forward strand.
TCGAATCGCGTTACCCGCTTTTTAATTCCTGACTAAAGCTGTAATTTTATGGCGCTGCTCCCCCAGCGGGTAAATCATAAAGCATGATTGAAGTCTAGGGATGCATTTCACTGGTGCCAAGGTACGGACTAAAGTCCGTACTACGAGCCTTTTTGGCCCGGTCAGGGTCTGGGCTGCTCCAACGTGCAATGCACCCCAGTCTAGTGCCTACTCCCTTGGTTCGCTCATCTTCTCTATGGCTACAAAACAGCAGTTTTCCAGCTTTGAAGCGCTTTTAGCCGACTCCGATCGGCCTGTCCTTGTGGACTTCTACGCCGACTGGTGCGGCCCCTGTCACCTCATGGCCCAAACCCTGGCCCAGCTTGCGCCCCAGCTTAAGGAGCGCCTCAAGGTCGTCAAAATCAACACCGAAAAATATCCCCGCCTCGCTGCCCAGTATCGCGTTGAGGCATTACCCACCTTAACTATTTTTAAGGATGGCCAGTCGATCGCCCGTGTGGAGGGTGCGCTACCCGCCGATCGGCTCCTAAGCTGGATCCAGCAACAGGGGATCTAAGGGTCAAGGCTCACCAACGGCTCACCAACGGCTCAGAGGCCCGGTGCATTTCACTGTGGCGGATGGACTTTAGTCCGTACCTTGGCAAAAGTGAAGCAACCCAGACCCTGCTCTGGCTCAAAAGGTTCGTAGCACGGACTTTAGTCCGTACAGGGGCTGAAATGCACCCGTCGGGGACGCATTCCCACGCCGGAGCGTGGGAACGAGGGGGTTTCGCCCTAGGCTTTCCTCAATCCTTAGCGCACGCGGCTATTCAGCGTCGAGTTGAGGAAATCGAGGGGGGACTTGCGCACCCGTTGGGAGTAGAACGAAGCCGACTCCTGACCCGAAGCACACTCCCGCGTGAACTTAATCAAGTGGTGGGACACCAACGCCGTATGGATCACACTTTCCACCCGGCCCACCTTGAGCATGGGCCATGCAAAATCCCAGAAGGTTTTGCGATAGTCGCTGAGAATCCCTGCATGGAGGACGATATTGCGCATAATCGTCAAGCCCTTGAGGATATTGGCGCGGGAGGTGCGGGCAGGGCTGTTGGGGACTTTGATGCGGTTGGGGTAGGTGTGTTCGCACTGATAGGCGAAGCGATCGTATAAAAACTGCGGTTCATAGGCTTCAGTAATGCAGCGCCGCCACATCTCCACCACCTCATCGTAGGGCATCAGGAATTCCACATTGGATTCCCGCCCTTCGTCGAAGTTTAAGCGCCCAGCCTGCTCTAAGCGCCGCCAGAGGGGCGTTTTTGGTAGGGCATAGAGCAGATTAATGGTCAGCATTGGGATGTGGGACTCCCGAATAAACTGAATGATCTTGTCGGCGGTCTCTGGGGTATCGGTATCTAAGCCGAGGATAATCCCCGAAACCACTTCCATGCCGTAGCTATTGAGAGTCTTGACCCCATCGAGGATTGAAAGACTGAGATTTTGCTCCTTAGAGATGGAATGGAGGGCATCGGCATCGGGGGTTTCAATGCCACAGAAGACTGTACAGAAGTACGCTTCCCGCATTAGCTCCAGCAGTTTGGGGCTTTGGGCCATGTTGAGGGTGGCCTCACAGGCAAACTGGACAGGATAGCCGTTGGTTTTCTGCCAGTCGATCAGATGGGGCAACAGGTCCATCGCGGCCCGCCGGTTGCCGACAAAGTTATCATCGACAAAGTAAATTGCTCCGGGGTTGCCCGACTCCAGCATGGTGTCTAATTCTTTGAGAATTTGCTGGGGAGTCTTCAAACGGGGGTTGTTGCCATAAAGCTCAGGGATATCACAAAATTCGCAGTGGTAGGGGCAACCACTGGAAAACTGGACATTGGCCAGGAAATATTGATTTAAGTTGATTTTTTCGTAGGCGGGAACCGGAAATTCATCCAGGGGGAGACGTTCTTTGGTTTCAAAGCGGATTTGGTGCTCTGGCCGATCGATGCAGTGATCTAAATGCTCAATCATGGCATCGGTGGCATCCCCCAACTCCCCCAGGTGCAGCAGATCAAAATCGGGGTAGTACTCCGGACAGCCAGAGACTGAGGGACCGCCCACCACGGTGATTTTGCCGTGGCGATGGGCTAGCTCGTTGATGCGGTTAATGCGGGGGCGTTGGATGTGCATCCCGCTGGTGATGACCACATCGGCCCAGCGGTAGTCTGCGGCGGCGGCGGGTTGCTTGTTCTCGTCAATAAAACGGACCTCCCACTCCGCCGGAAGATAGGAGGCAACGACTAGGATCCCCTGGGGAGGCATAAAGGCTTTGACGCGGCCCATGAGGGGGTAGGCGTGGTGCAGGGTGCCAAAGGAGCGGCTGTATTTGGGAAAAATACAAAGAATACGCCGTTTATTTTGGGGACTGTAGGGGGTGCGATGCCCCTTCAGTTCGGGCGTGGCGTTCCCGGCTCTCTGGCTGGGGGGGGCTGTTTTTTGGCGCGGTTCCAGGGTGGTTGTCATCTGCAAGAATCCTCACATCACAAGGCCGATCGCGGGATGGATCCGCCTCTTCTATTATCTATAGATTTTTTGGGACTGGCGGGAAAGTTCAGTTTATTCCCAAGGTTGGGGGCTTTCCAGGGGTTCCAAGACGCGGGCGATCGCCAAATCCTGGGCACGGGCCACGCCGGTACAGAACAGCACCGTAGACAGTTCCGCCAAGAGGGCTTCTACTTCTTCCTGAACCCGTGCTTCGGACTCTGTGGCCGCTTTGAGCAGGGGGCGGGCAATTCCGGCTAGATTGGCACCGAGGGCCAGGGCTTTGGCGATATCCAGGCCATTTTGCAAGCCTCCGGAGGCAATCAGGGGAATGGCGGGGGCGATCGATCGGACTTCCCGGACGCATTGGGCCGTGGGAATGCCCCAATCGCCGAAGAGCGTCCCCAGTCGCCGTTGTAGGGCCGTTTGGGCACGGGCGCTTTCCACCTTGGCCCAGGAGGTGCCCCCCGCCCCGGCCACATCGATCGCCGCAACCCCCGCCTCGATCAGCCGCTGGGCCATCGCTCCAGTAATGCCATTGCCCACCTCCTTGGCAATCACCGGAACCGGCAGATGTTGACACAGCACCGCAATGTGAGCCAAGAGATCGCGAAAATTGGTGTCTCCCTGGGGCTGGATCCACTCTTGGAGGGGGTTGAGGTGCAGAATGAGGGCATCGGCCTCCAGCATCTCCACCAAGCGCTGACATTCAGCCACACCATAGCCGTAGTTCAGTTGCACGGCCCCCACGTTGGCCAAGAGCAGAATATCGGGGGCTTGGTTGCGGACGGCAAAGGTGGGGATGACTTCGGGGCGCTCTAGGGCAACGCGCTGGGAACCCACCCCCATGGCAAGGCCGTACTGTTGGGCAACGGCGGCAAGGCGCTGGTTAATCTGGCGGGCCTGTTCGGTGCCCCCGGTCATGGAGGAGATCAGCAGCGGGGCACCGAGGGTTTTGCCGAAAAAGGGGGTGGTGAGGTCGAGGTCGGCGCGATCGAGTTCGGGTAAGCAACAGTGGCGGAAGCGGTAGCGCTCTAGGCCGGTGGTGACGGTTTCGCAGTGAACAGGGTCTTCTAGGCAGATGCGGATATGGTCGGCTTTGCGGCTTTGGGTGGGGTGGGTTAGGGGCTGGGTTTGGGACTGGGGCTGGGGGTCGAGGGTCATGGGGGCTGGTAATAAGCGGGTAAAGCTGGTACTAAGCGGGGAGGAATGAGAATAAATACTCAGTCGATCGCCCTTAATCTTGCCCCAAGTTGTCCCTCAACGTCGAATGGTTCCAGTGATGACTCATAAGGCGAACATAGTGCTTTAGCACAGCGCTAAGCGGCGGATGATGAAGTTGATCACACTCGCAAAAGCTAGAATCTCACTAGTCTATACTAAAGCTTATACTGATTCTCTCTACGGCTGAGTATGGCAAGTCAACCTTGGTGGCCTGATTTCCTCCCCCGTCCCCGTGCTTGGATCCAAGCAATTAAGCTCACTGTCCCTGCTTACCTCTGTTTTAACCTCCTGTATATGATGCTGTTTTGGGAGGTTTTTTGGGTGGCCTTAATTCAGTTGCCGATCGATCGCCTGCTATCAGCTCGGATCTTGGGCAGTGGTTTAGGCATTCTCGGTCTGGGGCTATTGTGGTTTCTGGGGCTAAATGGCATCTATGCAGTCATTTTAAGACTCCTGTGGTCTAGCCCACCCCAAAGGTTTCGTATTCCGCCGTTTCACCGCTTAGTCCTACGAGATTTTGGGGTTTTGCTACTATCGGCATTTCCCTTGGTCCTCTTGGGGCTATTGCTCAATCGCTCTCTCCTCCTTGATGGCTTACGGGATAGCACTCTAGCAGATCCTTCAGTCCTGTATCGCCCACACTACTATCAGAACTACTACTACAGCTACCGCGATCGATACGTTGAGTTTTTCCTGGGGATTTCCTGGGCTTGGGTCATTATTGCCGCCTATGGCTACCAAGGATGGATATGGATCGACTCTCGCCTTTCTAGCACCAAAAATCACCCCCAAGGTCAAGACTATAGTGTCACACAGCAGTTAGAGCATCACCGCCTTGAAGCACAGCTTGTGGAGTTGGCGGGCAGCGAAGATGCAGCAAAAATCCTGTTTCGGAGCTTGGTAAGTCAGTATCCTCGCAAGTCTGCGGTGTGGTACTACCGCAAAGCCATCGATCTCTTAAAGTCTCAGCAATAAATCCCTGACAGCGCCGCCCTGCAAGCTGAAGGCTCTCTTCTCCTTCCTGGGAGAGGCTGAGGGGTCTTGAGTCCCCATGACCCTGCTCCCCAAGGCGACGGAAATAGGCGATAATGCCAAGGCACTTTGCCCTTACCCCGTTACGTTTTGCCATGACCCCAACCCCTGCAACCCGTCCCTGGGGAACGCCCCTTCAGCCCCACAGCCAACGTCTACTGCTGTTGGGTGCCGGTGAATTAGGGCGAGAGGTGGCCTT
>JAYKJG010000232.1:0-6122 GCA_035286285.1 Prochlorothrix sp.
AAAGCAGTCTCTGGGGGAGCCGCTTCTAGATCAAACCAGAAAGTAGTGCCAACCCCGACTTCACTGACCAAATTGACCTTGCTGTGGTGTTTATCTACAATATTGCGGACGATCGCCAGCCCCAAGCCCGTCCCCTCCAGGGTATGGACCCGGTTTTCGACCCGGAAAAAGCGATCGAAAATCGCCTCTTGATCCTCCGTCGCAATGCCAATCCCAGTATCGGCGACTTCAATGCGGATATATTGGGGAATAAAAGCCGGGAGGGGGTGGGATTCGCTGTAGTGAAGAGCAGGGGCGAGCAAATAGGCCCGAATCAAGACAGAACCGCCAGCGGGGGTAAACTTCAAAGCATTACCGACTAAATTAGCCAAAACCTGAAGCAATAAATCATAGTTGCCCCGCACAGGCAGGAGGTTGACATCCAACTCTTGGCGCAGTTCTACCCCCTTGTCCCGTGCATTAAGTTGGTAGCTGCGGAGGGTTTGGTCGATCGCCTGGGCCAAGTCCACAGAACTAAAGTGATAGCTCCGGTTAGACTCCAACCGGGAGAGATCCAGCACATCATTGACAAGCCGGGTGAGGCGATCGGTCTCGTGATTGGCCGTAGCCAAAAACTCCCGCCGCTCTTCCTCCCCTAGCTCATCGCCAAAGTCATGGAGGGTTTCAATGAAAGACTTAATATTAAAGAGTGGAGTCCGTAGCTCATGGGAGACATTACTAATAAACTGGCTTTTTGCCTCATTTAGCTCAACTTCGCGGGTAATATCCTGAACCGTAATCGCTACCCCCCGAATATGCTCCTTATACTGATCCAGCACCGTCGTCAGCATCATTCGCACCGTCCGCTTGGTTTTGCCCCCATTCAAGCCAACCCGGAACTCAGTGCCCTCCCGCATCGATCGCAGGTCTGCCTCTTCCTCTTCCACTAGCTCATAGAGGGGGCTGCGCAGTTCGTTACACACCTCCAAAGGCAAGTGATTGAGCACATTTTCCCCGTTGATGTCCCGATTTTCCCAATTAAAAATACGGCGGGCCGTGGAGTTGGCCAAGACGATGCGCATATCGGTATCCAGCAAAATCGCGCCATCGGCGATCGTCGCCACCAAGGTTTCTAATTTGGCCTTTTCTGCCGTTAACTCTTCAATATTCTGCTCCTCATAGCGCTCCAGCCGCTCTGCCATATCGTTAAAGCTGGCAATCAGCCCCCCCAGTTCTCCCCCCAAGGGCAGATCAATCCGCTGCTTAAAGTTCCCCGCCGCAATGCTTTTGACCCCCAGCAGTAGCTCTTTAATCGGCTTGGTAATGGTCAAGGCATTGAACACCGCCCCCAGGATCACCATCACCCAAATCGAGATAAACACCGCGATCGTCACATCCCGCGTCAAGTGCGACGAAGCCGCAACCGTCGCATTGGGGTTAATGCCGATCGCCAGCACCCCCAAATAATGCTCCTCATGAATCAACGGCACAAAAACATCGGTCACCTCTCCCTTGGGCGTTTGATGCTGCCGCACCACAGGAGCCGCGTCGCTGCTGCGTCGGTAATTATCCGGCAACTCCACCCGCCGCTGAATCGTCAGGGAATTCTGGACCTCTAGGTTAGAAAAGGGAATCCCCAGAAAAATATTGCCCTCCACATCGGCATAGAGCATATAGCTAATGCTGGAGGTGCTGTCATAGAAGCGCTGGGAAAAGTAGGCCACTTCCGACAGATTTTCTTCGGCAACAAGGGGGGCAACGTTAGCAGCGAGCAACAGGCCCAAATCGCTACCAAAACGGGTGTCATTAAAGCGGGCATCCTGTTGAATGCTGTTCACTGCCCAAAAGGTGAGGCCGCTCATGATTAGAGACACCACAAGGGTAGCAGCCGCCATCAGCTTGGTTTGGAGGGTGAATTCGGACCACCATCGGGCGGTTAATTCTTTCCACTGGGACAGAAGGGTGAGCATTGGATCAGGGTTAGGGAAGGGAGTCCGGAGAAAGGAGCAGTGGGCGGGAAGGGGGCCGATCGCAACGATCGCGGCCCTAGCTCAGCAGGGGGTGCATCTCACGGCGAGACGATCGGACAACGGAGCACTCACAGACAACGGGTTCAAACCCGCTGGTGGGATCGTCGTGAAGGTCCATCAAACTATGTCTCAATAGTTTAAGGGAAGAAGAGCGGGCTAGGCGGGTACAAGGGAGATCTTTGCGAAATGTGAGAATTCTTTAAACGTTGTGCCCTTCGTTAGCTGTGCCCTCTGTTGCCTGGGGTGTGGGGACACCCAAAACGTTGTGCCCCCTGTTGCCTGGGTTATGGGGACACCCAGAACCGATCTGTTTGCCAATCCATGGCATGATCACACATGATTACAGGGGTATTTGGCGCGATGCCCGATCGCCCGTCCCCGCATTCCCCCCGTCTGTCATGGCCCTCACCCTCTACAACAGCCTCACCCGTCGCAAAGAACCCTTTCAGCCCCTCGATCCTGCGGGTCAGCAGGTGAAGCTCTATTGCTGCGGTGTGACGGTCTACGACTACTGCCACCTGGGCCATGCCCGCTCCTATATTGTCTGGGACACCCTGCGGCGCTACCTCCTTTGGTCCGGCTACCAAGTGCGCTATGTCCAGAATTTTACGGATATTGACGATAAAATCCTCAACCGGGCCAAAGCCGAAGGAACCACCATGGAAGCGGTGTCAGAGCGGTATATTGCCGCTTATCACGAAGATATGGACCGCTTGAACGTGATGGAAGCCGATGAATATCCCCGCGCCACCCACACCCTCGACGGCATTAAGCGCCTGATCCATGAACTGGAGCAAAGGGACTATGCCTATGCGGCGGGGGGGGATGTGTACTATCGGGTGGAAAAATTTGCAGGCTATGGCAAGCTCTCAGGGCGCAAGCTAGCGGATTTGCAAGCCGGGGCCAGCGGTCGGGTCACTGCCGATGCCGATGCTGCGAAAAAGGAAAATCCCTTTGACTTTGCCCTCTGGAAAGGCGCAAAACCCGGAGAACCCGCCTGGGAATCGCCCTGGGGAGCGGGTCGGCCCGGTTGGCACATTGAATGCTCAGCCATGGTCCGCGATCGCCTCGGCGACAGCATCGACATCCACATGGGCGGCGCTGACCTCACCTTCCCCCACCACGAAAACGAAATCGCCCAATCCGAAGCCGCCACGGGCCACCCCCTCGCCCGCTACTGGCTCCACAACGGCATGGTTAATGTCGGCGGCGAAAAAATGTCCAAATCCCTCGGTAACTTCACCACCATCCGCGATTTGCTCGACAAGGGCGGCGTTAACCCCCAAGTTCTGCGTCTCTTTGTGCTGCAAGCTCAGTACCGCAAGCCCTTGGACTTCACCGATGAGGCGATCGAGTCCGCCCAAAATGGCTGGCAAACCCTTACCGAAGGGTTAGTCTTTGGGGCAGAGTGGGGCGATCGTTTGGGTTGGTCTGGGCTAGATGCGGTTAAGATCGATCGCAACAGCGACCCCATTCAACGCTTCCAAGCGGCCCTCAACGACGATCTCAACACCCCCGCTGCCCTTGCCGTCCTGTTTGAGCTAGCCAAAGACCTGCGAAAAGTGAGTAATCGCCTCACCCATGGCCAAGAAGTTGAGACCGATCGATCCCAACTCCAGACCCAGTGGCAAACCCTGGTCACCTTAGCGGGAGTTTTGGGGCTAGAGGCTGGGGAAGGCGAAACTGAGGCGGTGACGAATACAGCGGCGATCGGCCCCAGTGATGCCGAGATTGAAGCCCTGATCGCGGCACGACAGGCAGCCCGGAAAGCCAAAAACTGGGCCGAGGCCGATCGGCTACGGGACGAACTCCAGAGCCAAGGCATCACCCTCATCGACCAAGCCGAAGGCACCCGCTGGCACCGCTCAGAATAAGGATGCACCAGCTCGTAGTGCGGACTTTAGTCCGCCGCCAGCTCGTAGTGCGGACTTTAGTCCGCCCCTTGGCAAAAGTGAAATGCACCCCAGAATAACAATACGGTAGGGGCAAACCCCCCGTGGTTGCCCCGGCTTTAGATCCCATGCCGTAGGGGCAAACCCCCCGTGGTTGCCCTGGTCTTGGATCCCATGCCGTAGGGGCAAACCCCCCATGGTTGCCCCGGTTTTCAGTGGCTCCCCCGGTTTCCCCATGGCTCATCCCCAAACCCGGTAGCACTCAAATATTAAGTTTTACCAGCAATCCTTAAGGAAAGTATCAACCTGAAAAGTAAAGTTATGTAATATAACCTACGAGTGCTGAAACACTGCGCCGCGATCGTCTATGGTAACTAGCGCTGTGGATAAATCCTGCCCTAAAGCTGAGATTGTCACCCCAACCCATCTCTGGCCGCAACTGCTTCTGTTGGTGTTGGCCATCATTGCTGCTGTCAGCTTAGTCTGGGGCGGCTTGCGCTATATCCAGATGCAGGATCCCTATGTCCAAGCCGTGATGGCGGCTCCAGGGGATGCCGATCGGGGCGAAGCAATTTTTATGAACAACTGTGCTGGCTGCCACAGTGCTGATGCCAGCGGCTTAGTCGGTCCAAGTTTGTGGGGAGTTTCAGAGCGCCGATCGCCCTTTGCCATCATCCATCAAGTCGTCAGCGGCGACACCCCGCCCATGCCAAAATTCCAGCCCAGTCCTCAAGAAATGGCTGACCTGCTCCAATACTTAAACGGCCTTTAGCTTAAACAGCCTCTGGGCGATGCTTCATAGAAGCAATATTTAAGATAAGGAGCATCCCACTTTGGAAAAAACCCGATCGGAGCCGTGCCCCTGTCGCTCCCCCTTGGGACCAAAACCAGGGCAACCACAGGGGGTTTGCCCCGACGCGATTGTTCATTCCTCAGAGTGGGATAGACCCTTAAGATGGCCTTTAGGGGAGAAGAAACTTCCCCACTAAAGGAGAGACTTTTGATGGATTTTGATGGAGTAAACAGGATTGCGGAAGTCTTGCCGATCTCAAACTCCCACAACCCTATTTGGTCGATCGTTGCCAACAGAACAGCAGCTACACTGCCATCGCTACAGGAGCCGCCGGGACTCGTGTCCCAGGCACAGCCGGGGGACGACGCTTCATAACGTGCAAACTGTGATCGCTAGCTTGGAGGACTTCAATCAGGTAATAGCAACCCTTTTCAGGCTTAGAGGAACCGCAAGTAAAAACATCCACTGCGGCATAGTGCATCTCGGGCCAGGTATGGATAGAGATGTGGGACTCAGACAACAGGGCTAAACCTGTGACCCCTTGGGGATCAAATTCATGGACAACCTCACCCAAAAGAGTCGCTTCCGCTGCCACCGCAGCATCGCGCAACACTTGAGTAATGAAGGCCGGATCGTCTAGGAGGAAACTGGGACAACCGTACAGTTCCAGAATGCAGTGGGTTCCAATGGGAGTTATGGAATTATCCCCCAATTGGCCAGATAGTAACTTCAGCATTTAACCTATCCCCTAATTGGCCAGATAACGAGCTAAGCTCAGCCTAGAGAAAGCGCAACGACCTGACTTGGTTTAGAACACTATCAACGGGGTGACAGAGGGAGTGGGTGAGAAACCAAAAGGGCAATAAATTTTGGCTTCCAGAGACTTGCCTAGACCCCAAACCTGGAATTAAGAAAGCGGCAAAACCACACCCTTAATCCTGCGTCTGGACTAGCATTAAGCCTTGAAATGGTCTTCAGATTTGGTCTTTGAGCATGTCCTTAGACTAGAATCCTCAGACAGATTTCACCCCCCTCAGAGTTTAGGGTGAGGTCTGGTCGGACCCCACCCCGTTGGTTGAGTAATATTCCAATTAATTTGCCAAGTATTCCACCGTTTAGCTCTTGAGCACTTTTGGGGCCAAAGGTCTGAGTTGCAGGGGTCTAGTAACAGGGTCTGACTCAAGACAGGGGCTTTCAGGTTCTCGCCAGCTCAGCGCTTCTCGTGAGTGTATCTTAGCTACTTGGCACACGAGACAACAGCCAACTAATATACAGGATTTTTGAGGCTTTGACTAGTCCTAATCGGAAATAATTTCTGTTGAGCCGCTTGGGGATCGCCTTTGCTTTTTCTGACTGGGCTACGCGGGCGGGATGAAGGATTGGCAAGGGGTCCATTTCACTTTGGCAGATTGATCCCTGCGGTAGGGG
>JAYKJG010000233.1:0-11510 GCA_035286285.1 Prochlorothrix sp.
ACCGTCCCAGCCAACCCCTACCGCCCCTTGCCCTTCGCCTTCTGCGCTGGTTTAACCTCCGCCCTGAGGAAGTGGAACGCACCCTGTTGATGTTCATCTTCTACATGGCGTTTTCGATCGGCATGACTTGGCTAGAGGCAAGCAGCATCGCCCTCTTTCTTGACAACTACGGGGCCGAATTCTTGCCCTGGATTGCCGTGGTCACCGCCGTTACCGGGTCTAGCATGGGGGCGCTCTATTCCTGGCTTCAGCGGGTTTTGCCCCTCCGGACCTTAGTGGTGCTGGTGCCCTCGGCCATGGCGGGGGTGTTGGTGATTTTGCGGGTGGGGCTGAGTTTTCCCAATGTTTTCATCCTCAACGTTTCCATCCTTGGGATCACGATCTTTGCCCTGCGGCTCTGGGCTGAGGCGCTGTTTACGATCAGCGAGCTAAATACCACGATCGCCGCCAACCAGCTTTTCAATATTCGCGAAATCAAACGCACCTACCCCATCATCAGCAGTGGGGTGCTGGTCTCAGATATCGCCAGCGGCTTTGCCCTGCCCGTGTTGTTGTTGGCCGTGGGGGGAGAGCAAGCGGGGCTGCATAACGTCATTGTTGTAGCAGCCTTCATGATGGTGGCCGGGAGTGGTGCCCTGCTGTACCTGACGAACCGCTATGAGCAAGCCTTTCCCAACACCGTAGGCCGAATCCAAAGCGCCGATCAGGTGGAACTGACCGCCCGCCGCATTCGTGGCCCGCTCCGGCGCTACACGATCGCCCTTGTTCTGTTCTTTGTCTTTGCCCAGTTGCTGCTCGAACTGATTGAGTTCCAATTTTACGACCAACTGGAGGCCCGCTTTACCGCCGCCCAAATTGCGGGCTTTTTGGGTCTCTTCAACGGGGTTTTGGGCATTTTTGAAATTAGCACCCAATGGTTTTTATCCAGTCGCCTGATTGAGCGCTGGGGCGTGTTCTTGGCTGCATCGATTTTGCCCAGCTTGATTGTTTTGCTCAGCTTCCTGTCCCTCACCCAAATGCTGAGTCTGTTGGGGGGGCTGCTCTTCCTCAAGTTCTTTGATGAACTGCTGCGCTATACCTTGGTGGCCAGTACGGGGCCGGTCTTGTTCCAGCCCATTCCGGACTTTGTGCGATCGCGCATCCAATCCATGCGGGGCATCTCCGACCCCATCTCCTCCGGCATCATGGGGACCATTATCCTGTCCTCCCTCTGGTACTTAAACACAGCCTTCCCCGAATCCCCGGATCTCCGCCATCAGTTCTTCCTGGCCCTCACGGTGCTCTTTGGCGGGGGCTGGACCTATTCGGTGTGGCTCCTGCGATCGGGCTATGTCAAGCTCCTCGTTTTGAGTGCAGAGCGGGGCCAACTCAGCGGGGCCAATTTTGACCTCCGTGCCCTTAAGCAAGCCGTCATCGGTGCCCTGGAAAATAATAGCCCTGAAGCCGAAAAGCGCTCCTGCATTGAACTCCTCAGCCAGCTTTATCCCGAAAGCGTCGCCGAAGTCCTTGCCCCCCTGCTGCGCCGCTTCACCCCCAAGCTTCAGTACCAAACCCTAGAACTGATGCTAGAGCACCCCGACCCCAACTATTTGGGCGAAGTGCGGGAGTTGTTGGATGCGTCGGTGCCCCCAGAGGTCTTGGCCGTGGCCCTGCGCTATGTTTGGCTCACGGAGTCCGATCCCAAGTTGGAGCAACTGCGGCGCTATTTGCGGCCTGAGGTGGATCCAACGGTGCGGGCCACGGCAGCGGCCTTGATGTTGCGCCTGGGCAGTCCTGAACAACGGGCCGAGGCCACCTATACCCTAGGGCGAATGCTCACCCACAAACGGGAGCGAGAGCGGGTGAAGGGCTGTGAAGCCCTCGGCAATGCCGTACACATGCAAGCCCTCCGGATCCACATCGCCAAGCTTCTCCAGGATCCATCGCTGCGGGTGCGCCAAGCCACCCTAGAGGCGATCGCCGCCACCCACTTAGAGGAGTTCTATCCCTCCCTCATTCGCGGCCTCTACTACACCTCCACACGGGAAGCGGCCATGGCGGGTCTGATTCGCCTTGACAATGCTGTTCTGGAGCCGCTCCTAGAATTGGCCACCAATCCCCACAAACCGATCGGCGTTTGTCTCCATGCCTGGAATGTGGTGGGCAAGATTGGCACCTTGGAAGCCCTAGACCAGTTGGTGGTCAACCTCACCAGCAGTTGGGGCAATACCCGCCGTAATATTCTGCGAATTCTCCTAAAACTGCCCCAGGAACGGGGTATTAATGCCGTCCTCGATCGCCTGGGGGGACGGCGAGGCGTGGAGGACTTAATTGACCAAGAGTTGATTCTCATCGGCAAGCTCTATGGGGCCATGTTGGATTTTTCCGGCGAAGAGATGGTGGGCCTAGAGGCGGAGTTGATGCTCCGGGCCATTGCCGACCAACAAACCGACGCGATCGATCGCATCTTCCTCCTGCTGCGCTTTCTCTACCCCGCCAATGACATCCAAGCGGCGGATTTCTGCCTGCGATCGGCGGCCTCCAGTAGCGTCGCACGGGGCATCGAAATTTTGGATAATACCCTGGATATTCCCAATAAACGGAAGCTTTTGGTCATCCTCGATCGTCGGCCCATACTGGAAAAGTTCCAGGCGATCGCCGACCTCCTGGAACCGGAAGATCGGGAAAATTTCGCCCCCAGTGGTCGCCTGCGGCGCTTGTTGGAGTCTAGCGACTATCTGGGGGACTGGCTCTTAGCCTGCTGTTTCCATTTGGCCCGTAGCCACCGCTGGCGCATTGACCCCGCCAAGGCATTAGCCTCCCTGCGCCATCCCACGGGCTTTGTGCGGGAGGCGGTGATTAGCTACATTGCCATGGCCTCCCCCCGCGCACTGTACAAAATTCTGCCCATGATTCAGTCGGACCCCGCCCCCCTCGTCGCGGCCCAAGCCCATGTTTTGCTGGGCCAAATTGAGGCACAACGCCAGATGCAAGGCCAAGCTCCCCCCCGCGCTCTCTCCGGCCCCCAATCCGTTTAGCCGCCCTCCCTGGGAGAACTGAATCCAGGGCAACCATGGGGGGATTGCCCCTACCGGGCTGAAACCGGGGCAACCACGGGGGATTGCCCCTACCGGGCTGAAACCGGGGCAACCACGGGGGATTGCCCCTACCGGATTGAACCCAGGGCAACCACGGGGGGATTGCCCCTACCGGATTGAACCCAGGGCAACCCATTCTCCTGTGGCCCCCTGCATAATTACAGGACGGAGCGGCCCCAATCCGCCCAGGGTTGGTCAATAATGGACCTATGCAGACCTGCATTCCGCATCTCTGTATCCTTGGTATTGATTCAGTACTCTGGCGGACCGTCCCGTGATCCAAACCCATCCCCACTCCCCCCTGCCTACCCCCGCCCGTCCCCGTGTGGCTGTGATTGGAGCCGGTAAAGTGGGCAGCACCCTAACTCAGCGGCTGGCGGAAAAGCAAATTGCCGATGTGATTCTGTTGGATGTGGTGCCGGGACTTCCCCAGGGCATTGCTTTGGATTTGACGCAGGCGCGGGGAGTCGAACGCCATGATTTTGAAATTGCGGGCACCAACGACTATGGCGATTTGCGGGCGATCGATGTCGTCGTCATCACCGCCGGAAAGCCGCGCCAACCGGGGATGAGTCGGGATGATCTGCTGGAAATTAACGGCAAAATTGTCGCCCAAGCTGCCCAAAAGGCGATCGCCAACTCTCCCCAAGCCATTATTGTGGTGGTCACCAATCCCCTCGACACCATGACCTACCTCGCCCAAAAAGCCACAGGCTTACCCCACCACCGGGTGCTGGGCATGGCGGGGGTGCTGGATTCGGCCCGGTTCCAGACCTTTATTGCCATGGAGTTGGGGGTGTCGGTGCTGGATGTCACCACCATGGTGCTGGGTACCCATGGCGATTCGATGGTGCCGTTGCCTCGGTTTTGTACGGTGAATGGGATTGCGATTACGGAGTTGATGGATTCGGCCACGATCGATCGCCTGGTCCACCGCACCCGCTTTGCAGGGGGAGAGATTGTGGACTTGATGAAAACAGGCGGAGCTTTCTATGCCCCTGCTTCGGCGGCGGCGCTCATGGTGGAAGCCATTTTGAACGATCGTCACCGCATTATTCCCGCCGCTTGCTATCTCCAGGGTGAGTATGGCCTCAAGGATTTGTATTTGGGGGTGCCTTGCCGCCTGGGCCGATCGGGGGTGCAGGACATTATTCAATTGCAACTGACGGACGAAGAACAAGCCTGTTTAATTGAAGCGGCCAAAGTCATTGAAAAGCAAATAAATCGGGTCCAAACCCTAGCGTTTTAGTCTTTTAAGAGCCGATTCCCCCTTGTCGTTTTACTGACCTATTGCCCCGACTTTTACGCCACCGCCCATCCCCGTCCCGCCGATATTTTGCTCTTAGTTGAAGGAGCCGACAGGGGTGCATTTCACTTTCGCCAATGGGCGGACTAAAGTCCGCACTACGAGCCTTTTGAGCCAGGTTAGGGGCTGGCTTGCTCCAAAGTGAAATGCACCCTCCCATTGCTAGCATTCTCCAACGCTCAGTTTAGATTTTATTAAGGTTTGTGTGGAGAGCCAGAAACCCCGTCCCCCTAGCCCCTACACTCAAAACCAGAGGGGACTTGTACCATTGACCACGCACCACCATGAACGCAGCGCTACACCGAGGGGTTGCCCCGGAATCCTTGGACCAACTCCAGGCAGACCTGTTGAGCCTTCTAAAAGACCTGCC
The DNA here is from genome assembly GCA_035286285.1 of Prochlorothrix sp. GTDB lineage: Bacteria > Cyanobacteriota > Cyanobacteriia > Prochlorotrichales > Prochlorotrichaceae > Prochlorothrix. Next base: position 4,754 of record JAYKJG010000233.1, read on the forward strand.
CGATCGTGAACACGGTCCCCTCATTGCCCAAGCCCTGGAAACCCTAGTCCGCATTGCCCACACCGAGACCGATCGCCTCGACTGGAAAATTCTCGTCGGCTCTCTCCAGGACATGCAGCGGGCCTTTGCAATCTTCCACCCCTACCGCCACACCCGCAAAATCGCCATTTTCGGCTCTGCCCGCACCCTTGCCAGCGAACCAGAGTACCAAATGGCCCAATCCGTTGCCCGCTGTATGAGTCAGCAGGGCTTTATGGTCATGACTGGGGCTGGGGGCGGCATTATGGAGGCCGCCAATCAAGGGGCGGGCCGATCGGCCTCCTTTGGCTTAAACGTCCATTTGCCCTTTGAGCAAACCGCGAACCCCTTTATTGAGGGAGACAGCAAACTGCTCCAGTTTAAGTATTTTTTCACCCGTAAGCTTTTTTTTCTGCGGGAAACCGATGGGGTCATCGTTTTTCCAGGGGGATTTGGCACCCTGGACGAAGCCTTTGAATGCCTCACCTTGACCCAAACCGGGAAATTTGGCCCCGCCCCGATCGTCCTGGTTGATCACCCCGGTGGCCACTACTGGCAAGACTGGGACCACTATGTGCGCCAGCAACTCGTCCAAAAACACCTCATTAGTCCCGCAGACCCTAGCCTCTACACGATTACCGATCGCCTCGATATTGCCTGTGGAGCCATCACCCACTTCTACCGCGTTTACCACTCCAGCCGCTATGTCCGGGATCAGTTTGTCATTCGTCTCAAAGTGGAGCTATCCGATGAAGATGTGGCAATTTTGAACGATTGCTTTAGCGATATCCTCACCCAAGACCAAATTCGCAAAAGCACCGCCCTCCCCGCAGAACTCGGCGATGGAACCGAAGCCTTGCCCCGTTTGGTGTTGTATTTCAATCAACGGAGTGTGGGGCGGCTGTACCAGATGCTAGAGCAAATTAACCACATGGGATCCCTAAAACCGGAACAAATTCACCCCGAACACAAGTAATTGTTGTAGGCATTCATTGGGGAAACCGGGGATGCGATCGCAGGGGTTCCAACAGCGGATCGGCTAAGGCACGGGCGCGAAGGGTCTCGGCTCCAGGGACAGCGGGACCATCCCCCGCCAGGGCAATGTGCAGGAATTCCAAGGCGAGATCGGCCTCGCCCCGCTGGCTATAGCAGCAAGCCTTATGGTAGTAGGCCAGCAGGCGATCGGGATCGCCATCCAAGCCCCGATCGAGGGACAGCAACGCCCCCTCATACTGACTCAACTGCATCAGCACAAAGCCCCGATCGAACCACAAATCGGCCCAGTGGGGATTTAAGCCCAGGGCACGATCGAAGGCCATCAGCGCCGCATTCCACTGCTGAAGGTGGCCCCAGGTCACCCCCTGAAGATAGGGTGCAAGGGGAAGTCGGGGCAAAACTGCCTCTAAGGCTTTGAAGCTCTGTAAAGCAGGCTCTAGCTGTCCTAACTCCAGTTGAGTGAGGCCCATGTCATACCAAACAACGCCAAAGGCCGGATCCAGCTCGATCGCCGCTTGAAACGCTTCTAAGGCCGCGATCGGCTGTTGCTGCTGCCGCTGGAGTCGCCCCAGTTCGTACCAGACCTTCGCTTGGTTCGGATTGGCTTGAATGCTCTGTTGTAGTGCCGCCAAAGCAGCCGCAGATTGCCCCAGCCGGAGCAAAATCATAGCCCGCCGCAGCAGGAGTTCCGCGCGATCGGGCTGGTTGGGGGTCGTATCGGATGCTGGATCGGGATCACTCAGGGCCGCTAGGGCTGCGTCAACGGTGGCGAGGTGGGCCTGGGGAGGTTGGGGTGGAATGCGGGGGCGGCGGGGAACGGGGACCGATCGGCGCGATCGGGGTTGCCCCGATCGATCGGCCTGTCGCCGCTGGTGAATTTGGTTCAGGATAACCGCCACAATAATCAAGGCCACCAGCAAAGGGCGAGAACCGGCCTGAAAAATTTGATAGGTAACAATAAAAGTATTAAACAGAGAATTTAGGGGCAATTGCAGCAGGAGGGCCGTCAAAAGAAAGACAAAAGCCCAAAAGAAACGGCCCACATCGGGAACTAACCAAAAGGCCGCAAAAACCAGTAAAAAGCCATAACGGCTAAAAACCCGGAGCTGCTGCTGCCAGGACTGGGGTAACCACGGCTGCAAAACCCCATAGCCATCCAGGGGAGGAATTGGCAGCAGATTCAGCACTAAGGCCGCAACTTCCAGAATAATCAGCAGATAAAGACTGTAGGGGAGCCAATTGGCTTGAAGAACAGCCTGAAAATTGCCACCATTGCCGCTAGAAAAGAGGTTTTCGAGGGTGGTAGGGTCTAAAACTTCGGCCCCGCCAGGAATTTGGCGCAGAATTAGACTCAGGCCACCCGCAAACAGTACTGTAGCCATCGGTCCCGCTAGGGAAACGGCACTTTGCCACCAGCGGTTCCGGAGTTGGTGCTGGTTAATATAAACCGCGCCACCGGGAAGAGGAATGCCGCCTAACAGCAGAAAAACCAGCGGTAGAACCAGACTAAGCTGTAAATCCGTGTATTTAAGGGGGTTAAAGGTGAGATAGCCCTTATCTTTAACTGAAGTGTCTCCCCCCCAATAGGCAATGAGGGCATGGCCAAACTCATGGGCACACACCGAGACAATCCAACCAACAAAAATACAACTGGTAAAGCCAATCTCAAACACAGAGATACTCCAAGCTGGGGGGCGAACAATGCAGTTACCACAGCCTAACCCCAGAGCCGACGGCGGGAAGGACCGGCAAGGCGATCGTGGGTATCCTGCAACAAAGCGGGAATTGGCAACTGGTGGGGACACCGGGGCAAACAGTCGCCACAGTCTGTACAGCGATCGCCCCGACGACCGGGAAACCAATGGCCCGCATTTTCAAACATCCGGTACCGATATTGGCCAAATTCCGTCATTCCATAGGCTACCGCCAAATTGCGCAGCCGTAGCACCTCCGGAATCTGAATGGCTTCGGGGCAGGGCAAACAAGCATAGCACTGATGGCACTGACTGGGGCCGAGGCGATCGGCTTGGGCCTGGGCCAAGCGCTGGAGAATTGCGATTTCTGCCGGGGTGAGGGGATCGGTGCGATCGGCCACGGTCAAGGGATCGGCTAGCTCCTGCGGCACCCCAGGGCCAAGGCTGAGGGTTGTAATGCGGCGATCGGCCAACAGAAAGCGATAGTTCACCTGGAGGGGCGAGAGGGGCTGGCAAAGCTCCCGCAGGGCGGGGGGTGGGGTGTAGAGTTGGCCCCCTTTGTCGGCGGGGGAAATGATAAACAGGCCCAAGTCGTGCTGCTGGGCCAGGTCGAGGGCGGGGGCATTGCGTTGGAACAGCAGGGAATAATGGAGATTGGCAAAGTCAAAGCGATCGCTGGCGATCGCCGCTGTAATTAAATCCAAACTGCCATGGCTGGAAAAGCCGATCGATCCGACCAACCCCCTCGATCGGGCTTCCTGCAACGCCGCCCAACCCCCCGCCTCTAGCCACTGCCAATGCTCCGCTGTATTCAAGCCATGAACCGCCACCAAATCCAACGCCTCAACCCGGAGTCGATCGCAGGATTGCCGCAGTCGGGGGAGCACTTCAGCCGGATCCCCCGTGGGTAGGATTTTACTGGTGAGATAGACCTGCGATCGGCCCAGCCCCACCCTTGCCAAGGTTGGCTCTAGCACCTGCCCCAAATACTGCTCACTGTTGCCGTAGGCGGGAGCCGTTTCCAAATGGTTAATTCCCTGCTGGAGGGCAGCAGCAAGGGTAGCCTGAAAGGTCTCAGGACTTTGCAAACACCGCATTAAACCCAAGGAAAAAACCGAAAGGGAAAGGTTAGTGCGGCCAAAGCGACGGTATTGCACAAAATTGATCCAAAATTCCCAATTAATCTCAGCATCGCCATTGATCTATAGCGGACATCGTGCCCCTGAGGTACACCCAAGCCTTGCCGTCTTGGTAGTCCGCCAAGGTCAAGGATAGCTGATTGACTGCCAAAGCTGGGTCAAACCTAGGCACAGAGGGCGGGTCAGGCAACCTGACCCCTACGCTCCCAAACGTCTTGTAGGGGAGCGGTTTTCGCGCCCTCAGGGGAGCGGTTTTCGCGCCCTCAGCAGAATCTTTTGCCCGTCAACCAACAGTACGACAGCCTCGACAATCTTGCCACCCCGATTTTGACGGATGAAGCACTACCCGCTCTCTTGATTCGGGTGTATTGCACTTGTGCCACTGCACGGACTAAAGTCCGTACTACGAGCCGTTGGAGCCAAGTCAGGGTCTGGGTTGCTCCAAAGTGCAAGGCACTCCTTTATTCGTTGGTAGACTCTTCCCGCCGCTGGAGAAAATCCGCCGGACTGAGATCCTCCAAAAAGCGCCGAAATTCTTCCCGCTCTTCCTCATCCGCCTCATGGTTGACTGGAATCGACGCTTCCGCCACCACTTCCTCCATCACCCAAATCGGCGCATTAGCCCGTAAAGCTAGGGCGATCGCATCGCTGGGACGGGCATCAAAATCCCGCACCTCCTCCCCCTTGCGAATCTTAATCACCGCATAGAACGTACTGTTTTGGAGCGTGTGGATGATAATGCGATCGACTTCCATTTCCCACTCCTGCACCATCTGCAACAGCAGATCATGGGTCAAGGGGCGTGGGGGGGGCTGATCCTCTAGGGCCGCCATAATGGCTTTGGCTTGATCCTGGCCGATCCAAATCGGAAGCGCCCGCCGCTGCGTGGTGTCCCGCAACAGTATGATAGGTGCGCGACTTGCAGCATCCAGCGCGATTCCGGCAACGGTCATCTCGATCATGGGTCCAGCCTCTAGAATTCTTGGGGTTAGGGATGCGATCGCTCACCCCCTTATGCTTGTCTATTATCACCGTGCCAGTCCCGGAATCCAATGCTTCTACCCAGATTTTTCCAAAACCACAGGTAGACCCTGGCCTCACTTCGCAGCTAGACGGCTTGGGATTGGGTCACAATCCCCCGACGGGTCTTCCCCTGCGAACGTGGAAGGCGGACGGAGTAACAACCCTACCAATATCCCAGAGTTTGCTAACATTCCCGGAAATCTCCACAGGCCCAATCAGCCCGCTATTGGCCACAGCAGCGTTCATAGCCCAGGCTTTCCAGCAAGAGATCACTCACCGCATTGGCGACGGCAAACTCGCCATAAAAGCTTTTAGAAAAGTCAAAGCCCCGCAATTCCATAATCAGGGCAATCACTAAGGAACCCAGGTCATTCTCTCCTTCCATACGTTGCCGGACATAGACTTGGGTGGCACGGGTGGCAATATCTTTGTTGACCGGTTCGGGTAAAAATTCCTGGTCAAGCCATTGGTGGAGAGCTTGCTGTAACCATTCTCCCTCTTTTAAGGGGTTCACTGCGGGGGGCAACACGATCGGGGCCGGTGGCTCAGTCATGGCGAAGGTTATCCAGAGTGATTTAGAACTAAGAACATCTCGCTTCTATAAACTTAGTTATCGCGTTTTTGTGAGGAAATGTAAAGAAGCTGAGAGCAAGGCTTGGCCCGATTCGGGGGATATCCCAGGGGCGATCGGGGGCATCAGGCATTCCTGGGGTGGCCCTAGGGCTGAGGTCGCCGTTGGGTTAGATCAGGGCTTGAAAGGTTTTGGCAGCGTGTTGGCTGGGTCGATGGAGGGGGCCGTTGAGGGCTTGGGCGTGGGGAGGTGTAACGGCACAGGTGGGATGCACCGCATCGCTCTCAAAACTGACCCGATCGAGAACAGCCCGGTGTAAATTCGTCCCTTCCAACTGAGCACCCGCTAACCGAGCACAGGTCAGGTCTACCCCCTGACATTGCGCCTCCCGTAGGTCTGCCCCCCGCAGATCCGCATACCGTAAATCCGCCTCCCGCAGGTCCGCCCCCCGCAGGTTAGCCCCTTGGAGGTTAGCAAGGCGCAGTTCCGCCCGGTGTAAGCTAGCTCCCTGCAAGTTGGCCCGGACCAAAATCGCACAAATTAAGACAGCACCGTTTAATTTAGCCTGACTGAGCACAGCATCCTGAAGATTGGCTCGCCAAAAGTTCCCTCCCGTCAGTTGGGCAGCACAGAGGTTGGCCCCTGCCAGTTGGCTCAAGCTGAAGTTTGTGCAGGTGAAGTCAGCGCCCTCCAGGCTAATGCCCGTTAGGTTGACTTCGCTCAGGTCACTATGGGAACAGCTAAGGTTGGAAAACTGACGTTGACCTTGGGCGTAGCAACTGAGGAGTTGGCCGATATTCATAGCAGTGCGCAGGTAGTAGGGCTAGGGACCGGGTTGGGAGGTACCTCAGTGTATGGACCTCAGTTCAGGGTGAGGGGTGGCACAGCCGTGCCCCACGCTGCTGACGCTGGCATCAGCACTCAGACCCCGGTGTAAATGGCTGGGGATGATCTCCTATGAAGATGAATGTAACATAAATTTACATTTCTTAAAACTCCGCAGCACCGGAAGTCCCACCTCCATGCTCACCCCCCCCCTTAGACCAACACCAGGGCAACCATAGGGAGCTTGTCCCGACTGAACCAACCCGCTTCAGATGCCCCTGTACGGACTAAAGTCCGTACTACGAGCCGTTTGAGCCAGGTCAGGGTCTGGGTTGCTCCCAAGTGAAATGCACCCGGGGGTTTACCCCTACCGCAGGGATCAATCTGCCAAAGTGAAATGGACCCCTTGCCAATCCTTCATCCCGCCCGCGTAGCCCAGTCAGAAAAAGCAAAGGCGATCCCCAAGCGGCTCAACAGAAATTATTTCCGAT
>JAYKJG010000234.1:0-9822 GCA_035286285.1 Prochlorothrix sp.
GGGGCTGATCTCGATCGCAGCTTGATCGATCCCGTCGCCGATACTCTGTTTGAAACCCTCTTTGCCCATCTTTTGAAGGACGATGCCCCCTATGCTGCCCCTGAGTCCGCAGCCTCGGCCCACCCCGTCCCAGCCCATTCCCGTGCCGATCGCCTGACCTGCGATCGTCTGGCCTCCGCTGCTTTCCCCCCCGCCCAGGCTTACCCCTCCGCTTCCCCTCCGCTTACCCCTGTGCCCCCCAGTCCTCCCCCCGCTGCCCAGCCCGCTTTGGACCGTCGATCGCCGTGGTTTTCAGGTCTTGTTGCCAGTGGCGACCAGTATGGTGATTTGTGGGCTACCCCTCGAATTCCCGCGCCCCTGTCTAAGATGGGAACTTTGCCCGCTGACACGGCCCTTCAGGCTCCAACGGAATTACCCCAGGATGGCTTGTCCCAGGATGGCTCCCTTGTCCTGTGGGTAGAGCCGGAGGTGGCGGCTACAGCGCCCCGGTCTTGGCAAGGGCGGCTCTGGGAAACTTTGGTGAGCGATCGGCTCGGTCGCCTGTTGCAGGTGGGGGTGTTGGTGTCCTTGGGGACTGCGGTGGGATCGGTGTTGTATGGGTGGAGTGGCGATCGTGCGGCCCAAAGCCCGATCGAAGCTGAGGTTGCCCTGGATGTTGCCCAAGTTGCTGGCCCCCTAGGCGCTGCCATCAATCCCAACCTGGGCGATCGGGCTGGCGATCGGCTGTCGGACCCGATCGCCCCCCCAGAGACCCAAGCGTTGCTCAGCGCCTTTCATCAGCTTGAGTGGAACCAACAACGGGCCGCCACCTTAAAGCACAGTGACACGACGACCACTCCCGACAATGCCGCAACGGGATTCCCGCGCAGCCCGGTCATGGTGGAACGGCTCTACTATGGTCCTAGCTATGGCCAGACCTACGGCCCAGGCTTGAACGCCCCCTCTGGTGCCGGTGGGGGACAGCCCTACACCCTCTATCCGCAACCCTACGGCTCTGCCTCTGTTCCCTACAGCTTAGGGTCAGCGCCGTTACCCCTCCAGCCTGTTCCGGGTATCCCTGGCAGTGCTTGGGGCAGTCCCCTCGGTTCTGGTGCTCCGGCCCCTGCCGATCGGCTCTATGCGGCTAACTCCCCAGCCCCCAGTAGCCTTGCGAGTTCTGCGGCGCTGCCGCCTTTGCCCTCTTTTGCCCCGGATTCTCGCCTCGGTGACTCTGCTGCACGATCGCTGCCGCCCAGCAGTACCCCCAGCCCAGAAACTGGCAGTACAGGAACCGGCAGTACAGAAACCGCAACGCCCCCCACGCCCCTGCTGATGGGCATTCTGGAGAATGGTACAAATTCCCTGGCGCTGTTTAAGGTGAATGGGGTGACCCAACGGATTGCACCGGGTGAAGCGGTGGGCGATCGGGGTTGGATGTTGCTAGCGGTAGCCCAAGGCAAGGCGATCGTGGAATTTCGGGGCCGGGTCTTAGCGCTGGCTGTGGGGCAGGGGTTATAGGTATGGCCGCTGCGGATCATTCCCTGGAACAAGCCCACCTGCGTCTCAAGTTACAGGACTTTAGCGGGGCCATTGCGGACTATAGCCGGAGCCTGGACCAAGACCCTAGCGCCCCTGCTTACTATGGGCGGGCGATGGCCTATCTCAGTTTGGGACAGGGAGCGGCGGCGGCGATCGATGCCCAGCAAGCCCTCACCTTACAACCCCAGTGGCCTGCGGCTTGGCGGCTGTTGGGAAAAGCACGGGCCTTACAGCGGGATTGGTCCGGGGCGATCGCGGCCTATGAACAGGCGATCGCGGCCTATGCAGCCCTGGATGTGGCCAGTCCGCCCGTTGCCCCGGAGGTTGGCCCCAGTTCTGCCACTCTGGGCACTCCAACACCGCGCCTTTCAACACCGCGCCCCCCAACACCGCGCCTTTCAACACCGCGCCTTTCAACACCGCGCCCCTCAACACTGCCCTCCGATCGGGATGCCGAAGCGGACACTGCCGCCGCGATCGCCCAATGCCGTGACCAAATTCGCCAGTGGCAAAAGCAGCCCCAGCAGTTACTGGCCCCCGAACCCCCGCCGCTTCTTTCCCTGCCGCTCCCTGCCCCCACGGCTCCGGTCCCTGTCCCCGCCGTTGACTCCCTCGGCTCTGTTGCTGCCCCTCCTGCTGCAACTGCCCCATCCCCTGACCCCATTCGCCAAACCTATTTGCAATCGGTGCAGGGCAAGATTGACCAGGGGGATTACCAAGCTGCCCTGGAGGATGTGCATTGGGTCTTGCAACTCGACCCCCAGGACCTGGAAGCCATCGCCCAGCGGGGGATAGTCCTAGGCCGATTGGGCCGGACCCAGGAAGCGTTTAGGGATTTTGAGCGATTTTTGCAGCAAAGCAGCCCCACTAGCCCCCTTTGCAGTCAAGTTTATAAAGAGCGGGCACGGTTGCGCTTGAAGTTGGGGGACAACTGGGGGACGGTGCAGGACTGCGATCGCTGGTTGGAGCAAAGCCCCGATGCGGTGATTGCTTGGGTTTTGCGGGCTAAGGCTAAGGCACGGTTGCAGCAATGGGGGGAGGCTTTGGCGGATTATGACCGGGCGATCGCCCTGGCTCCCCAGCAGCCCGATCTCTACGAGGGCCAAGGCGATGTTTACGCAGCCCAAGCAGCGGCCCAAGATATGGCCCAAAATACAGCCCAAACTCCGGTCCCAGCAGCAAACGGCCCCGACAATCCCCAACCCCAGCAAACAGCGGCGATCACGGCCTACCGCCAAGGGGCGATGCTCTGGCTGAATCGGGGCGATCGGGCCAACCACGATCGGCTCCAAGCCAAAATTGAGCAACTGCTCACGCCTCCGGCCCCCGATCGCTTCCAAGTGCCCATTCTGGCCCGATCGGGCAGTTCTCCGATTTTGGCAGCGGTTTTTGACGATCGGGTCACCCTAGAAATGGTCCTAGACACGGGCTGCACCACCACCTTGCTGACAGCGGCCCAAGCGAGGATGTTGGGGGTGGTGGCGACGGGGCGACAGTATACGCGGGTGGCGGATGGGCGAGTGGTGGAAATGGGGAAGGGATGGGTGCGATCGGTGTCGGTTGGAGGGGCAACGGTGCGAGATTTAGAGGTTTTGATTGGCTACGATCGGGGGGCCGAAGAAGGGCTACTGGGCCAAAACTTCTTTTGCCATTTTGAGTTACGAATCCGGACCGATAGGGTGGAATTCATCCCCCTCCCCCCAGGATCGCCTCTATAACTACCCCTGCATCAACTACCCTGCATCAACTACCCTGCATCAACTACCCCTGCATCAACTACCCTGCATCACCTACCCCTGCATCACCTACCCCTGCATCAACTACCCCTGCATCAACTACCCCTGCATCAACTACCCCTGCATCAACTACCCTGCATCCCCAACCATGGCCTCTCTGCCGCTCCCCCCGCCCCCCTTTGAGCATCCCCAATATCTGTACCACCGCCGCTGGATGGCCCGCGCCCTAGAGCTTGCTGCCGCTGCGGGGGCTGCCGGGGAAGTGCCTGTTGGGGCGGTGATTGTCAACGGTCAGGGGGAAACCGTGGCAGAGGGAGAAAATCGGCGGGAGCGCGATCGAGACCCCACGGCCCATGCAGAAATTGTGGCGCTGCGTGCAGCCGGTCAACGGCGGCAGGATTGGCACTTAACCGACTGCACGCTCTATGTCTCTTTGGAACCGTGTCCCATGTGTGCGGGGGCGATCGTCCAAGCCCGCCTTGCCTGTCTTGTCTACGGGGCCGATGACCCCAAAGCCGGAGCCATTGCCTCCCAGTTAAATTTGCCCGATCACCCCGCCTCCCACCACCGCCTAACGGTCGTTGCGGGTATCTTGGGGCGATCGGCCCAGGCACAACTGCAACACTGGTTTAGCCAGCGCCGCAATCTTGTCCCCGGCCACGCTGATTAATGGGCGGAGCCATTACCGTGGTAGTCATCGCTGTCGTAGAAGCCGTTACGGGTGCCGAAGAAAAGGGTCGTAACCGTAAAAATGCCAGTGAGAATGACCAAAATAAGCTTGGTGTCCATAGGGCTTCCTCCAAAAGCGAGTCTGGGCAGGGATGAAGTTAGGGGTTAGCTCAAGGACTGACCTAAGCCCTAACCGTTTTACCTTAACGACTCCAGGGGGGATCCGGGGGCGATCGTGGGAAAATTTTTAGCAAGTTGTTCGCAAATCTTCAAACTTGCCCCTTGCCCCCGCATAACCCCCCAGTGGGCGCATCTGCCTGGAAGTTCCAAGGCATTCTCAGCAGATGGGTCAAAACTTTGCCCAATTTCTACATAAAACCGTATGTTTTCACCCCATAGATTATCCCTAGGCGAGCAGCCTTGCGCGTAAACTCACTTACGGTAGGGTTTCCCTCTGGATTTAGCACCCCCGTAGCCTGTTTCCACAACTCGATGGGGGCCACGGAAATGGTATATGCCTTATCTTGGCGGCGGACATGGTACCATCGCGCCTCCTCACAGGCTTTACACCAAAAGCACTCAATCCACTCCCCCCGCAGCGGCACAGCGCCATAGGTTGCCACGACTAGATAAGCCGGTTTACGGCCCATGCCGCGTTCGCGCAAATGTGAGGGCTGAGACGCAAATAAGGGGTATTTAGGGCTAACGCTATCGAGATAGCAGCCGTGGATTGGACAGAAAATACGACGGCGTTTTTTAGGACGCTTGCGGTTGCGATCGCTGCGCCGACCCTGGGATCTGCGGGCGAGAAACTCATTTTCAGGAAATGGATCCGCAGGAGACGGATTTTCAGCGGATTTATCCTCAGGGGATGTATCTTCAGGGGACTTATCCTCAAATGTCATCATCAAACGTCCTCTGGATTTCTAGCTTGAAACAAGAATAAGGCCATGGGTGTGCCCTAAACCTTGGGCTTAGCGTGAATCGTTAGGCAGTGGGAGCGGCTTACAATCGAAGGCTTCAATGATTAAACATTGCAGGATAACGAAGCTTGTGGCTGCCAGCCTGAAGTTAGAGACTCAGACGGGGGTCGAATGGTTCTACGGTATTGGATTTGACTTGCCAATAGCAAGCATGGGGAAAGATAGCACATCAGGATCATATACCCCTAGGGTTAGGAAAGGCTGGGGCGAGGAGGCCGACCCTCTGAACAAGATGGAGCGATCGATCAATACATTTCTGGGGATTCCCCGCTGAAGAATGGGTGCAGGTACCATCATGGATTGAAAGAGAGCGTGAAAGGGTGCGCTGTAAACAGGTCATGCGTCTTGTGACAGCGGTGTGAGTGAGCGTCTTCAATCATCATAACGGTCTTGGAGCCGGTCGTGTAGTAATGGTGCGTTCGGATCGATCGGCAAATCCCACTCTGGCCAGTGCCTGCACTGCCATAAAAAAGGGGCTAATCAGCCCCGATCGGTCTAGTAAACCACCCCAAAACTTTGAAAATAGGGGCACTAGCCCAAAATCTGACCAAGCTTGAACGCAAGCCGCCAGTCAGCAGGCCAGAGGGTCCATCCCAACTTGGACGAGTTCACCGATCGGGTAGGGGTAAGCCCCCCGTGGTTGTCCTGGGCGCGGACTGAAGCGGGTCGGCACCCTTCGGCTACGCTCAGGACAGGCGGAGGCGCGACCCCTACCCAGATTTTTTCCAAGTGGGATGTTCCCGTGGGAGTTGGCCACTGCGTCCTAGTACTTATAAGCCTCAGGCTTGTAGGGACCGGTCACATCCACATTGATGTACTTGGCTTGCTCGGTGGTCAGTTCAGTAATCACGCCGCCGAAGCCCTGCACCATGTAGCGGGCCACTTCTTCATCCAGTTGCTTAGGCAACACTTCCACGGTCAACGCCTTGGCTTGCTCTTCGGGCGGCAGGTCCGCAAACTTGCGCTCGTAGAGGTGGATTTGGGCCAGTACTTGGTTGGCAAAGGAACCATCCATAATCCGGGAGGGGTGGCCCGTGGCGTTGCCGAGGTTAACCAAGCGACCTTCCGACAGCAAAATTAGGAAGTCCTGGGGGTCATCACTGCGGTAGACCTGGTGGACTTGGGGCTTCACTTCTTCCCAGCGCCACTCTTTGCGCATAAAGGCGGTGTCGATTTCGTTGTCGAAGTGGCCAATGTTGCAGACTACGGCACCGCGCTTGAGGGCCTTGAGCATATTGGAATCGCAGACGTTGTAGTTGCCCGTGGTGGTCACCACCAGATCGGTATTGCCCAGCAACTGGGTGTCAATGCAGTCGGGGGTGCCGTCGTTTTTGCCGTTTTTGTAGGGCGAGACGACTTCGTAGCCGTTCATGCACGCTTGCATGGCACAAATGGGGTCCACTTCGCTGACCTTGACGATCATGCCTTCCTGACGCAGGGATTCCGCCGATCCCTTGCCCACATCACCGTAGCCAATGACTAGGGCTTTCTTCCCAGCCAGGAGGTGATCGACCCCGCGCTTGATGGCATCGTTGAGGCTGTGGCGGCAACCGTAGCGGTTGTCGTTTTTGGACTTGGTAACGGAGTCGTTGACGTTAACGGCGGGGATTTTGAGGGTGCCTGCCTCCAGCATTTCCACCAAGCGGTGAACGCCGGTGGTGGTCTCTTCGGTGACCCCGTGGATGCCCTTGAGCATGTCGGGATACTGCTCATGGATATAGGCGGTGAGGTCTCCCCCATCGTCGAGGATCATGTTGGCATCCCAGAGTTCGCCACTGGGGGCGCGGCAGGTTTGCTCAATACACCACATGTATTCTTCTTCGGTTTCCCCTTTCCAGGCGTAGACGGGAACCCCGGCGGCGGCGATCGCGGCGGCGGCGTGGTCTTGGGTGGAGAAAATGTTGCAGGAGGACCAGCGCACTTCTGCCCCCAGGGACCGCAGGGTTTCAATCAGCACAGCGGTCTGGATCGTCATGTGGATACAGCCGATGATTTTGGCCCCGGCTAGGGGCTGGCTGTCTTGGTATTTGGCCCGGATGGCCATGAGGGCGGGCATTTCGCTCTCGGCGATCGCAATCTCTTTCCGACCCCAGTCTGCGAGGGTAATGTCAGCAACTTTATAGTCTTGGGTCTTGGTGGTGGGGGCTGATTGCTCCCGCGTCATGGTTTGTGTGGTCATGGGGTCTTGGTCTAGATCCGTAGTAGTGGGGATAGGGGTAGGGGCAATGCCCCTGTGCCTGGGAACACCGCTGGGGGAACATCCACAGGGGGATTGCTCCTACTCTGAATTATGGATAATTTGGGGCCAAATGGGTGAGATTGGGGGTAGCCTACCTCAGTGACGGGGGGGTTAGGGGATTGCCCTTACCAATGCGCTAGGGCAACCACGGGGGGATTGCCCCTACCCATGCGCTAGGGCAACCACGGGGGGATTGCCCCTACCCATACGCTAGGGCAACAGGGCAACCTTGGGGGGATTGCCCCTACCCATGCGCTAGGGCAACAGGGCAACCACGGGGGGATTGCCCCTACCAATGCGCTAGGGCAACAGGGCAACCACGGGGGGATTGCCCCTACCCATTGGTGAACCCGTCAAAACCGAGATGGAACCCTAGTTTTTAGAGAGGGGCGATCGCCCTTGGCCCCCGACGGACGATCGGGCACAAATAACCCCCCGTCAGTGTAGGGGATTCCAGTTCTTTTTTCAAAAGGGGAGGGGGGTGAACCTTACGAGGCCGATCGCGGCTGTAGGGTCAGGGATTCTGGATAGAGAGAGATTCCCGATCGCAGTATTCTAAATCAAGCAATCAACACCAAAACAAACTATGGGAACGTGGCAAGTCATTGATGGGGGCGTGACCGCTCCCAAGGGGTATCGAGCCGCAGGGATTACCGCAGGGCTGAAACCCTCTGGTTTACCGGATTTAGCTTTAATTGTGTCGGAGACGGATGCGATCGCTGCGGGTGTCTTTACCCTCAGCCAGGTGCGGGCTGCCTGTGTGGACTACTGCCGCCAGCGGCTCCAGGCCAAGCCCAACGCCCGCGCCATTCTCTGCAATGCGGGCCAAGCCAATGCGGCGACGGGGGAAGGCGGCTGGGCCGATGTGCGGGAAAGTGTGCAGTTGGTGGGGGAAGCGCTGGGGATTAGCCCGGATGCGGTCCTGGTGGCTTCGACGGGGGTGATTGGCCAGCGGATCAAAATGGAGGGGATGCGATCGGGAATTCCCCAGGTGGCGGCGGCGCTGTCGGAAACGGGATCGGCAACTGCGGCAAAGGCCATTACCACCACGGATTTGGTCACCAAGGCGATCGCCTTGGAAATGATGCTCCACGATCGACCGGTGCGCATCGGCGGCATTGCCAAGGGGTCTGGCATGATTCACCCCAATATGGCCACCATGCTTTCCTTTATTACCTGTGATGCCACGGTGTCCCCCCACCTCTGGCAGGAAATGCTGGGTCGGGCTGTGGATAAAAGCTTTAACCAAATCACCGTAGACGGCGACACCAGCACCAATGACACGGTGATTGCCCTGGCCAACGGCCAATCCCGCACCCCGTCGATTACGGAGGCTGGACCCGATGCGGAGAAGCTGGAGGCGATGCTGACGGAGGTTTGTATGTACCTGGCCAAGGCGATCGCCCGCGATGGGGAAGGGGCGACCTGTTTGGTGGAAATCCGGGTCTCTGGGGCCAGTGACGATGCAGCGGCGCGGCAAATTGCCCGGACGATCGCCGGGTCTAACCTCACAAAGGCGGCAATTTTTGGTAACGATCCCAACTGGGGCCGCATTGCTGGGGCTGCGGGGCGGGCCGGGGTCCACTTTGAGCAGGATCAGTTGCGTATTTGTTTGGGGGATTTTGTGCTGATGGAGGGGGGGCAGCCCTTGGCCTTCGATCGGGCCGCAGCCAGTGCCTACCTCAAGGCCCGCAGCGAGGGCGCTTATCTAGAGGATGATACGGTGCTGATCCAAGTTGCTGTAGGCGATGGTCCCGGCAGTGGCATGGCCTGGGGCTGTGACCTCAGCTATGACTATGTGCGTATTAATGCTGAGTACACGACTTAGGGCGTATGACTTAGGGTACACAGCCTAAAGTACAGGGCTTAAGGTACACGACCTCAAGAATACAACTTCAAGGGCACACCCTAACGTACACGGCTCACTGCTGTAGCTGATCTTCAGCACGGGTCTTAAGTCCTGAGAGGGGTTCTGTAGGGGCGGGTTTTGTGACAGAAATTCTGCTGAAGTCTGGCTAATGTCCCAAACCTGCCCTTTGGTGGTCTAGGCTCAGGTGGGGCCGCGATCGCTCAAAAAACCTGTCCCTACGGGGTTTGCTAGGGGGATTTCTAGTCGTGGGTTGCCAGTTTCAGCGACTGCTTGGCCTGTTGTTTTTGGGCGATCAGGGCCGCTTTGGTTTGGCGGCGGGTCTCGCGGCGGGCTTCCTTGATGGCTCGTTTTTGGTCCCGTTCGTTGGCTTTCAGGGTTTGTTGCTCTTGGCGAAAGGCAAGGCGGTGTTCTTGCAGCGATCGCCGCAGGTCCAGTTTGGCTTTTTGAAGGTCTAACCGTGCTGTTTCCCGGCCTTGGAGGAAGCTGAGGCGCATCTGATAAGCGGTGTCACTTTCGCCCGGTTGTTGCAGGAGGGGATCGCCAAAGGGTGCGGTGAGGGTCTTAAAGGTGGCGCGACCGATCGTCGCAATTGTATGGGTTCCAGTGCGAAAAGCTTGGGCGATCCCGTTGAGAGGTGTGGTCATGGGAAAAGAAGATAGAGGTCTGCAAGTCATGGTTTTATTGTGGCACTGGTTTTAGGGTTTGAGGCTTTCTTTAAGGATCACAGCAGAACTGGAATTTAAAGCACGATCGAAGTTGTTTTAACCGACATTTAGCCTTTTTTTTGAGTTCCGATCGAATTGGCGA
>JAYKJG010000235.1:0-4211 GCA_035286285.1 Prochlorothrix sp.
AAAGACCTGGGCACCGCCTGTGTGATCGGGGTGGCTGTGGGTGTAAATAATGGCTTGGAGGGGAGGGAGTGGCTCTGAGTGAGTGGTGGCCCAGTTGGCCTTAAACTGGGGAATAACCCGTTGGGCACTGGTGGGGCTATCGGCTGCATCAACCAGGATACTGCCAGTTGAGCCGCTGATCAGGCTGATATTAGAAACTCCGTAGCCGACTGAGACCTGAATTGTAGTTTTTGGCTCTATTTCTAGGGATTCTAGATCTAGGGTGAGGATTTCTGGCTGAGTAGTGCTGCTGTACTGGCCTAGGCTGACTGGGAGGGCGGGGAATACAGTTGTCCAGAGGGAGAGTATTAAGGATAAAACAGTCAGAAAAAAAGGCTTAACCAATTTATTCATAGAATTACGGTTGATTGAGGGGGAGAATTGAGGGGTTTCCTGGTTCCCACACAGAGCCTGGGAACCAGGGCCGAAGGTGGGGGTTTATTGGGGTTTGTAGCGATCGCCAAAGCACCGGGACCAATGCCCTTGGCGCAGCGTCGCCCGATCGCAGGTCGCCACCTCCGGATAATAGTCCCCCATCACTTCACGGGCACAGGCAATCCCCTGCTCCACCGAGACATCGGGAACATTACAGCGAGCCTCCGCGATCGCACTGATGGAAAACGGCTCGAAATCCGGCTTAGGCAGCATATGCCGCAAAATCAGAATCTTATCGAAATACTCCGTCCCCCACTGAAGGGGCGTAAGCGGGGGCGAGTCCGTGGCGATCGATCGCCCGCCGATCGCTTGCCCCTGGACCTCAGCAATTAAGGCCGGAGCATCATTAGCCACCACGACAGTATAAAAGCCTGCCTCATCCAGCTTAACCTCGTTATCCGCCACACAGTCCAACACTGCGTAGGGTAAAGTCTGATTATTCATGCACAGAGACCAATAGCGCAAATCCTGAGCTTGAGTGACGGATTCTCCCGCCGCCGTATCCGGAGCCTGGGGCGCTTTACCGCGTACCAAAACTAGCGGTTCTTCCCCTGGGGAAGGTGCTGCGATCGGGGCATGGAGATAACTATTCCAAGGATGGACAAATTGGCCATTAACCGACTCCGCAGGCCGCTCCAGCAGGAAAAAACGGGGCGGAAGGGCATCCTGGACGACCCGATCGAGGCGGTAGCGATCGTCCGCTGCCCGCAACTGCCCCATGAGTTGCCGCGACTTCGGCGCAAGTTTGACCCCAAACTGCAAATAGGCCAACTCCTCCCCCAAAGTCGTATCCCGGCAGGCTTCCACCACCTGGAGCGGTTGGTGCTGGGCATCCAGCACCGTCAAAACGGGCATGGGCTTGCCTTGGTGCAGCGCAGCCAGATGCTTGGGGCCATAGAGGCGATAGATGACGCGGCCATAGCTGCGGGCCGGGTTATGACGAGCTAAGGTACTAGGGGCCAGAGTATCAGGAGCCAAAGTATCAGGAACCGAGCTATTAGGGGCCAAATTCCGGCGAACGAGGCGGGTTTCCGCAGGATCGGGGCGATCGGGCAGGGAAACTGAAAAATGATACCGATGGGGGGCAGGGGCGATCGCCGTTTGAAACGGATTACTACTTCCCAGATCCGGTGCTATATCTTCATCATGAATGGAATAAATCGAAAGATTGCGATCGTCAAACACATCTATGGAAATAAACCGAGCATCGGGAAAATGACCCCGAATTTCTAGCGCTCCCCCCGGTTCATAGCGGAAGGGTGCAATCCAGTAGTATCCATGGGTGTCGGAATAGTAGCCATGGAAGGTATCCCGCGCATTGAAGTAAGGCCATGCACAGGTATGCTGGGGCAGTGGCTCAGAACTAGCCGCAAGGCTAGGGGGGAAACTACCCATAACCCCCACATTTAGCCCCGTATCCGCAAGGCTCAGCCCCGGAAACAGCAATTGCAAAGCTAAACTCAGGATTAAACCTAGAAACAGCCTAGAGATCCGGACTAAAAAGGGCAAAGAAGAAGTCATAGCAAGGTTGAGGATGTTCTGCAATTAAGGATGTTCTACAAAAGGGGGGCAGTGGCAATCAATAGCTGCATTTCACCTTAGAGCAATCCAGCCCCTAATCTGGCTCAAAAGGCTCGGAGTACGGACTTAAGTCCGCCCCTTGGCAAACGTGAAATGCACCCCACTTAATCCTGTAAGGTCAGCACCACAGGAGTATGGTCGCTGGGTTTCTCCCAAGATCGAGGCGCTCGATCGATATAGCACGACTGCGCCCGATCGTAGACGGCTAAGGACAAATAATGGTGATCAATGCGCCAGCCTCGATTATCCAAGAATGCCTGGGTGCGATAGTCCCACCAACTAAACTGATCCGCCCCTGGGTGAAATTTACGGAAAATATCCCGAAATCCCAAATCTAAAACCTGTTTTAAGGCTTCTCGCTCCGCAGGGGTTGCCATCACATGCTGCTCCTTGCCCTGGGGGTCGTGGATATCCCGCTGCTCCAGGGCAATATTAAAGTCCCCACACAGTTGCATCATTGGATCCCGGCTTACAACTTGCGACACATACTCCCGCAGCAAAGCCAGCCACTTTAGCTTATAAAGATACTTATCACTCTCTAAACTCGATCCATTGGGAACATACAGGTTCAAAATTCGCAAATTTCCTAATTTACCGGTAATGACCCGCTTTTGGTCATCCAACTCCCCCACCCGATCGGCCCCCAAAACCGGAGCAAAGCCAGCACTCACCTCCGTCAGCGGCGATCGCGACAGTATTGCCACCCCGTTATAGGACTTCTGGCCCGAAAAATAGCAATGGTAGCCCAAGGCCGCCAAATCAGCCTCAGGAAACTGCTCATCCGTTACTTTAGTTTCCTGAAGGCAGACAACATCAATGGGGGTTGAGGTCAACCAGCGCCGCAAATGATCCAAACGGCTCCGAATTGAATTCACATTCCAAGTAGCAAGGGTGGGCATGGTGGGGCAACAGGGGGATAAAGAGGGTTTACGCGATCGCTCAGGCATCCTACGATCTCTTGTGGCTCCTTGCCAAGGGACCGGCATTGACTCTCATTTTGTGACAATTTTGACTTATAAATCACCTTTATCCTGGCTCCCTGCCCTCCCTGCCCAAATTTGGCTCCTGGCAGGGGGACGGCTGCTGTCCCAACTGGGCACCGGCTTTACACTCTTTTATGCGCCTATTTTCTTTGTCCAACAGGTCGGACTCTCAGCCACTGAGGTGGGGCTAGCCCTCGGCAGTGGCTCGATCGCGGGGGTTATCGGGCGGTTCTGTAGCGGCGGCCTTTGCGACTCAGCCCAAGCCGGTCGTCGATCGGCCCTCCTCCTAGCAGCAGCAATTTCTGCCTTTGCCGATGTCTTTCTGGCCACTGCGGCCAACTTACCCAGCTTAATCTTGGGTAACTTACTCATGGGCCTAGGCATCGGCCTCTACTGGCCTGCCACGGAAACAGTGGTTGCTGATCTTACCCGATCGGACCAGCGGGGAGAAGCCTTTGCAGTAACGCGGGTGTGCGACAGTTTAGGGCTGGGATTCGGAGTCATTTTAGCGGGGTTATGGCTGCAATGGACCCACAACTACCGGATCCTGTTTGTCGTCGATGGGATTTCCTTTGTGGCCTTTTTCGGCCTAGTTTTCCTGTTTATCGCCGAAACCCGACCGGATTACCTCGATCGATCGCCCCATCCCACCTCGCTCTGGACCAGCCTCAAAACCAGTCTCCGCACCAGCCTACAACCCCTCAGCCGCGATCGTGCCCTCCAGATTTTTCTCTGCGCCAACATCCTCTTTACCACCTATCTCAGCCAAATCCAAAGCACTCTGCCCCTTTACTTCAGCCAGAGCCACCCCGCTAACACAGACAGCCCCTGGTTTAGTGCAGCACTGATCAGTCGGCTCTTTGCAGGGCATGTGGTCCTAACGGCAATTCTGCAACTGCCCATCGCCCGTCGGCTGAGCGGTTTCGGGCACCTGGGAGCTTTGCGGCTATCGGGACTGCTGTGGGCGCTAGGCTTTGCGGGAGTGGGCCTGTTGGGCTGGCTGATGGCACAGAATAACCTCGCTATTGCTGCGATCGTGGTCATTTTCGCTGCTTTTCTGCTCCTAGCCCTGCTGTCCATCGCCGTTGTCTGCTATTTACCTGCCTCCGCTGCCTTAGTCGTTGAGTTAGCACCCCCCTCCCAACGGGGCATTTATCTGGCCCTCAGTTCCCA